>SCEJ01000047.1 GCA_004102785.1 Muribaculaceae bacterium Isolate-013 (NCI)
ATATTGTGCCATAATTACTTATTGCCTCGTGGCGATAATGCAACATGATATGCAGCTGGAGCGAAGCGTTTACGAAGTTCTTCAGATTCTTGGAATCTCGCTTACTGACAAAACCCATATACGGGACCTGTTCGACAAAAAGAATATCAACGATGTCAAAGTTCTCTATGGTTCGAGTGAACCGAATTTATTTAATTTTTAACCCCGTCCATTTTTAGTGGACAGTAGTGAAATTAAGAAATGGATAAATTAAATTTGAAATTTGGCTATATTATTACAACGCCATTCAACAGCCGCAAATTTACACATATTTTAGCAATTTACCCCCCCCCAATGTTAAATATAGTTAAACAGCTACTATATACCATTCCAATATTAATTTCCGATTCTTCTTCCGCCCCATCGCGCCCCGAACGCAATGAGATGATAAAAGAGGGTGCATCAAATTTATCAGACTCCGTCAAGCAGTAGGGACGCTCCGTGGAGCGTCCCTACTGTAAGGATATTTTTGGCAATTACTATACCCCCCTCTTTTCAGGGGAGATAAGGGGCGGGGATTAGAGGGCGCGGGCCACTTCGATTTCCTCGAAGCCTTCGATGAGGTCGCCCACCTGGATGTCGTTGTAGCCCTGGATGGAAAGGCCGCATTCCAGACCGGCCACAACCTCCTTGGCGTCATCCTTGAAGCGCTTGAGCGAGCCGAGGTCGCCGGTGTAGCGCACGATGCCGTCGCGGATAAGGCGCACTTTGGAGCCGCGTTTGATTTTGCCTTCGCGCACGAGGGCGCCGGCAATGGTGCCGACTTTGGAAATCTTGTAGGTCTCGAGCACTTCGGCCGTACCGGTGATTTCTTCCTTTACCTCCGGAGCGAGCATACCGGCCATAGCGTCCTTGACCTCCTCGATAGCCTGGTAGATTACCGAGTAGAGGCGGATTTCAACCCCTTCGCGCTCGGCCTCGCGGCGTGCGGCCTGCGACGGGCGCACCTGGAAGCCGATGATGATGGCATCGGAGGCGGCGGCCAGGGTAACGTCGCTCTCGGAGATTTCGCCCACGGCCTTGTGGAGCACGTTGACCTGCACCTCGGGGGTGGAGAGCTTGATGAGCGAGTCGGAAAGAGCCTCGATCGAGCCGTCGACGTCGCCCTTTACAATTATGTTGAGTTCCTTGAACGAGCCGAGCGCCTGGCGGCGTGCGATATCGTCAAGGGTCAGTCGCTTCGATGTGCGCAGCCCCAGCTCGCGCTGCAACTGCTGGCGCTTGTTGGCGATTTCGCGGGCTTCCTGCTCGGAGTCGAGCACCGTGAAGGTGTCGCCGGCGGTCGGCGCTCCGTCGAGGCCGAGAATCAGCGCGGGCTCGGCCGGTCCGGCCTCCTTTATGCGCTGGTTGCGCTCGTTGAACATCGCCTTGATTTTACCGTAGTGAGTGCCGGCGAGGATGATGTCGCCCTGGCGGAGAGTGCCGTTCTGCACCAGTACAGTGGCCACATATCCGCGGCCTTTGTCGAGCGATGACTCGATAATCGAGCCGGTGGCATTGCGGTTGGGGTTGGCTTTCAGCTCGAGCATCTCGGCTTCGAGGAGCACCTTGTCGAGAAGTTCCTCTACGCCGACACCTTTCTTGGCCGAAATATCCTGGCTCTGGTATTTGCCGCCCCACTCCTCGACGAGGTAGTTCATCTGGGCGAGCTCCTCCTTGATTTTGTCGGGGTTTGCGGCGGGTTTGTCGATTTTGTTGATCGCGAACACCATAGGCACCCCGGCGGCGGAGGCGTGGTTGATAGCCTCGATGGTCTGCGGCATCACGTCGTCGTCGGCGGCCACGATGATGATACAGATGTCGGTCACTTTCGCACCGCGGGCACGCATGGCGGTGAAGGCCTCGTGGCCCGGTGTGTCGAGGAATGTGATGTTGCGTCCGTCGTTGAGAGTCACGTGGTATGCACCGATATGCTGGGTGATGCCACCGGCCTCGCCGGCGATAACGTTGGCTTTTCGTATATAGTCGAGGAGCGAAGTCTTACCGTGGTCCACATGGCCCATCACCGTCACAATCGGCGGACGGGGCATGAGGTCTTCCTCCTTGTCCTCCTCCTGCTGTATGGCCTCGACCACCTCGGCCGACACGAATTCGGTCTTGAAACCGAACTCCTCGGCCACGATGTTGATGGTCTCGGCATCGAGGCGCTGGTTGATTGACACCATCACACCGAGATTCATGCATGTGCCGATAACCTTTGTGATGGGCACATCCATCATCGAGGCGAGGTCGTTGGCGGTAACGAATTCGGTGAGCTTGAGCACCTTCGACTCGGCGGCCTGTGCGGCAGCGGCCTCGCGTTCGCGTTCGGCCATGGCCTCACGCTTCTCTTTGCGCCACTTCACGCCCTTTTTCTGCCCCTTATCCTTGGCCGTGAGGCGAGCGAGCACCTCTTTTACCTGCTTCTGCACATCCTCCTCGTTGACCTCAGTGTGCTGAGGAGCGCCACCACGGCGGTTACCGCGTGAATTGTTGCCACCCCGGCCGTCGCGGCGGTTTCCGCCCTGGCCGCCGGCATTGCCGCCGCCGTTGCCACGGCCGTGTCCACCACCCTTGTCGTTCTGCTGGGCGGTCTTCTCGATGTCGACCTTCTCCTTGGAGCCGATACGTTTGCGTTTCTGACGACCTTCACCACCCTGGGCATTTGCACCGCCCTGCTGGTTCTCGCGGGCTTTGGCTATGCGTTCGTTGCGCCGCTCCTCTTTAGTTTTCTTTTTGGGGCGGGTAGTCTGGTTGATTGACGAGAGGTCGATTTTGCCGATTACATTGATAGTCGGACGGTCCTTGGGCAGGCCAAGAGTGAAGATTTCAGCTTCTTCAGTTTTGGGTTCGGTTTTCAACTGTGATGATTGTTCAGGTTGGTTATGCAGTTGTACGGTTTTAGCCGGAGCCGGCGCAGGTTCCTCCTTGGCTTTCTTCTCTGCCGGAGCCGCAGGGGCTTCGGCCACCGGCGCGGAAGCCGGGGCCGCGGGCTTTTCGGCCGCAGTGGCTTCGGGTGCGGGTTCAGGCCGGGGGGCTGGAGCCGGAGCCGCAGGGGTCTCTTTTATTTCCGGAGCAGCGGCGGGTGCGGGCGCGGGAGCCGGCTCAGGCTTCTGCACCGCAGGCACCTCCGCCTTTTCGGGTGCGGGAGCCGGTTCGGGCTTGTGATGAACAGGATTCCCCTTCTTGTCGAGCTCAATCTTGCCGAGGATCTTGAGGCGGTTCTGCTCCGAGGGGAGTTTGATTTCCTCAGGTTCGGCCTTGGCAGGGCGCGATTTCTCGCGCTGGTGCGCGCGCTCTGACGAGAACAGTTCTGATTTGCTTTTGATGTCTTTGTCGGTTTGGAATTCCTTCACGAGGATATCGACCACGTCGTCGTCAATCCTGGCGTTAGGATTGTCGTCGACAGTGATATCCTTCTTCTGGAGGAACTCAACAGCAGTCGACAGGCTGATGTTGAGGTCTTTCGCTATTTTACTTATTTTCGTTCTCGCCATGTAAGGGGATTAATGGATTCTTGGGAAAAATTATGGGTGAAAGCGAGGGGCAGAGCCCTCACTCCGTTCGGGCCGCGAAGCGTATGCCGGCGCCGGGATGGGGAGCCATCCGGCCGGGGAGGAGCGCTACGGGCTTACTCGGCGGTATCCTCAGCCGGAGCGGCAGCTTCGGCAGCTTCCGGAGCCTCGGCAGCTTCCGGCGCAGCAGGAGCGGCAGGCGCGGGAGCTTCAGCGGCAGGCTCCTCGTCGAACTCGGCGCGGAGCACTGAGAGCACGTTGTCGACGGTCTCGTCCTCGAGGTCGGCGCGCTTGGCAAGCTCCTCGCGCGGTGTGTTGAGCACCGATTTAGCGGTCATGCAGCCGATTTCCTTGAGGGCGTCGATAACCCATTCGTCGATTTCGTCCTTGAACTCGTCGAGGTAGATATCTTCCTCGTAAGCCTCGTCGGTGTCGCGGTAAACGTCAATCACGAATCCGGTGAGCATCGAGGCCAGCTTGATGTTGAGGCCACCTTTGCCGATAGCAAGCGACACCTGGTCGGGCTTGAGGAAAACCTCGGCCTTCTTTTCCTCCTCGTCAAGGCGTATGGAGGAAACGCGTGCGGGCGACAGGGCGCGCTGGATGAAGAGGGAGGGGTTGGATGTGAAAGGTATCACATCGATGTTCTCGTTGTGGAGCTCGCGCACGATGCCGTGGATACGCGAACCTTTCACGCCCACGCAGGCGCCTACGGGGTCAATACGGTCGTCGTAGCTCTCCACGGCGATTTTGGCACGTTCGCCCGGAATGCGGGCCACGGCGCGTATGTTGATCAGACCGTCGTGTATTTCGGGCACTTCCAGCTCGAAGAGGCGGCGCAGGAAGTTCTCGTTTGTACGCGACACTGTGATTTTGGGGTTGTTGTTGTTGTTGTCGACGTTGGCGATTACGGCGCGGATAGTCTCGCCCTTGCGGAAGAAGTCGCCGGGGATTGCCTGGCTTTTGGGGAGGAGCAGCTCGTTCTTGTCGTCGTCGAGCAGAAGAGTCTCGCGCGACCATGTCTGATATACCTCGCCGGTCACCAGCTCGCCCTCGAGGTCTTTGAATTTGGCGTAGACAGCCTCTTTCTGGAGCTCGAGAATCTTCGACTGGAGCGTCTGGCGCAGAGTGAGGATGGCACGGCGTCCGAAGTCGGCGAAGATAATCTCCTTGGTGTGCTCCTCGCCTATCTCCACTTCGGGGTCGTTGTCGGCGCGTGCGTCGGTGAGCGAGATCTGGAGGTTGGGGTTCTCCACTTCGCCGTCGGGCACAACCTCAAGGTTCTGGAAAATCTGCACGTCGCCCTTGTCGGGGTTCATGATTACGTCGAGATTCTCGTCGGTGCCGAACATTTTAGCGAGCACGTTGCGGAATGATTCCTCGAGCACGCTGATCATGGTGGTTTTGTCGATATTCTTGAGTTCTTTGAATTCGGCAAAACTTGCCACCATGTTTGGGGTTTCCTCTTTTCTTGCCATTATTATATGGTTGTGTTTATTATTTTCAAATTAAAATTCGAGGTGGAGCACGGCTTTCTTCACCGAGGCGAAGGGGATTGCCGAGTCAACGTCGACCATCACGGGGCGCTTCTGTCCGGGGGCCTTCTCTTTTTTCTGCGAGCGGATGGTGAAGGTGTCGTCGGCCACTTCCGCCAGGGTGCCGCGCAGCTTGATGCCGTCGGAAGTGAGCACCTCCACGGTGTTGCCTACATTCTTGAGATACTGCCGGCGCACCTTGAAGGGGGCGGTAAGGCCGGCTGAGCCTACTTCAAGCTCGTAGTCCTCGTCATCGCGCGAGAACTGCGCCTCGATGGCACGCGAGATTTCCACGCAGGTGTCTACGTCCATGCCATGGTCGGAGTCGAGCTCCACGGTGACGCGGTTGTCGGCCGACACGTTGACCTCCACCAGAAAAATATCCGGCGACTTGATGGCCTGCTCCACGCAGCGGGCTATATCTTCTTTATTCAGCATACGAAACAATCAAGGGTTTGTGGCCGGGAGGTCACCCCGGGGCAAAACAAAATGGAGGAAGCCGCAGCCTCCTCCGATAACCAGGTGCAAAGTTACTAAATTTTATCGTGAGGCGCAACATCCGGCGCCTGAGAGAGTGCGGCAACGGAGTGCGAAGCCGCTGATTTAACAGTCGCCGGCGCAAATTTAACGTTATTTAACCCGGACCTCTGCCTAAGTATCAGGCTCGAGAGGTAGACGGTGAACAGCGGGAACATAATCATGCCCATGAGCGAGAGCACGAACGAGAGCACCTTTCCGGCGGCGGTGACGGGCATGAGCGAGCACCCCAGCGTGGTCGACTGCATACAGCACCACCATATGGCGTCCCAGTAGCTGGTTACGCCCGGATTCACCGGCTGCTCGCATTCATAGAAAATCAGGGCGGCGAAGTAGATGGTGAGCGCCAGAATCGAAAGGTAGCTTAGAAACATGCCGGTGATGCGGTTCGACGAGATATAGTCGAGCACTATCACCAGTGCGAGGCCTCCGCGGCATAGGGGCACGAAGCGTATGAAGTAAAGCGCCTCGGAGGAGAGTGAAAGGCTGTAAGAGTCTATAATGTTGAGATATGGCACCGACAGGAGCAGGTAGAGCCACCGCGAGCGCATGTAAAGATGTCGCTCGCCGCGGGGTGTGAGCCACAGCTCCATGAAGAAGTCGATTATGAACACCAGGCATACCACAAGCTGGAAGCGCATGTAGAGCGGATCCTTCAGAAACGGAATCGACTTGAATGTGGTGTAGGATATCACCGTGATGAGCAGCACGGAAAGCACGAGCACGATAATGTGTAGTGTGTCAAGAATGACGCGTCGGGCGGCAGGCGACACCGGTATGGTGCCGGGGGCAGGCTCGGGCAGGTGGAGCGAGCGCGCCGGAGGAGTGCAGGCGGTATGGCTGGAGTGTAACATCATCCCTCGTGTCTTACAGGTTGGTTTCAACTGTAATAACACCTGTGAAGGGAAAAAGTTACAGCGGAGTGAAATCAGCGGCGGAGCACGGCGTGCACGCGGGCCATGAGCTCGCGCAGGGAGAAAGGCTTGAGCACATAATCGTCGGCTCCGGCGTTGAGTGCGGCCACGATAGTTGAGGGGGTCATACGTCGTGAGCAGGCAATCACGGGTATGTTGTCGCGGCCGGAGGTCTGCTTCACCTGTTCTATCAGGCTTATGCCCTGGTTGTCCTCGATTTCAAGGTCGACCACCACCAGACGGTAGAGGTCGACGTCAATATTATAAAGTTCCTCGGAAGTATTACACCAGTCCACCTCGAACCCTTCGGGGGCGAACTGCGTCTTGATTGTTGTGGAAATATGTTCGTCTGCATCCACTACGAGGATGCGTCCGGGTGAAGCTGACTGGTCTGACGGGCCGGGGCTTGGTGATGTCATGTTCAAGTTAACGGTGTAATGCATACGGCATCGGAGGTGATTTGTGTCCGGGAGGCGAGAAATACCGCAGGAAGAGGGGGCACGTGTACGAAAAAATGATGTCCGGAGGAGTCGCCCCCCCGGATTGCACCGCAAAAGTACGACAAGAAAATGAAGGCCACACTATCGGTAACTGAAATATCTCCCCCTTGTGGCTGACTTGTAATATCGGGTACAGACTGTAACACTGCCGCCACCGAATAGGCAAAAGCCGCGGCCGGCGGGCACCGTCAGTCGGTGACGGAGCGCCGGCGCGTGGTGAGATATGCGGTCACGAAGAATAGCGCCGTCAGCCCCCAGAGCCAGTGGTAGGGGGTGGCCTGGTCGGCCAGCGAACCGCCGTTGGTGTTGATGCGTATGAATCCCTCTATCCCCCATGTGGCGGGCACGAGGTTGCCGAGCATCAGGTAGAAATCATTCATGGCGTAGCGCGGCCATGTGAGTCCCGAAAGGAAAAGGAACACCACGGAGGTGAACACCACCACAATGAAAGCCGACTCACGCTCGCGCATCAGTCCCTGCAACGATATGCCCAGGAACGCCGTGGCCAGCAGCATCGGGAAGATAAAGAGCAGATAGTCGGCCGCATCGCCCTGGTGTGGATAGGCGAAGAGCTCGGGGATGTAGTGGAGAATGAAGAGTGTCAGCGGCAGGTAAATGGCCACGTAGCACAGCGCCTTGCCGATGCACGAAGCCGAGGGGGATGCATCGCGCACTGCCACGGGGTCGTAGCCGCGGTTGCGGCGCCGGCGCTCGTTGGAGGCGCCGTCGAGCATGGCGATGCCAAGCAGCATCGACTGCTGGAGAATGAGCACCACGATGCCTGGAATGATGAATGAGGCGAAGCCCTGCTGGGTGTCGCCCAGGAAGAAGGCCTGTGTCTCCACGCTCTCCCCCATGGCCGAGGAGCTGACCCCGAGCAGATTAAGGCCGGTCTGGCGCAGTTCGGTGCATGTGGCCATCTGCAGCTCTGTGAGCGACGAAAGGAATGTGCGGTAGCGGTAAAGGAGCCCCATGTCGCAGTAGAACCTCGCCATTGCCTGCTCGCCGCGGCCGAGACGGGCGGAATAGTCGGCGGGAATCTCCAGCACGCCGTAGCATCGGTGTTCGTTCATCCACCGGCGCGCTTCGTTCAGGTCGGCGGCATAGCCGCATATTTTTATTGCCTCTGTGGCGTCGGCATGCCTTACGAACTCGCGCGACAGGGCCGTGCGGCAGTTGTCGACCACGGCCACGGGCATGTCGCGCGTCACCTCCGTATTATATATGAGTGAATAGACCACCGGGTATGCCACCGGGAGGAAGAAGAAGAAGAGCATCACGCCCATGTCGGAGAACACCAGCGAGAACTGTCGGCGCATCACTCGGGCGGCCTCCAGCAGCCATTCATGTATGTCGGAAAAAACAGCTTTCATCTTTTTAATAAAAGGTTAGAGGCGAGAGGCGAGAGGCGAGAGGTTAGAGGTTAGAGGTTAGAGGTTAGAGGTTAGAGGTTAGAGGTTAGAGGTTAGAGGTTAGAGGTTAGAGTAGCCATCCGGGTGGGGCGGCGGGGGGGGAGACAGGGAGGGGCGTCAGGGCACATAGACGGGGTGGCGCATCCAGCGGCGGTTGAGTGGAGAGAGAAGCACGGCGACAACCGGAAAGCACAGCAGCCCCACATACCAGAAGCGCGAGAAGTAGAGCGGGATTCCGTTGAGCGCCTGGTCGAGGTAGATGAGGAAGAAATAGCGCACCGGCAGGATATAGGAGAATATCCCTATGGCTCCGTACATCGCCTCCACGGGGAAGGAGAACGCCGCTATCGAGAAAGTGAGGATGCTCACCAAAGAGCCTACCGAGAGCGCCAGGCGAGGGTTAGGAATCACCGAAACGATAATCACACCGAAGCTCTGGCTGGCCACAACGAAGAGGAAGAGGCCGAGAATCATGTTGCCCTCGTTGCCGTTCATCGGGTAATGGTTCCAGTGGAACATCAGCGAGTGGCAGAAGAGGGCCACCACGAAGAGAATCACAGTCTGCGGCAGCAGCTTTCCGAGGATGGCCACGCCGAGGCGCCTCCCTGCCGCGGCATAACGCTGCGGCGATGTGCCGCGCTTTATCTCCTGGGTGAGGGAGAATATTGTCATTATCACCGCCATAAGACCTATGCAGCCGATTATGAACGACGGCCCCAGATAATATGCATAGCTGATCCAGGGGTTGCCCAAGGGGTGGATGTCGAGGGCCAGCGGCTTGAGAGCCACTCCGGCCAGGTCGGCGGATATGCCCTTGCCCACCAGGTCGGTGCGCACAATCTTTCCGGAGGTAGTCACCGACATGGTCTTGAATCCCTTGAACACCAGCGAGCCGGGCACGTAGAATGTAAGGTTGGAGTAAAACGACAGGGCCGGCCCCCTGCCCGACACGGCATCGCGCTCGAAATGGTCGGGGATGATGAAGAAGCCCATCACCTCGCCGCGCTGCACCCCCGCCATGGCCTCGTTGAAGGAATTGTAGCTGCGGGTGAAGTCAACCAGCTCCGTGGCGCTGAGGTTGCGCGAGATTTCGCGCGACATGGGGGTATTATCCATATCCACGATTCCGGCAGGCACCTTCAGCGGCAGCCCCGGCGAGAGAATGGTGATGAAAAACAGCGCCAGAGCCACCGGAATCACCACCAGCCCCATCAGGTATGCGGGCCTTGAGGATAATATCTTTATTTCACGTTTTATCACCGACATGTGTCAATGGATTTAGAGTAGTATTACTCGCGGATTATCACAGTCATTCCGGGACGGAGGTCGGGTAGGTCTTCGGCCGGGCGCATCTTCACCTCGAAGGTCTTGGCATCCCAGTCGCCGGTAGTCTTGGTGGCGTGCCATGTGGCGTATGAGCCCAGGTCGCGTATATAATATATCCGGGCTTTGAGCTCCTTGTTGTCGAGCGCGGGGATTGTGACGGTGACATCCTGCCCCATCCTGAAATCCTTGAGGTAATGCTCGCGCACGTTGAAGGTGATATATTTGTCCTGGAGTTTTAGCACATTCATAATCGGCGCGCCCAGAGCCACCAGCTCGCCCACATGGGGGAATATGACATCAATCTGGCCGTCGCACGGTGCGGTGAGGTACTGGTCCTCGAGAAGGGCCTCTACCTCCGACACGCCCCCTTTGGCCACCGTCACCATTGCGGCGGCCGAGGTCTTGTCCTCAGACTGGGCGCCCGACTTCGCCAGGCTGTACTGGCTTTCGGCAGCCTTGGCGGCAGCCACCGCGGCATCGTAGGCGGCTTTGGCCTCATCGCGTTTCTGCTCCGACATCACACCCTCGGAGTAGAGGTTCTGCATACGGTCGTAAGTTTTTTTGGTGATTGTGACGGCGGCGTTGGCCTGCTGCCACATCTCGTAGGCCGACTGGATTATCTGCGAGCGTGTGCCGGCGTCGACCTTGCGGTCCATAGCGCGCGCGGCGGTCTCCATCCCCTGCGCCTGCTCGAGTTTGGCCTCGGCCAGCGAGGAATGTATGTGAACCAGAGTGTCGCCCTTGTGCACCAGGTCGCCCTCCTGCACATAGAATTCGACCACGCGGCCGGGGAGTTTTCCCGACACACGCACCGAGGTGGCCTCGGCCTGCCCTTCGAGAATGTCGGCAGGTTTGTTCAGGAACAGGAAGCCCACAATGGCCAGCACGGCCACTGCCAGCACAATGAAACCGAGTGCGCCGAGCAGGGTGCGGTTCTCTTTCTTCTGTTCGGGCGAAAGCTGATTGGGATTGTTGATATCGTTCTGCATAGCTGTTATTGCAAAGAAATTGTCAGGGAAAAATAAGCGGTTGTATGGAAGCTGCCTATGGAAGTCAGTTCTGGTATTCGACGCGTGCGGGGAGGCGTCCGAGCACCTTCTGGAGATATACGTCGCAGAGCTGCACCTCTATGGCAGCGTCGATGCGCTCGGAGTTGGCCTTAAGCCATGCGGTCTGTGCGGCCATCACGTCATCGGTAGTGATGACCCCCTCGCGGAAACCGAGCTGGGCTGTGCGGAGGTTCTCCTGCGCCTTATCCATATTCGCGCAGGTGGCTTCGTAGGTTTTCACGGCCTCGCGCGTCTTGAAGGCGGCCTGCGACACCTGGAGGTCGATTTTCTCGCGGGCATCCTGCAACTGGAGCTCCATGATTGTGCGGTCGGCCTTTGCGGCGCGGTATTTGTTATAGTTTCCGCCCCAGTGCCACAGCGGAATCTTAAGCATCACCCCCACCGAGAAAGCGCCGCTGAAGGAGCGCTCGAAACCGTTGAAAAGGTTAGGGTTGGAAAAAGAGTAGGCACCCACCAGGGCGATGTTGGGGAGCATGTCGGCGCGGGCCACATTGGCCTGCTCCCCTTTAGCCTTGACACCCAGGGCAAGGGCGCGGAGGTCGGAGCGGGCGGCATACACCTCGTCCATGTCATAACTGGTGGCCACCGGCGCCGACAGGCGCGCTTCGGGCACGGATGCCGATTCGTCGGCCACACGCATATCGGAGTTCACGGGGAGCCCGCACACCTGCGCCAGAGCCATGCGCGAGAGGGTGAGTCCGTTCTCCACTTTGAGCAGGTCCACGTTGGCCTCGTTGAGCTTCACATCTACACTCAGCAGGTCGGAGCGTGTGGCCACGCCCTGGTCGAGCATCAGCTTCACATTGAGGCTCAGCGAGTCGAGCAGATTCACGTAGCTCACCGCCAGCTCATGTTTGGCATGGAGGGATACCACGGTCCAGTAGGCCGCGTCGACGGCATATACCACATTCTGCGACTCGTTGGCGAGCATATTCTCGTTAATCTGCCCGTTGAGATCGGCCAGGCGGTTCATGGCCACAATCTTGCCCCCCATGAAAATGGGCTGCGTCAGGGTTACGGCTCCGAAAAACACATTATGTATATTATAAGTCATTGCCTCCTTCGGGAGCAGGGCAGTCTGCGAAGGTATGGGCGAGCCGTCGGGAGTTAGCACCGGCTTGCCTGTGACGGGATTTGTCACTACCGAGTACTCATACTTCTGAGTCTGGAGGTTGAACGACTGCACCGGCAGGTGAGCGTCCTCGGCGAGCATCGAAATCTCTTTCTGGTTGTAAGCGTAGCCGCCGGCGAAGTCAATCGCCGGGAGATAGGCGGCAAAAGCCTCCTTTTTCTGGTATCCGGCCTTTCGTGCCTGCTCCACGCGCACCATAATCTCCTTGTTGTTCTCCAGTGCAAGCTGCCGGCACTGCTCCAGTGTGTAGGTCTGCCCCGGAGCCACCCCGGCAGTATTCTGCTGCGCGGCGGCCACGAAAGCCACAGCCATGGCTCCCAGCACTGCTGTATGTCTGCGTATAATGCTCATAAGCTAATAGTTGAAACGGGATGTCTCTCATAGATGCATCAGAACTACCGGAGCATCACTGATGCATGATGGAATCCGGCGATTCTGATACAATCCTCTTATTATTTAGAAACGCAAAATTACGCCAACTGTTCGTAGCATCAAAAAGAAGAAGAAAAAAGTGCGAAAGGTTGGCCAAAAGGTAGAAAAAACGCTAACGGCGCAGCTCCGTCAAGGAGCCACGCCGCGGACTACGCAATGGAAAGGGCAGAAACAGTCTCACGACTTTCTCTGCCCGGATACGTAGTAATATTACCAGTCAATATATGTGTAAATAAGCAATGGATATGCTTTATAAAACCACCTCGCAGAAACGGGGTGTGGAGGGCAGAGGCGCGCGGACTCCTCCGCGCCTGATGATTTAAAATCGCAATTGTGTAAAAGCCACAACGCAGTCAATCATCCGCAAAATTAGCACATAAAACAGTTACTTCAAAATTTTGCAACTAAATTGAATTCACATTGTAACATAAGCGCCGTTTATTTAAAAATATTATTTCCCATCCTATCACTTAGGGCATTATCGCAACAAGGAATACCGGCGGAAGATTATGGCACACGAATGGCACGGCTACGGCGGTAACTTTGCATTGTGAACGGCGAGACTATGCAATCCGGCATAGCATAAAACCTCCATATATAAAATATGAAAAAACAGAGAAAGACACAAGATGCGTCTGTGGAGAATCAGGCCACAGTAGCGATTCCGGCCACAGAGCCGGCAGAAAACACCGACAGCGGCACCGCCGACGCCTCCGCGGCGCTTTCAGAAAATGGCGCCGGGGAATCTCTCCCCGCAACGGACGTGGAGCCGGACAGCGCCTCATGCGACGGCACCACTCCTGCTCCTGACGACAACGCCGGCGGCAACGACTGCACACCAGACTTCCGGGAGCAGCTACGCCAGGCATATCTCCGCGGCCGTAACGAGGCAATAGAGGCCCTGATGCAGCAACCGGGCATGATGCAGCCGCTCGCCCCTCCGGCGCGGAGCGCTCCCCCGGCTCCCGAGCCCGAGGTGATGATTCTCAACAATCCACGCACCAGCATCTGGGACAAGTGACATCCCCTCCGCCGGCCACCGGTCAGCACACGCCATTCAACGCCATTCCACACCATTCTCCAACTTTTAAAACCAAATTACAATGAACCTGAAGAACAGCTTTGAAAACATCGTGAAGAACTTTTCTCTTTCCGGCCTCAGCCGCACTGCCGCTGGCCTTGCCGCCCTCCGCCGCTGGCTCCTCTCTCGCAAGGGGTGGAAAACCCTTGCCGTAATCGCCGCTCTCCTTGTGATGTGGCTCACGGGTATGCTCGACTCCATAGCCGACGCCGTGCAGATTTTCTCGTCGTCGGCCATCGACCCTTCGGCTTTCGCCGCAGCCGTGATACCCGCCGTGGCAGGCGTGGCAGGCGCCTCGCGAAACATCGACGGCGAACCCCTCACCACCGCCATCGTAGAAAACGAAGCCCCCGGTCTGCTCCGAAACGAGATTGACTCGCGCATCGTGAGGATACGTCCCATGTCGACACCCCTCGACCAGATTTCGCGCTATGGCGGAGCGCGCCAGTGCCGCTCGATGAAGGTGGAATACTACTCGGTGGACACCAAACCGGTGACAGTGCTGCTCGCCGACGAATGGACCGCACCCGACGAGCGCACCATCACCGAGGAGGCTCCCGCCACCCTCAAAATCAGCGAGGCACGCGTGTTCCAGCGCTCAACCACCGTGCTGGTGCCCGAGGTCATGTCATCGTCAGGCGACCCACTGGTGCTCTATGTCACCGACAGCGACGGTTCGGCCGTTACAGCGATTGCCGTCAACAACACCACTGAGGCGGGCACCCCCTTTGTGCCCACCCTGAAAAAAGGGACAAAGCTTGTGCGCATGGGCCGCGCCGCCGCCGAACTTGACGTGACTACCCCGCAGTTCGAGACCCTCCCCACCAAAGCCTATAACCTGTGTCAGATATTCAAGGCCCAGGTCGAGCAGTCGACTTTCGTGAAAATCGCCAACAAGGAGGTAGGCTGGAGCTTCTCCGACCAGGAGGAAGCCGCCATCATCGACATGCGAATGGGTATGGAGAAAAACTTCCTCATGGGTCACCGCTGCCGCCTCACCATCCCCTCCGGCGAGGAAATCATGCTCACCGGCGGCATATGGAACCAGACGCAGAACGACTACACCTACTCCGAAATCACCTCCGAGAACGACCTTGTGGCGCTTTGCAAGCAGGCCTTCCAGCACAACGCCGGCTCATCGCGCAAAATCCTCCTTGCCGGCTCCGACCTCATCGAGGCGCTGCATAAAATCGACCGCACCCGAGTAATCTCATCGGAGAAGGCCGTGACCAAGTGGGGCCTCGACTTCACCGAGATACACTCTAAATTCGGCACGCTCTACGTGCTCCTCTCCGAAGTGTTCGACCAGTGCGGCATGGCAGCCAACGGCATGGTTGTCGACCCGGAATATATCACCAAATACTCGCACGTGCCTTTCCGCACCGAGCGCCTCGACCTGAAGGCCGCCGGCGTGCGCAACACCGACGCCATCGTAATCACCGAGGCCTCCTGCCTGGTACTCCGCTACCCCCAGACCCACATGCGCATCATAAAAGCGTAATCAACCGACCCGCGGCGGTGTGCCGGCATAGACCGGCCCACCGCCGCCTCATAAAAGCACCTTTGCCATGCTGAAACTCTCAAAGAAAGAAATGCTTGAAAAATGGCTCCTGCTCACCCGCATGGAGCCGCTCAGAGCCGACTGCCGCGTGACACGCTCCTACGGCATCGACCTGGAGGCCCTGGCCGCAATCGAGATGCGGATGTGGTATGTCAACCTCATGTGCCACGGCCCGCTGGAATGGCTTCCGGTGACCGACATCGCAGCCTCGGCCAGGCTCTCGGCCGGCGACGACGACACCCTCACGGTGACTCTGCCCGGCGAGTGCATGCGTCCGGTGAGCGTCAGACTCTACGGCTGGGAGCGCCCCGCGGCGGTCTCACCCCCCGGCTCGCGCCACGCGCTGATGCAGACCAACCCGTTTGCCCGCGGCGGTGTATGCCGCCCGGTGGCGGTGCTCGGCCGCGACGGCCGCATCCTGCGGCTCCATTCCTCGCCCGGCCGCCCGGCCGACGCGCGCCTGCAGTCGCTCATGTGTGTGGCCGACCCCGGCGACGACACATATATTTTCCACGAGGATGCCCTCTCCTCCATAAAACCCTTACAATTCTGATTCAATGAACAACAACCTTATACTCGAAGCCGCGCGCCAGGCATGGGAACGGATGGAACCCATGCGCGCGACGCGACTGCGCCACACCCGCTACACCTACGGCGACCAGTGGGCCGACCCTGTGACCCTGCGCGACGGGCGCCGTGTCACCGAAGGGGAACAGGTATCGATGTCGGGCCGCCCTCCCCTTTCCAATAATCTGATACGCCGGCTGGTGAAATCGGTTGTGGGGCGCTTCCGCCAGGAGAGCGCCGGGGCGGCTGACGCATCGGAGATTCCGGCGGCCACACGCCGCCGCAACCGTCTGGGCGAGCTCGATGCCCGCACCCTGGAGGAATTCCTGATTTCAGGCATGGCGATACACTACGTATGCGCCGAGACCCGTCCGGCCGGAGCGGGAATATGGGTCGACAATGTGCCGCCGGAGCGATTCTTCGCAAACGCCATGCGCGACCCCCGCTGCTGCGACATGGAGCTTGCCGGCCGCCTCTTAGATATGAGCGTGGCCGAAGTGGTGATGCGGTTTGCCCCCGCCGACAGGCGGCGCGCACGCGAGTTGCGGAGACTCTACGGCGCTCTTGCCGACACCCCCGGAGTCACTGCCTCACCCGATGCGCCGGTAACCTTCTATCATGCCGCCCCGGGACGCTGCCGCGTGATTGAGGTGTGGACCCTCGAATGCCGGGAATGGCTCCAGGTGCACGACCCCGCCGAGGCCACCTACTCCCTCCTTGATGCCTCACGCGAGCCGGAGGTGAAAAAACTCGCGCGCCGGCGCCGCAAGGCCGGACTTCCCGAGCCGCGGTGGCGCACATCGGTACGCGCGGCATGGCACGGACGCTGGCTCGCCCCCGACGGCACACTGCTCGGCGAAGCCGACTCCCCGTTCGCATCCGGCGCCGCCCCGTTCGCCGTCAAGATGTACCCCATGACCGACGGCAACGTGCACTCGCTTGTAGAGGATGTCATCGACCAGCAGCGCTACGTGAACCGCCTGATCACCACCATGGACCACATAATGGGCACCGCCGCCAAAGGGGTGCTCCTGTTCCCGGTGCAGAGCAAGGTGGAGGGGATGAAATGGGCCGACGTGCAGCGCATGTGGGCCGACCCCGGCGGCATTATCCCCTACCGCCCGGCCGGCGACGCCAAGCCCGAGCAGGTAGTCACCCCGGTGGCCGACATCGGCGCCCGCGACATGCTTCAGACGCAGATAAAACTCTTCGAGGAGGTGTCGGGTGTGGGCGAGGCCCTGATGGGGAAATCGATAAGCGCCGCAGTGGGGGCACAGCGCTACGAAAGCGAGGTGCGCAACGCCGCCGCCTCGATTTCCGACCTCATGGAGACCTACCGCGATTTCCTCACCACCCGCAATGACCTAATCCTCGGCCTCTCACCCACTTGACGGAAACACCTCCGGGAAAGTAAATTTTGGTTAATATTTTTAACTCCGATGGGCATATTTTCCGCCCATGTGCGGTAGTAAATTTGCACTGCCGGCGCCACGACACCACCCCGTCAAAGTGCTGCGCACCCAGTGGGCAGTCCATTCATTCTCCCCTCTCTCCACACCTTCTCACCCACCACCTCTCTCATACTCTCTCCTCCCCTCTCTCCCCACGGCAGGATTCGGAGGCCGGCGCAGCGAAAGCTCACCGCCAGCCCCGCTTCCCGGCCGAAAACCAAACAACAGAACTCTCTCTTTAACTCTCTCTTTGACTATGCTTCTTAACTATGAACAACGCAACTCCGACTTTCTGCGCGCCGTCCGACGCGCGGCGCGCAGAAACATGGAGCAAGGCACGACACTGAATTCCCGCGCCCTGGTGCGCGAGGTTCTCGCCTCCGGAGCGCCGGCATGGTATATCACCACCGACTATGCCTGGCGGCGCCTGAAGCTTCTGAAAGCCGGAAAGTTGCATACCCGGCCCGGCACCCTGCGCCGCATCATGCTCTATGAGATCGACGCCCTGCTGCGGCAGGCATGCCTCGACAACCCCGGAGCCGACCCATACGCCCTGCTCGACGATATTCTATCGGGGAGCGCCGCCACCCCCTCGCGATTCTTCATCTCCGAGGAGTATGCCCTGAGGCTCTTCACCGGCTCGGCCCGCAGGGCTCCGGCCATACCCAGACCGCCGGCCGGACGGCACCGGCGACGCCCGGCGTCACGTCCCGGTCACGACAAAACAACCACAACCACCTGACAACCTCAACTGCCATGACTATCACTCTCAATCCACGCAACATTTTCGACGAGATTTTCGCAATATCGGCCATGATGGCCCATTCACAGCCTGAAGTGGAGCTGCCGCCGCTGCTGTGCCGCGACCAGATTCCGGGGCTGCGCCACCTGATGCGCATCGCCTTCGCAAACCTGGTGATGCAGTTCGCCGAGAAAATATCGTCGTGCCGCTTCGACGAATCCACCCCTGGAGCCGAGGCGCCATACGACCCGGAATATCCCGTAACAATGGCCATTGAACTCGACGCCGGCGCCTCCGGCACCGACACCCAGGCAAAGGCGCTGATGCTCAAGGCCAACATGGAGCACATCGTGGCGCTGTCGACCCTCTCGTTCGTGTTCGACTGCGTGAACCCCGAACTCGCACGCTCCTACCGCGCCCGGGCCGCCGAGGCCGCCTGCACCCTTGGCGAGGAGATTGACCCGGCGCTCCCGCCGGGGCGCCTCGCCCCGTGGTACTACTGACAGACCGGGCCGGCCTGCGGGGACGAACCACCTCCACGCAGGCCGGCCCGCAGACCCCGTTGTGCCCCTGTGGTGAAATTATATTTGTACGGATGAAACTTCTTGCGTAAATTTGCGTTCTATTATGTAAGCAAGTCTCAGGCGCGGACCAACACGCCTACGAGGGGTTCACTTGCCATCCGACTTCTATGACTTCAAACCAAACGCCGAAAAAGCCAAAACATCACATAATTCATTGCGTGAAATCGGTTGCCTGCACCGCTATCGCACTGTTGCTGACCTCATTTTCATCCGGAGCCGCACCACGGAAAGTAAAAGCCCACACACCTCCCGCCGCCACAGAGCAGCCCGGAGTCGACGCCCTTGTAGTCAGCACCCCGGCATACTCCTGGGTTGCCGACACCATATTCCAGGGCCCGTTCAAGGCATGGGCGCCCTCCGACTTTGAAATAGTGTCGGACTACTCAGCCACTCCCGGCTACTTCATGCCCGTGGAAAAGCAGTGGACCCGGAAAAACGACCTTTCCGGCCTGCCGGCGCTCACGTCGTCGAACACCCTCTACAACGCAATCTTCAACATGGGGCTCGACGAAATGATCAACGCCATAGAGCCCGACTCCACCCTCCGCACCGGGCGCGAATGGCCCGGAGTGTGGACCCGCGACGTTTCATATTCGATAATCCTCGCCATGGCCGCCCTGCAGCCGGAGGTCTCGCGGATATCGCTCGAGCATAAAATCACCCCCGACGGACGCATCATACAGGATACCGGCTCGGGAGGCGCTTGGCCCGTGAGCTCCGACCGCCAGATATGGACCATCGCCGCCTTCGAGGTGTACAAGACCACCGGCTCGCGCCAATGGCTTGAAAAGATATACCCCGTGATTCGCCGCTCGCTTGAAGACGACTACACCGTGGTGCGCGACCAGGCCACCGGGCTGATCCGAGGCGAGACCTCGTTCATCGACTGGCGCGAACAGTCGTATCCGCGATGGATGCAGACCGCCGACATATACGCCTCCGAATCGCTCGGCACCTCTGTGGTGCACGCACAGGCATGGCGCACCCTCGCCGAAATAGCACGCATAATGGGCGACAAGGAGCAGGCCGCAACCTACTCCCGCCGCGCCGACGAGATAGCCGAGGCCGTCAACAACCACCTGTGGATGAACGACAAGGGTTATTACGCCATGTACTTCTACGGGCGCGACTTCCCCATAGCCAACCCGCGGGCCGAAGCCCTGGGCGAGGCGCTGGCAATTCTCTTCGACGTGGCCGGCGACCGACGCGCCAAAATCATCACCGAGAAATTCCCGGTCACTCCGTTCGGACCGCCGGTGTTCTACCCCCAGATTCCCGACCAGCCGGCCTACCACAACAACGCCCTCTGGCCTTTCGTGGCGGCATACTGGACCCTGGCCAACGCAAAAGCCGGCAACGCCGACGGCGCCATGCTCGGATTCGGCTCGATAATACGCCCCGCGGCCCTCTTCTGCACCAACAAGGAGAACCTCAATCTCGACAACGGCGACATACGCACCGAGCTCAACTCATCCAACATGCTGTGGAGTCTCTCCGGCAACCTCGCCATCACAATGAAGATGCTTCTGGGAATGCATTACGAGGCCGACGGTATTTCGTTCGCCCCGTTCATACCCAGGGCTTTGGCCGACCGGCGCACCCTCTCCGGCCTGCGCTACCGCAACGCCACCCTCAACATCTCCGTTGAGGGCTACGGCAACCGCATTGCCCGGTTCTACCTCAACGGCAAGGCCCACGCCCCCTTCCTCCACGAAGGGATAACAGGCGAAAACACCATAAAAATAGTGATGGACAACAACGCCATCGCTCCGCTGCGCGTCAACCAGGTGGCCAACGCCAGCTCGCCGCTCACCCCCGTGGCCTGGCTCTCGCACGACCCCGACATGCACATCGGCGCCGGCACTCCGGTCAACAACCTCCTGCAATGGCTCCCCATTGAATATATCGACCACTACAAGGTGCTGCGCGACGGCAATGTGGTGGCCGAAACCACCGAAACCGCATTCCTGGCCAACACCCCCGGCGAATACCAGGTAATCGGCGTAAGCGCCGACGGCGTGGAATCGTTCGCATCGATGCCGATGTCGAACGCTCCGCGCACCACAGTGCAGTTCCCAGGCGAGAAAACCACTATATCATCGGCCGAGGCATGCAACATCCCGGCATCGCAGTTGCGCGGTTTCTCTGGCGGAGGATTCGTAGAGCTTGACCACAACACACCGCCGGTAAACGTCACAGTCGACCTGCCTCAGGCCGGTCTCTACGCCATCGAGCTGCGCTACGCCAACGGCAACGGCCCGGTCAACACCCAGAACAAATGCGCCATACGCTCCCTGATGGTCAACGGCCGCCTCGCCGGCACTTTCGTGATGCCGCAGCGCGGAGCCGGAAACTGGAACGACTGGGGCCTCACCAACACGGTAAAGACACAACTGCCGGCCGGCCGCTCTACACTGTCGCTCCGCTTCCTCCCCCACGACGAGAACATGAACATCTCCACCAACCATGCCCTCGTCGACGAAATAATCCTGCGCCGCCTGCACCCCTGAACCCACCCGTATATCCTCACTCCACGATGAAAGAATTTGAAGCCGAATGGGCAAGAATGCTCGGAGGTGAAATCTACGATGCCGCACACCCCGAATTCCTGCGCCGCCTCGAAAACACCCGCGAACTCCTCTGGGAGTACAACTCCCTGCGCCCCTCGCAGACCTCGCGCCGCGACGAGATTATCCGCTCGCTGCTTGGCTCATGCGGCGAGCGGTTCCACATCAACCAGCCCTTCCGCTGCGACTACGGCTGCAACATACACATCGGCGAGGACTTCTTCGCCAACTTCAACCTCACCATCCTCGACGAAGCTCCGGTGCGCATCGGAGCGCACGCATTCATCGGCCCCGACGTGAGCATCTACACCGCCTGCCACCCGCTTGACCCCGAGGCGCGCAACACCGGAGCCGAATGGGCCGAACCGGTGACAATCGGCGACAACGTATGGATCGGCGGACGCGCCGTTATCCTGCCCGGCGTCACCATCGGCGACAACTGCGTGATCGGTGCCGGCGCCGTGGTCACACGCTCCATAGCGCCACGCACCCTCGTGGCCGGCAATCCGGCACGCCCCATCCGCTCCCTCTGACCATACCCTGCCTTAAGCATCCGACACCAAACATTCTACCCACTTTTAGGTATTTTTCGTAGAAATTTTCGCACCAACGCAGCAATGTAGTGGATTTTTGCTTAACTTTGCAAATATTCAACATCTTGCAGACAAAAGCATATATCAACATAATTCATCCGCTATACTGCATTGCTTATGAAAAAAATCTACTTTCTCATGCTCTCGGCCTCCGTCGGCGCATCGCTGTTCGCCGCCACCCCGGCCAAACTCATGCGCGCCCGCTCAGCCGCTGTGACAACCCCGCAGGTGCTCCCCGCATCCGACATCACTGCCGACGGATTCACGGCCAACTGGAAAGCCGTGGCCGGAGCCGACGGCTACGCCGTATTCGTCACCTCACGCGAGGAGGTCACCGAGCCCGGCACACGAACGGTGCTCTTCGAGGATTTCAACCTTGTGTCGCAAGGCTCGGTTATCGAGCCGGTTTTCATCGAGGAGATAACAACCACCCTCAGCGACTACATGCTCACATCGACCCCCGACTGGACTATCTCGCAATGCATCCTCGCCGGAGGAAAAATCGGCGGCGTGATATGGACGCCTTATATCGACGTGCGCGCCGACAACGGCAACTACCGCGTTACTCTCAACATCATGGGATATGCCGGCCAGGAAATCGTGGTGACCTCGATGGGGTCACGTGAAACCGTGAAGAAATTCCTTCTCGCCGACAACGGAGGCAATATTGTGACCCTCGAATTCGACAACGGCACACAGGACACATTCCTCCGCATCGTTGACAACGGATTCCCCGACGATACCGAAGGTCTTCACATAGACAAAATAGCATATCTCGACGACATCGAGGTGACCCAGAACTTCAAAGCCGGAGAGGATGTGTACCGCCTTGTGGCCGTAGGCGAGACCGAGGACACATCACTGTCATTCGCACAGCTTCCATTCGCCAACGGCGAGAAGCGGCTCTACTACGATCTCTACGCGACTTCCGTATATTATCCCGACCCCGACGACCCCTGGGACTACGAGACGGACTACTCCGACTTCTCAGCCAAGCAGGAAGTGCTCCTTACCGGCTACGTAGGCATCAGCGAGGCAGAAGCCCGGCACGGCATCACCGTAGAAGGCAACTCCATAACATGCCCCGGAGAGTTTGAGGTGTACACTCCCGCCGGCTCCGCCGTGGCCCGGGCCACAGGCCATGCTGACGTGGCTCCCGGCATCTACATCGTAAAATCCGCCGGAACAACCGCAAAAATCCTTGTCAAATAAACATTGCTATGAAAATTCCGCACATAATAGCCCTGGCGGCGATAGCCGCTCCGGCCGCATATGCCGCCGAAGCCACACTCGAACTCGGCGGTTACTCCACAACCTCCGAGGTGCTTGAAGGCTCAACACCCGAACGCGGCATTCCGTTCAACTACATGTACACCTACTCGGGCGGACAGATAATATACCCCAACGCCCTGGTTCAGGAAATCGCCGACCGCAACGGCGAGATAACATCCATATCATTCCGCTACCGAGAGAACGGCTCGTTCTACGACGGCGACATAGAGGGCACATCATCACTTTGGGCTGCTCCCTCCGACCTCCAGGCCATCCCTGTGGGGGAGAACAAAAAATCGGCATGGCTCCCCTTCGATGACGCGGCAAAAGCCGACACCTCCATCGACTATGAGATAACCTATGGCGAAAACGACTTCGAGGTGACCTATACATTCGCCACCCCGGTGAGGCTCGCCCCAGGGCAATCGCTGCTGCTGACAGCTTCGTCTGAAATCACCAACGGGATGTATGCCAACATGTACGACTTCGAATGCTTCGGATTCAGAGCCGGAACGGAAAAATACACCTCGTTCTACGGCAGCGACACCGCCTCGTTCGAGCATGATTTCCAGGCCGGGAATCTCAACTCATGGAACTCGGCATGGGCGCCCGTGGCAAAAATAAGCTACACCTACACCGACCGGCTCCCTCAGGCCGACGCTCCGGTTTTCACCCCGCAGTCAGGCACCGCGCTCGGCCCCGACGACAAGGTGACCATCTCGGCAGCCGACGGTGCCTCGATTCTCTACACACTTGAGAAAGGCGCTACCCCCGACATTCCCTACACCTCTCCGCTCGCACTCACGGCCGATGCCACTGTGACGGCCATCGCCATCACCGACGGCTACGAACCCAGCGAACCGGCATCAGCCTCCTACACCCTGAAAGTCACCCCGGCGCCGGTATTCGCCATCCCCGCAGGCTCCCTTCTGGGCGCCAACGAGAAAGTAACTGTCGGCGCTGCCGACGGAGCCACAATCCTCTACACACTCGGCAATGAAGGCGAGCCCGACACCCAATACCCCGCCGACGGCATCAGTCTCACTGCCGACGCCACTGTGACGGCCGTAGCCACAATGCCGGGCGCCTATCCCAGCAAAGCCGTATCGGCGTCCTATTCCGTATCCGACCTTGACGCCACAGTTATCGGCGGATACTATGACGAGCCCGGAGCATCGAACACGTTTATCGGCACAAACTGGTACAACGCCCCCGTAATCCCCACCTATGCCAACTCGGCGTCGCAGATGCTCTACCTTCCCGAGGAGCTCGACGGATTCAATGAGCGCACACGCATACGCGCGCTGTCGTTCCGCTTCGTCAACGAGACATGTTTCACCGAATACACCTCCACAGCGAAGCTCTACATCCAGGCAGTCGACAACACCGAGTTCACCTACGACGCCCTCAACAGCAAATACCGCTGGTTCGACACTCAGCTCGACACCCCCGACGCCACCCAGCAGCTCGAAATCGACTTCGCCGAGCTTTACTTCGACTGTGGCGAACTGACCTTCACCCTCCCCGACGGCGGCGTAAGCTTCCCCGCCGGGAAATCGCTGCTGATGACCATCGTCAACGAAGCGCCCGCTCCGCTTGACAACAGCGAATACCCGCAGTTCCTAAAATACAACACCCCGGACCGGCGCACCGCAACCTTCGCAAGCGACCGCACCGACTACGCCGCCTCGCTCGCAATCAGCGACTATGTAAGCAACGGCGAGGGATTCTACTCCTCCATGACCGACTACAACCAGCCCTGCCTGAAAATCTACACCGACAATCTCGGCGCCGACGGCATCGGCCGGGTGGAGGGCACACCTTCCGACGCAACCTCGGCCTGCTATAACCTCCAGGGTATCGAAGTGAGCGCCGACAATCTCACCCCCGGCCTCTACATCATCCGCCAGGGCAACCACTCCCGGAAAATACTCGTAAAATAAACCTGTTCGCTTCTTAACGGGAGGGTGCTTCAAATTTGACAAATTTGAAGCACCCTCCTGATTTTTTCGTAAATTTGCCGCATGGAAACAACATTCACCGTGGAATACGACCCGCTGTTCAGCGCCAGGGTGCCGCACACACGCACGCTCCTCATCGAAGCCGACGTCAACGACACCCCCACATCAGATCAGCAGAAGCAGGAAATTGACCGCCTCGCCTCAGAAATCGCAGGCACAGTGGCCGTTGACCGTATAAACTCAGTTCCGGCTATCGCCGCCACACGCGCGGCCTACAAAGCCTGCGGCAAGGACCCCAACCGCTACCGTCCCTCGCAGGAGCAGCTCATGCGACGCATTGTGCGCGGGCTCGGCCTTTACAACGTAAGCTCGCTGGTCGACGCCGGCAACCAGCTATCGCTCCTCACCGGATGCTCTGTGGGGTGCTTCGACGCCGACAAGGTCGACGGACGCACCCTGACCCTCGGCATAGGGCGCGAGGGGGAGCCTTACACCGGCATAGGACGCGGCGAGCTGAACATCGCCGGACTTCCAGTGTTCCGCGACGCCACCGGCGGCATCGGCACTCCCACCAGCGACAACGAACGCACACGCATCACCCCGGCCACAGTGCGCCTGCTGGTCACGGTGCACCTCTTCGACACCGGAGCCGACCCCGCAGCCATACTCCGCCACTTCACCACCCTGTTCACCCGCTACGGCGCCGCCCGCAACATCCGCCACGCCCTCTTCGTCCCACAAACGGCTAATCCATAAGCCTCCGGTAGAATTGATTCCCGGAGGTTGTAAAAAAATGCGACGCACCGATGGCGTCGCATTTTTTTAAATAACCTCTTAATATTTTCGCGGATGTGATTTTCATAAGGTTTATCTTAAAGAGGTTAGAAACATTGTAATCCTCAGCCAGGCAAAGAGCTTCATCGGCACATTAACGTTATTTAACATCGAAGAGTTTCTCAGTAACTATTCAGCGGACATGTTACGGCGATAATGTGGAATAGACATCACCATTATAGGTAAATTTAACCTGCTGGTTTTATAGAGATTAGCGGCAATTTTATTTGGTAAAGTCAAATAAGTTTTGTA
>SCEJ01000355.1 GCA_004102785.1 Muribaculaceae bacterium Isolate-013 (NCI)
TTCGCCCGCAGTTTGGCTTTGGTCTTCGGATGAACGCACAAGCGAGACTTTCCTCTTCACATGTTGAACGAGTAGCCGAGGTACTTCTGTCCGTGGACACTGCCGACGTGGGTCTTCTCTCGGTTCACTTTTAGGAAGAGCTTCCCCTCTATGAACTTCGTGATGCTTTCGCACACCCTTTCGGCGGCTCTCGGGCTTTTGCAGAAGATTACACAGTCATCGGCATAACGCACAAACGGAAGTCCGCGCCTTTCAAGTTCGCGGTCAAGTTCCGTCAGCATTATGTTGCTCAATATGGGGCTGAGTGGACCGCCTTGCGGCACGCC
>SCEJ01000356.1 GCA_004102785.1 Muribaculaceae bacterium Isolate-013 (NCI)
GCTTGTCCTCTGGGATTAACAACACCAAACTGTACAAATAAATCAGGCGACCTTGAAAGGCCGCCCAATACTCTATGTCTTTTGCTTGGTTGAAAATCATAAAGTTCTTATCCCGAACTCGCGTTAACAGAGCGTATAAACAAGTCAAGGCCAACAAGGGGAGCGGTGGAATCGACAGAATGGATGTAGACAAACTACTTCCATATCTGCGAGAACACAAGGATGAAATAACTGAAAGTCTGATGGGCGGACGCTACCGCCCCAATCCCGTAAGGAGGGTGGAGATACCCAAGGAGGGAGGCAAGACGCGCCAACTCGGCATAC
>SCEJ01000357.1 GCA_004102785.1 Muribaculaceae bacterium Isolate-013 (NCI)
GTCAACCGAAAAATAAGGCGGCCATAGCACGGGGGCTCCACCTCTTCCCATTCCGAACAGAGAAGTTAAACCCCGCCGCGCCGATGGTACTGCGAAAGTGGGAGAGTAGGTAACCGCCCCAAACCCCAAGCCCTTGACTCATCCGAGCCAGGGGCTTGACTTTTTCTCCCCATCTTGCTTCTCTCCTTTATATATGAAGCTCTCGTTTATATATGAAGCTCTCGATTATATATGAAGCTCTCGCAGATTCAACGGATTAGCGGATGGCTGACGCGCTGGTAGCTGACTTCGGAGGCCAGGTGGCCTGCGGATTAAA
>SCEJ01000358.1 GCA_004102785.1 Muribaculaceae bacterium Isolate-013 (NCI)
ACTTTTGTCCTTAGCTTCCTTTCGATTCTCCTCACGGTAGACACCGTTGCCTCGGACTATGTGCTTCCCGCTATCGGGGCGCGCTCGGGACTTTCACCCGTTAGATTATGCCCATGTCGGGCGAACATCGAGTAGGAGGTAAACACTAATCATAGGGTGTTTATCTCCTACTTTCGTGTTTACCGACCTCTCACACCACCGTACGTGCCGTTCGGCATACGGCGGTTCTTAACGCGGATGCTGTTTCTCGTAATATTCCGTAAGTGTGGGATAGTGGGCGCGTTTCAAGTTCTCGTTA
>SCEJ01000359.1 GCA_004102785.1 Muribaculaceae bacterium Isolate-013 (NCI)
ACAAGGATGAAATAACTGAAAGTCTGATGGGCGGACGCTACCGCCCCAATCCCGTAAGGAGGGTAGATATACCCAAGGATGGAGGCAAGACGCGCCAACTCGGCATACCCACCGTTGTTGACCGCGTAATCCAGCAATCCATAGCCCAGGTGCTGAGCCTGGTGTACGAACCGAAATTCTCGGAGGCAAGCTACGGCTTCCGCCCGAGACGGAGCGCGCACCAAGCGTTGCAAAAGGCGCAGGAAATCATCAATGGCGGCTATAAATACTGCGTGGACTTAGACCTTGAAAAGTTCTT
>SCEJ01000360.1 GCA_004102785.1 Muribaculaceae bacterium Isolate-013 (NCI)
ATCTGCTGACTTCTGTGGGTTCGTTGTTACTGCTTGCCGTGCGGCTCGCCCCACAGACCTCCCCGATTAAGAACATAATCTTTCTGTCTTATACTCCCTTGATTTACTCTCGTCAGTCCGGATAGCTATCGGGCTTTGGTTTGTGTAGCAACCTTACCCCTGAATTTGAGCCTTATATCAAGTTTCTGTGCGTGGAGCCAGACTTTTGTCCTTAGCTTCCTTTCGATTCTCCTCACGGTAGACACCGTTGCCTCGGACTATGTGCTTCCCGCTATCGGGGCGCGCTCGGGA
>SCEJ01000361.1 GCA_004102785.1 Muribaculaceae bacterium Isolate-013 (NCI)
CGGCATAACGCACAAACGGAAGTCCGCGCCTTTCAAGTTCGCGGTCAAGTTCCGTCAGCATTATGTTGCTCAATATGGGGCTGAGTGGACCGCCTTGCGGCACGCCATCCGTTGTGTCCTCATACTTATGGCTGACTATCACTCCTGCGTTGAGATACTTGTGAATAAGCGATATGACCCTGCCGTCATTGATTGTCTCGCCAAGCAGTTGTATCAGCTTGCTGTGGTTGACCGTGTCAAAGAACTTTTCAAGGT
>SCEJ01000362.1 GCA_004102785.1 Muribaculaceae bacterium Isolate-013 (NCI)
ATGTCCCGCACGGAGTCGCAGTTGGAAAACTGACAGAAGACCATGCTGATTAGCTGACTCCACGTGTCATAACCCTTGTTGTGCTTGTCTGTTTGGGCCTCGCGGATTATTTTTCTGATTGTTTGACCACGGCTTTTTCATTTAAGATAAAATAAAGCGTATACCTGCCCTTACCCGCTTCAGCCCGAAGCGGGTAATCTGTTATATCTGTATTTCAGTTGTTTATCTCTTCGTTAAAATCGTATTTTTTTCAT
>SCEJ01000363.1 GCA_004102785.1 Muribaculaceae bacterium Isolate-013 (NCI)
ACTACGAGAAACTGCATCCGCGTTAAGAACCGCCGTATGCCGAACGGCACGTACGGTGGTGTGAGAGGTCGGTAAACACGAAAGTAGGAGATAAACACCTATGATTAGTGTTTACCTCCTACTCGATATATCACTGATATTTAGTAATTTAGAGGTGTCAAACAATAAATACTGTATCATGATTACCGAAAGTAAAGTTACTGAAATTTTTTGTATTGCAGATGATTTCTGCAAAGAATTTGAGGGTGAGATGG
>SCEJ01000364.1 GCA_004102785.1 Muribaculaceae bacterium Isolate-013 (NCI)
TGAAATAAATCTGATTTTCAGAAAAAGATAACTACTTGAAATCCAATCATGAAAATTTACCCGATTCTCAACAATCTGGGTAAGGGTAAATATGTCTTTATTTTTATCTTAAATGAAAGAGCCGTGGGCCGACGGGTTGATTCCTGTCCCCTCCAGCGTGCTCTTAGTCACAATTTTATTAATTTGGAGGAAAATTTCTAAAATATCAAATATGGACAGAAACCGAACAGTCGCCGGCCTTGATATCCACAAA
>SCEJ01000048.1 GCA_004102785.1 Muribaculaceae bacterium Isolate-013 (NCI)
TCTACGGAGATAAACACGTCTTGTTCGCCACCGTAGAAGACATCCTCTCCAACGTTGGTAAACGATACATGATTAATTTCTGTAGACCTGCGGCTTAACATATCAATACATTAATTTATTTTTACGATATACTTATCACAGTGCAAATATAATTTAAATCGTATACGTTGTCAACAACGCTATTGTTAAAAAAACATAATTATGGCTGTCCGAAAAAAAAATACTACAATCAAATGATGTTTAAGTACATGACAAAAATTCGATGTTTTCAAATTTTTGTCATGTACTCAAATACAATAGTTCGGTAAAATTTGCATATTCAATTGAATATCAATAAGATGCAGCAACAATTCAATATCAATGCAAACTATTGTATATCAGTGCGATACAGCTATGCCTGCTCAAAAATTACCGAACTGTTGTAAATACGTTCTATAACTTATCTCTGTGATATGAAAAATGGGAAATATCCTTTTATTTATTTTTAAGATGCTGAAGTCAATAGACGGTTAAAAACAAGTACAAACTACCCCTTAATCCTTCATTTTTATGAACTTGCCTTTGTACATGTTGTAATTGACGATGTCGGCGGGATTGCCTTTTTTCATCTTCAGGGTTTCTTTGCAGGCCGGAGACTCGTCCATTCTTACTTTCAGGGTTTTATAACCAGGGGCGGAAATGGTGATTGAATATGGATAAACCGGATAATGAATCGTGACCTCTCCCTGTGAATCTGGAGATGTGACACTGCCGTCGGGGAGTGTTACAGCCACGTTATTCCCACCCTTGATATAAAAATGATCTGTCTCGCCATACATTCGGATCTCCTTTTCGCAGTTCTCTACCGGTATAATTCCTATCCCGCCGGGGAGCTGATACCCTCTTTTATTCAAATAAAGTGTCAGCTTCTTTCCGTCAACGGCATCATGGATTACATAGATTCCATTCTTATCCGTCAGCCCTATGAACTCAGTATGTGGTCCATGCAGGACGATTTTATCTTTCCATCGTGAAACAGTGACTGAATCCACCAGGTCGCCTGTCATGCCGTCAACAACTCTTAATGTGACATTGAATCGTTTTCGTTTCAGTTTCAGATTAAACAGAGATTTTTCAACGTTTTCATCAGGAATCCTCACAGTGCAGTCGGCATAATGCGGATTCTTGAACTTGAACGTGAGCGAATCGCCATAATTCACGTTATCAAGCAGATACTCCACGGTGTTGTTATACTTTTCACCTTCAACCCCGAACGGGTCGCCGGTGAGCTCTACCGCCTTGAGATAGCTGCCGTCGTGCAGATTATGATACAGCACCAGCCCATCGATGGCCTCCTCCTTAGCTTTCCGCTCGGCAGCCTCATTTTCTACCCGATGAGTGAGCCCCTCGATATTGACCGTTCCTTTCAGCACTCGCCCCGAAGCAGAGGCTCCCGGCTGCGGCACGGCAAGCACCGCTTCGTAGATCCTCATTCCCTTGATGCCGTTGTCGAAAAAATCTTTGAAATCAATCATCAGGGGAGCGAAACCCGGCACCTTTACCTTCAGAAAACGGGTGCCCGGCGAAAGCCAGCACCAATATTCGGAAGTTTTAAACTCCGGTTCGCCGATGAGGCTTCCCTCGAAACGCACTTGATTTCCAGGTATGATAACCTTTACCAGGCCGCATATCTCGCCGTTGAGATCAGTTCGCTGCATATAGCGCGGCATGGGGTCGGTGGTCATTGTCACTGACTTCAACCGGACTTCCTGTGCCGAGGCTGCACAAGTGATAAAAAGGAGTGATATGAGTAATGACAGGTAACGCATGGGGCTTGACTTTGTAAACCGGCGCAACCCTGCTTCGGCAGGAAACAGGTTGCGCCGGTCGATGATCAGAGGGGACGTTTATTTCTCGGGGCGGATGGTGATGGCGTAGCCACCGCCGGAGAGTGCCCGGAGGGAGAGTTTGGTCTTAGAATTGACTTTCTTCGTGGAGATTTTATAGGGCTGCTTGCCGGAGGGGTCGTCGGCATAGATTGTGGCGGTGTACTTGCGGCCCGGGGCGAGGAAGGAGAGGTCGACACGCGAGTCGCGGGCATCGTCGCCGGCGGTAGAACCTACAAACCAGGAGTCGGAGTTCTTGTCCTTGCGGGCGATGGTGACATACTCCATCGGCTCGGCCTCAAGATAGACGGAGCGCTCCCACTCCACGGGCACATCCTTGATGAACTGGAATGCGTCCATGTGCTTTGCATAGTTCTCGGGGAGGTCCGAGGCCATCTGCAGCGGGGAGTAGAGGGTCACATAAAGGGCGAGCTGACCGGGGATGGTGGATTTGATGCGGGGCGAACCGTTTGAGGGGGAGAAGCTCTGTATATCCATCTCGAACAGACCGGGGGTATAGTCCATCGGTCCACCCTGGAGGCGTGTGAACGGCAGGATTGAGGTGTGGCTCGGCGAGTTGCCACCCATAGCCCAGTACTCAGTGCCGCGGCCCGACTCATTTCCGATGAGGTTGGGATAAGTGCGGCACAGACCGGTGGGACGGGTAGCCTCGTGGGCGTTGACCATAATCTTGTGTTTGGCGGCCTCGGTGACGCAATAGAGATAGTGGTTGTTGAGCCACTGCGAGTAATGGTGTTCGCCGCGGGGGAACACCGGGCCCACATAGCCCGACTTCACCGAATTGTAGCCCTTTTCGTTCATCAGCCGGTAGGCATCGGGCAGATGTCGCTCGTAGTTGCGGGTGGAGCCGGAGGTTTCGTGGTGCATCATCAGCTTTATCCCTTTTTCGTGGGCGTAGCGGTTAAGCTCGTCGATATCGAAGTCGGGATAGGGGGTGACGAAGTCGAACACATAATCCTTCGACTGACCGAACCAGTCCTCCCATCCTTCGTTCCATCCCTCGATGAGGAGCTGGTCAAAGCCGTGCTCGGCGGCGAAGTCGATGTAGCGCTTTACGTTCTCATTGTTGGCCGGATGATGTCCGTTGGGCTTCACCTTGGAGTAGTCGGTCTGGCCGAGCTTCACCGAGTAGACATCATCGGTATAGGCCCAGGAGCCTTTGCCGGTGATCATCTCCCACCACACACCCATATATTTCACTGGCTTGATCCATGAGGTATCCTCATACTTTGTGGGCTCGTTGAGGTTGAGAATCAGGCGCGAGGCGAGGATTTCGCGGGGGTCGTCGGTCACCATCACCGTGCGCCAGGGGGAATTCTGCGGTGTCTGCAGGAAGCCTTTCTTGCCGTTGTTGTCGGGAGTGAGCCATGATTTGAACACCAGCGTGGTGTCGTTGAGGTTGAGATGCATCGTGGAGTAGTCGATGCAGGCAGCCTCATGGATGTTGAGATAGACACCGTCGTCGGTCTTGAGCTGGAGGGAGGTCTGCACGGCCGTAGGCGAGAAGGTTGTCGACGAAGCCTGGTTCTCGCTCTGCTTCACGGCGGCGGGCATCTCCTTGCGTATATCCTTCAGCCGCGAGCGGGTGTAGAGATATTCCTGAGTGTCGTAGTCGCCGGGAATCCACCAGGCGGTGTGGTTGCCGGTCATGGCAAACTCCGAATCCTCCTCCTTGATGGTAAAGTAGTTGAGATTAGGCTGTGCGGGGAATTCATAGCGAAAACCCACACCGTCGTCGTAAACGCGGAAACGCACCACCATGAAGCGGTCGAACTCCGGCTGGGTGAGTTTCACGGCCAGCTCGTTGTAGTTGTTGCGGATTTCCGACTCCTCGCCCCACACGGGCTTCCAGGTCTCGTCGAACGATGCGGTCTCCGTGGCCGTCACCTCGAATCCGCGCGAAAGCTGGAGAGCGTCGCCGGTAGCCTTTGCCGCAGCCTTTGTGAAATCGTTGCGTCCCGACTCATAGTCGAGGGTCAGGCCAAGGCGCGAGGGCGCCACCACCTGTTTCCCCTTGAAGTCAACGCTGTAAGAGGGCACGCCACCTTTGAGCAGGTCGAAGCTGAGCACCAGCTCGCCGTCGGGCGACGCCATCTTTATCGCTTCGGCGCGGGCCGTCACCGAGAGTGACGCCCCGGCCATTATAGCCAATAAAAATTTGTTCATTGCTTGAAATGCTGTCGGTTTTCTGAAAAGTTACTTCTTGACGCAACCGGCTTTTTTGGCGCAGCATGGACGCGCAGGGGCATATACCCTGTACTCGCCGGCCTTGAGCGATGCGGGGAGAGCGGCATCATCGCCGGGAGCGAAGATGTCGGCAAGTCCGGCTACCGAAGGAGCTTCGCCCCGGAACACCAGTTGTTCCTCTCCGTTGCCGAGATTTACGGCCACAACCACGCGGTTATCGCCCAACACGCGCTCAAACACATAGAGATTCTTGCTTGCAGTGGGATAGCGGAGCATCTTCGAGCCGGCGGGATTGCCTGCCGCAAGAGCCGGATTATGATGTTTGAGGCAGTTGAGGGTCTTGTAGAAGGAGAAATATTCGTTGCGCGGTTCCCATGCCGGAGCCTTGTCCTTCTCGAAGAACTCAAAGGCACGGTTCATACCTGTTTCCTGTCCGGTGTAGATCAGCGGCATACCGGGCAGAGTGTAGCTCAGCACGGCGAAAGCCTGCGAGAGGTTGCCGAGACGCTCGAACTCCGTGCCCTCCCACGAGTTGAGGTCGTGGTTGGTAATCATGTTCATTTCGTAGGTGTCGGCGGGATATTCCGCGGCCTGGGCATTGAGGAGCGAGTCGATGGCCACGGCATACTTCACAGGGAAGCGGCGCGGCGCGGTCTGCCCCTCGCGGGTGTTGACAAATGTGTATTGACCCTGGGTGGCGGCTATTTCAGAGAAAAGATCCTTCATGGGCCAGTTGTAGGCCATGTCGAAGCCTTCGGCGTGAAGCTCGGGCTTGGCCGACTCGGCGAGCATGAACAGACCGGGCTGCACGGCGGCGAGCTGCGGACGGGCCTCGTTCCAGAAATCGGTGGGCACCTCTCCGGCCACATCGCAGCGGAAGCCGTCGATTCCGGCCTCGGTGAGCCAGAATTTCAGCGCGTCAATCATGCCGGCACGCATGGCAGGATTGGAGTAGTCGAACTTGTAGACATCTGTCCAGTCATAGGGGCCGAACATCTCCCCTTTCTCGTTGCGCGCATACCAGTCGGGGTGCTCCTCCACCCAGGCATTGTCGCAGCCTGAATGGTTGGGAACCCAGTCGATTATCACTTTCATGCCGAGGTCGTGGGCTTTCTTTACAGTCTCCTTGAAATCCTGAAGGGTGCCGAACTCAGGGTTGACAGCCTTGTAGTCGCGCACGGCGTAGTAGCTGCCGAGCGTGCCCTTGCGGTTCTTCTCCGAGATAGGATGTATGGGCATGAACCACAGTATATCCACACCCAACTCTTTCAGGCGCGGCAGCTCGGCATCGAAAGCTTTCAGCGTTCCCTCGGGGGTGTACTGTCGCAGATTCACCTCATAGATTACGGCATTGCGGCTCCATTCGGGGTGTTGAATCCGGGTTACGGCGGCGGTGGGCACGCCAACGGGCATCGCAGCCTGGGCCATCATTCCAAGCCCCAGCACAGCCCCTACCCCACAGACAACTCTTCTAAGATAATTCTTCATGTTTAAGGTAGTAAATGAATGTTGAGAATTTATGTTACAAAGTTACAAAATATCCTCAACATCCACAACCTCAATCGATGCCGGGAGCATATATTCCATATAAGGACATCACCGGGGCGTCCGCCTGATGCGGACGCCCCGGTGTGAAGGGGGGGGGGATGCTGTCAGAAGTCAGTCGTCGTAGCGCAGGAAATTACCCTGCGAGTCAAACTTGAGTTCGATGCCGTTGGATAGTGTCACGTCGTAGCCTCGGCGCTCTTTTTCCACCCCTACCACACGGGTACCGGAATGGTTCTTCTTCACATAGGAAGCGACGGCCGGGGGGTAGAATGCCGACGGAACGGAAGAGTTGACATTGGTCTCCACATCCTTCCAGTTGCCCTGGCGGTCGAAAGTAATCTCGGTGCCGTCGGAGAGGGTCACGTCATATTCGCTGACGCGTCCGAAATCCTTGTCGATTTTCACAACGCTTACTTTCGACTTGAAGTTTTTCCCGATCACATTGCGGGCAGCCTCGGGGAGCACCGAAGCGTCGTGGGCATAGGTGTCTTTTGCCGAAACCACGGCATACGCTCCACCCAGGAGCAGCAGGCATAAAATTAATTTCTTCATAGTACTTGGCTGTTGGATTATCAGGGTGAGTTTTATGCATTCCACATGATGGCACCCTGGTTCTTTCTATATAACCTGCTGCAATGTAATAAAGTTTTCTTCCGCCCGGTTTTTCAGCCGTCGAGGCGGATTCTCCCCATGGCAAGGAGTACAGCCGACACAATGGAGAGAAGAACTATGGCGGCAAAAACCAGGCGTTCGGCGGGGGTGAACACCCTGCGCTTGCCCGGCTGCTGCTGTCGGCGGGCCATCACGAAGAACCCTATGCCCGAAAGGTAGAAGAGCGAAGTGACCATCATCAGCGCCAGGCCGCCGGCCCACATTATATACAGGCAGAAAACCGAAGCGGCAGCAGCCACGAAACGGTTCACGGCTACACTGCCCCCGAGGCGGCGGCGCCCGTCAGGAGTGCCGCTGAACTTCCAGAGATACAGCGCGCAGAAAAGATATGGCGGAAGCACCATCATGGCCGTGAGGTTGAGCGCGGCGATATACACATTCTCGGCGGTTACCACAAGGATTACGCACAGAGTCATGGCCACCGAGGCCACCAGCATACCGTAGGAGGGCATCCCCTTGGAATTGAGGTGCAGGAACTGCCTGGGCAGAATCCTCACCTGGGCCGCCTCATAGGGCACCTGGGCGCTGACAAGAGTCCATGCAACGAATCCGCCGGTGAGCGACACAATCACCGAGGCAATCACGAACCACTTGGCCCAGGAGCCGGCGCAACTGTCGAGCACATAGGCCAGCGACGGATTGGGGAGCGAGGCCAGCTCAGGGCGCGTCATCACCCCGAAGCACAGCACCGTGACAAGCAGGTAGAGAATCAGGGCAAGCACGAACCCTATCACTGTGGCACGCCCAACATCGGTGTGACGCCGCGCACGCGACGACATCATTACCGCCCCCTCGATGCCGAGGAAACTCCATATCGTCACGAGCATACACGAGGAGAACTGCGCCCCGACAGTATCACCCGCAGGGAGTGTTGCCCGCCCCCAGAAATCGGCGGTAAACAGCCCTGCCTTCATGCATATCACCAGCACAACGATAATGAGCGCGAGACACGTGAACTTCACCACCGCAAGCACATTGTTGACCAGTGCCGCCGACTTCACGCCCTGCGACACAAGCAGATACATCATCCATATCAGTGCCGAGGCAAAAAGCACCATATGCCACGAATGGCACATGAGCGCCGGAAAGAAAGCTCCCACCGAGTCGTTGAGCATCACGGCGTAGGTAACGTTGCCCATCACCACACAGAGCCAGTAGCCCCATGCCATGTTGAAGCCCGTATAGCGTCCGAAGCCGGCAAGTGCATACTGGTAGATTCCCGCCCGCAGATCGGGGCGCGCGTCGGCGAGTTTCTTGAATGTCAATACCAGGAAAAACACGCCGGCCGCCGTTATGAGCCATGCCGCAATCACCGGACCGAGAGCCGCATTGCGTGCCATATTCTGCGCGATGTTGAAGATACTGCCCCCTATCACGGAGCCGAAAACTATCGCAACCAGGCCTCCGAGGCCGAGTTTAGCCGATCCTTTCAATGTCGTAGAAATTGTACTATTGGTAAGAATTTGCGCAAAGTTACAAAATTCCGCTCACATCCGGCAAGCGGAACACCGATTTATATAACAGCGGCACTCTCTCAGCAGAGCAGGAACAGCACAGCCGAAGCTATAAAAAGAAGCAGATACGCGACCATCATCAGCATACGCCAACGATTGAAAACGCCCCACTCCTCATGGTTTTTTATGGCCTTTCCCTGCCATATGAACATCGAAATCATCACAACGACGCCTGCAATGAAGCATCCGATAGCGGTCCATAACATAATACGTTCTCCTTTCTTGTTTAAAATGGCTGCGTACAACCTATTTGTAACACGGCTCTTTCATTTAACTTTGATGCTATAATGCGCCACTGTTAATCAGGTAGTTATATGTAGCAGTTACGCAATGGCTGTATTAATCTCATTTTGGATAAAAGGGTTAATGGCTTTTAACTAACTATCAGTCATACACTTTGAAAATTCCAAGCATTTTTAAATGAAAGAGCCGTGTATTTGTAATAATAAAACACAGGTTGCATACAAAAAGATTTATCGGCTTTTCGTATTTTTGCAGTAACAATAAATCTAACCCAACCATACCATAATCCATGAAAATACAAATCCGCAGAGCAATCCCCACAATAGCCTGCGCCGCCGCAATAGCCGCAATGCCGGCTCTGGCCGACGACGAAATCAAGGTTGTGAAAGGACAGATCAGCGACTATTACATCCCCGTGGTAAAAGAGCATATCATCACGGGAAAAGTGACCGACGACACCGGACGCCCCATTGAAGGCGCCACAGTGATGTTTTTCGCATCGCCGATACATTGCAACACCGATGCCGACGGCTCCTTCTCGCTGAAAGCAACCGATGCCGACTCCATGCTGTATGTGCACTATCCCGGCATGGTGCTCGAAAACCATCCCGTAGGCGCCGACTATACCGACGTGACGGTGACACTGCGCCCGGCCGATGCTCCCAGGCTGTTTCTGCCACGTAGAAAAGCCGTGGCCACAGAGTGGTACGACGCCGACAACTATGCCCCGGCGACATACTGCAACCCGATGAACATCAGCTACAACTTCGAGCCCTACAACAACAATTCGCGCGCGGGCGGCTCCTTCCGCTCTTCGGCCGACCCGATGGCTCTGATGTATGGCGACGAAACCTTTCTTTTCTCCACAAATCAGGACGGATTCCATTTCTCGAAGAATCTGACCGACTGGGAGTTTGCCCGCGCCAGCTTCAAACGCCGCCCGGCCGACGACGACCAGTGCGCCCCGGCGGCATTCGTGTCGGGCGACACCCTTTTCTATACCGGCTCTACATACGAGGGGCTGCCGGTGTGGTACTCCACCGACCCAAAATCGGGGAAATTCCGGCGCGCCACCGACCGCAATGTCCTCCCCTCCTGGGATCCCTGCCTCTTCCTTGACGACGACGGCAAGCTCTATCTCTACTATGGCTCAAGCAACGAATACCCCCTGAAAGGCGTGCAGCTCAGCCGCGAGGACTTCTACCCCGAAAGCAGGATTGTGGATGTGATGGCGCTCCACCCCGACGAACACGGCTGGGAACGCTTCGGCATGAACAACGACGACGAGACCACACTCCCACCCTTCACCGAAGGCGCCTACATGAACAAGCACAACGGGCGCTATTACCTGCAATATGGCGCACCGGGCACAGAGTTCAAGGTGTATGCCGACGGCGTATATGTGGCCGACAACCCCCTCGGCCCGTTCACTTACCAGAAACACAACCCGATGAGCTACAAACCGGGCGGATTCGTGCAGGGGAGCGGCCACGGAGGCACTTTCGAGGACGCCGCCGGAAACTGGTGGCATGTGTCGACATGTATGCTCTCGCTCAAATACAAATTCGAGCGACGCATCGGCCTCTATCCCGTAGGGTTCGACAGCGACGGCATAATGTACAGCACCGCCGCATTCGGAGACTATCCCAACTTCAACGCCACAAACACCACGGCGCGCCCCGAAGAGCGCTTTGCCGGATGGATGCTCCTCTCCAAGGGGAAACCGGTGCAGGTGTCGTCGACCGACTCAGTATTCTCCCCGGCAGCCATCACCGACGAGAACATGCGCACATTCTGGGCCGCCAGAACCGCCGGCCCCGACGAATGGGTTGTACTCGACCTGGAGAAGCCGGCTGACGTGCGGGCGCTCCAGATAAACTACTACGACTATAACACCACGCAGCACGACCGCGCCGATGATCTCTACCACCAGTACCGCATATATGCCTCCGACAACGGTTCGGACTGGACCCTCGTCGTTGACAAAAGCGATAACGACAAGGATGTGCCCCACGACTACATCGAGCTCCGCAAGCCGCTGCGCACACGCTATCTGAAACTCGAGAACCTGCACATGCCCTCGGGGCAGTTCTGCCTCTCCGGATTCCGTGTATTCGGTCTTGACCCCGATGCCGCAGATCCGGCCGCAGTGAAAGGGCTGAAAGTGAACCGCGACAAGGCCGACCCGCGCAACGCCATGATTTCATGGCAGGCCGTGCCCGGCGCCTACGGCTACAACATCTACTACGGCATAGCCCCCGACAAACTCTACAATGCAATCACCGTTTACGACGCACTCGACTACGACATGCGCGGGCTCGACCGCGATACCCCCTACTATTTCGCAATCGAGGCTCTCGGCGAGGGGGGCGTGTCGCCCCGCTCCAAAACCGTGAAATAACGTATCGGTTCACCCCATCCGGTTTTTTCAGAAGCATATAATAAAATATTGCTGTCCGGTAAAACTTTGACATGATAGGAAATGGACTATTTTTATCTCATACAGCATGAAACAGACTCGTATAGATGTCTTTTAAGGGCTTTTTGATGCTTAATGCTACCAATTTCACATCGCCTCAAATGACAAGCCCTTTTTCGTAAAACAGGTGTAACTTATTATATTTGTAGAGAATATATGATTTTGTCTTTTTTTACCGGACAGCAATAATAATAAAACCACCTGAAACCGCCTTGATGCAGGTGCTCTCCTGCATCAAGGCGGTTTCAGGTAGTTTTGACATTCTCCTGCCTATAACGGTCAGAGGTTGTAGAAGGTGGTGAAGGCGCGCACGGTATAGATGTGGTCGGCCACCGCGGCGGTCTCGCGACAGGAATGCATGGCCCACTGCGGGCAGCCCATGTCAACGCCGCGCAATTCAATCTGCGAGGTCAGGATATTACCCAGGGTCGAGCCCCCTGCCACATCGGAATGGTTTACAAAGGTCTGCACCGGCACCCCGGCCTTGTCGCATATCATGCGGAACACCGCCGACGAGTCGGCATCGGTCATATACTTGCAGTTGGCATTGCTCTTGATAACCGGACCGCGCCCGAGTATGGGGTGGTTGGTGGGGTCCTGCTTGCTTTCATAATTAGGATGCAGCCCGTGGCCGTTGTCGGCCGACACCATGAATGAATTCGCCACCGCCTGCTGGAAAGTATCTTCATTGCCGCCGAGATTCTCGTTGAGCCGGCGCATAACCGACAGCAGCACCGGCGACGCCGCCCCCTGCTTTGTGCCCGAGCCGGTCTCTTCATTGTCGAATACTGCCAGCACACGTGTCATCGGCTGCTGAGGCTCATCCTTGGCCGAGACGAGCAGAGCCGAAAGGCCGGCGTGCACCATCTCCAGGTCATCGATACGTGCGGCGGAAATGAACTCCTTGTCGAGTCCTGTCAGACAACTTTTCTCCACCGGATAGAGGCACAGGTCGAAATCAAGTATATCACCCGGCGCACACTCCAGGGCGCGGGCAAGCACTTTCACGAGCAGCCCCTCCTTCTCCATCCCCTCCTTGAGGAAGCCGAGCACCGGCATCATGTCGCGCTGCTTCGACAGCGGGTTGCCGTCGTTGACGGAGCGGTTGAAATGTATGGCCAGATGCGGTATGACAAGCAGCGGCTCCTGCAGGTCGACGATGCGCGTCACCGGGTGCAGAGGGTCGTCTGACCGAAGCACCACACGCCCGGCAAGCGACAGCGGGCGGTCAAACCATGTGTAGAGAATCGGACCGCCGTAAACCTCGGTGTTGAGGCGCAGGCACCCTCCGCCCCCCGCCATCTCGGGCTGAGGCTTCACGCGGAAGCATGGCGAATCGGAGTGTGCCGATATTATCTTGAAGCCGGCGGTGATGTCGTTTCCGGCGATGAAAGCGAACACTGCCGAATCATTTTTAACAACATAGTATTTCGCGCCTTCATGGATAACCGGCCATTTACGGCTCATATCCAGGCGTCGGAAACCGGCGGCCTCAAGGCGCCCTACCACATTGCGCACCGCTGTGAAACAGCACGTAGACTCATCTAAAAATGAGAGCAAATCTTTGGTAATCATGCGTATGGAGAGTTTTATGGTTTGATTTTCAGGTGAATGGCCTCTCAGGGACGCGAATCGAAATCGGGTTCGGCCATCAGGTCGAGCATCTCTTTCGATATGTTGAACACGTCGTCCGGGTCCTTCGGTCGCAGAGGCTCGAACCAGCGGAAACGCGGCAGATAATAGAGATTCTTCTTGGCGAGATAAAGCGGTGTCATCGTGCCGTTTGTCTCGTTCCACATCTTCATGCGCTGAAGCTGCTGGTCGGCGAACTCGGCCGAAAGGAATGAACTCTCTATGTTGGCTATTTTATTATAGGTGGAATCATTCTCCATCGGCAGATATATTGCCTGGACGTTGCCGCTCACATCGAGGGTGCGTATGGAGCGGTCGGCAAACGTGGCATACATCTCCTTGCCGGTAAGCTGGTTGTAGAATTCATCCTCGATAAGCTCGGCCATGAAGCCGAAACGCGGCAACCGCGCCCAGTCGGCGGTAGAGTCCTGGAGGTGCACCTGGATTTCGTTGCCGAAAATCTGGCGGTTGTCGCTCCACACCACAGGGTGCTTGTCAAGATACATCATGGAGTCGCGCTGCACAAGGGTCATTGAGTCGCACAGCCCCTGGAGATCAACGCGGAAGAAACGCACATGCGGAGCAGCCACCATATAATGCGTGGAGTCGGCGGCGGCCACCAGCGAGTCATTCTCAAACTGAGCCGGGGTAATCACCTGGTAGGTGCGGATTGTATCGGCATGGAGGTAGAGAGTATCCTCCGCCTCCTCGTTGGCCGAATACTGCCGAGCCAGGGCGCGTCCCCACACCCGGGCCGAATCGCGCAGCTCGTAATAGAATCCTTCGTCGCCGGTGAGTATGGCCCTGTTGGCCGAGTCGCGCAGCTCGATATTGCCGATAGCCCGGCCGAATCCGCGTTCGCGGTCGTAGAAAAGCGTATCGCCGGTGAGGGTGTTTCCGTTGCGGGCCTTTACAAGCGAGCGGCTGAAAAGGTCGGCCTGCTGGTTTTCGGTATTATATGTGCCGTAGGAGGTATAGATTGTGCCGTCGCCCGATATGATTGTAGAGGTAGTGTCGAGGGTGGCCACATGCGTCAGGGTGCTGTACAGCATCTCGTCGGTATAGATGTCGAGAGTGTCGTTGGGGCGTAGCGAATGGAGATGTACCTGGTCCTGGAACACCGCCTCCTTCGTTGACGGAGAGTATTCGCCATACCACGACGTGAGACGGTTCTGCTTGTCCCACAGCGTGCCCCCCACCTCATAGTAGCCCAGCTCGATACCCATATCGTAGTTGAAAATCTCGGTGGTGAGGGTTACATCGCGGTTTATCAGCTTCACAACCTTTCCGGCATCGGCATAAAGAGTGGCGAGCCTGGTGTTTCCGCCATACACAAGCTGGTCGGCATAAACAAAGAGGGTATCGCCCTGCTCCATGCGAATGTTGCCGAAAGCCTCCACCGAGTCTGTCTCGAAGAAGAGTGCCGAGTCGCAGTACATATACATGCCCGCGCGGCGGAAAAGCACATTGCCCACCACCACCTGATAGTCGTCGGTGCGCCCCTTCCGCAGTTCGTCGGCCCGCTCGAGAAAAACCTTGTCGGCAACCATGCGGCTGGCGCCGGGCACCTGCGGGCGAATCGGTGTGCGGTCACGGCGCAGGGTGGTGCGTCCCCATCCCGTACCGAGCGAGGCCAACGCCACAATCACAGCCGCCGCCAGGGGCAGCAGACGCATACAGTCACGTCGCATTACTTGCGTATTTTCAGCCAGCCTTTGTGCTCGAACTCACAGTCAACCCATGCATCCTCGATTTTCACATAGGTGTCGTTGATTTTCTTCTCAAGCCACTGGTCGACCGCTTTCTGGCGTGCGGCCGCCTCATACATCCCCTTCACCGTCTGGTAATCATCGGAGAGGTTGGCCTTGTGAGCCGGTATGCGGGCGGTGAGTTTCACTATGGCCACGATGTCGCGGTTGCGTTTGGGATCTTTCATTATGAAAGCCGGCGACACATCGCCTACCTCCATATTTGCAACGGCCTTTGCCACCTCCTGCGGGAGGTCCTTCATCTCGAAGCGGGTGGTGCCGGTCTCCTGGTTGATCATCCGGCCATGGTTGTTGCGGGTGTCGGTATCCTGCGAAATCACCTGGGCGGCCTGCTCGAAAGTGAACTTGTTGTCGTTGATATCGGCGCGTACCGAGTCAAGACGATGCACGGCGGCAGTAAGGTCGGCGTCGGATACTTTCGGACGCAGGAGTATGTGGCGCGTGTTTATGCGGTCGCCACGCTTCTCTATGAGCTGGATAATATGATAGCCATACTGTGTCTCGACGATTTTCGACACCTTCTTGGGGTCGTTGAGGTTGAAAGCCACGGCGGCATATTCCGGCTCGAGGTGGCCTCGGCCGAGGAATCCGATTTCACCGCCGCGCACCGACGAGCCGTCGTCCTCCGAATAAAGGATGGCAAGGGTGGAGAAATCCGATTCGCCGCGGTTCACACGGTCGGCGAAATCACGCAGGCGTGCTTTCACATCATCGATTTCCTGCTGCGGAATGCGCGGATTGATGGTGATGATCTCTGTCTCTACCTGAAGAGGCACGTAGGGAATCGAGTCGGACGGAAGGGTATTGAAATATTTACGCACATCGGAGGGGGTGGCCTTGATGTTCTTCGTCAGCGAACGCTGCACCTCCTGTATGCGGTAGTTGTTGCGCATCATGTCGGCGAGCTTGGTGCGGAATTCATTGAGCGGCTGGCGGAAATATTCCTCCACCTTCTCCTTAGAGCCGAGATTGGTGATAAGATAGTTCACACGCTGGTCTACCGACTGGGTCACCATAGCCTCCGACACCTCCACGGTGTCGATGTCGGCCTGGTGCAGAAACAGTTTCTCCACGGCAAGCTGCTCGGGGATGACACACATCGGGTCGCCCGGTATGGGGGTCTTCTCATACAGAGCCTGCTGATATGCCTCCTCTATTTCGCTTTTGTATATGGGCTGGTCGCCTACCATCCAGGCGACTTCCTCGATTACAGAGTTTTTTTGTGGAGCGGCGGCCGAGGCTGCAATGGCGGCGAGCACCACCGCTACGGGAACAAGACGTGTAAATTTCATCCTTGAAAACATTGAACCGGCGTGAAGCCGAAATTATCTACAAACTTACGCAAAAATCCGCTCACTACAAGCGATTTTCACGCACAAAGGGGTGAGATGGCATTAAAATACGTTAAACAGCGGAGTGCCGAGCAGAATCCATCGCAGCCCCCAGGTGAGCACAAGGGCATATACGCCGGCAAGGGCGTCGTCAAGCATCACGCCCCAGCCGCCGGGCACTTCCTCCATTTTCCGGCATCCGAGAGGCTTGAAAATATCAATCACGCGGAACATGGCGAAGCCGAAGAGCGACAGCAGCGCCGTGAGGCCAGGCTCGCCGGCCACCGCGGCCACCAGTGCCGGAATCCATGCGCCGATATATTCGTCGATTACCACTGTGCGCGGGTCCTCGCCCCAGTAGCGCTCCATGACCCTCGACGTCCATGCTCCGATTACGGTGGTGGCAACAGTCAGCGCCAGGGTTATCCAGAAAAGGGAGGCCACACTGCTGAAGAAATACAGCAGATACCACACGCCCCAGGCCATGAATGCGGCATAGGTGCCGGGGGCTCCGGGGATAAACCCCACGCCGAAACCGGTGGAAAGTATCACATGAAACCAGGGGGCCTCGCCCAACTGGCGGTTATTGTTGTTGCTCATCAGTTTATCAGTATCTTCTTGTCGCCCACAAGGTAGACCCCGGGCGAAAGGGTAAGGTCGGCTCCTCGAGCCACAATCCTGCCGCTGAGGTCGGCTACCCGCAGAACAGCTCCTGAAACAGAATATACGCGCGTTCCCTCGACAACAAAGCCTGTCACACCGTCGGGCGCGACTCCGGCAATAGCGCTGCCGGGCGCATTAAGTTCCCACCCCAGCACGGGGAAGCCGCCGTTGACTCCGGCTGCGAACGTGAAGCGGCGGTCGGCCGCCACTGCCGTGGAGTTCGGTGCCGGGCTATAATCCGAGCTTTCAAGAGCATCGTTGAGCAGTGCGGCGGGAGTCGCCGTGCGGAATTCCGCTTCCGAAAAATCGGTCACGCCATCCTCTGCTATGCCGGAAAGAGCCGAAACGGCGCAACAGCCGGCCACGGAGCCTTTCCACACCACAGCCGGGGCATCAGAGAGTATATTCGACAGCTCAATGTCGAACTCCTCGCTGCGGCGCCCGCTCACCAGGCCAGTGTTGTAGCAGGCCATAACATCTGCCCGTCCGAATCCCTGTCCGGCGATTCCGGCGCAGGCTCCGAAAGTGGATGCTGCGACAACGCCGGTGTTGTAACAGCCCGTAACGGAGGTAATGCCGTCCATCAGCCCAACGATGCCGCCTACACCTTTTACAGCGTCAACACGCGCCGTGTTGCTGCAATGCCGCACGGCACCGGAATGCAGCGTGCCGGCGATGCCGCCCACATTACGCAGGCCACGCACGGCAGCGGCCGAGGAGCAGAATTCCACCATCCCGTCCCACACGGTGCCGGCCACGGCTCCGGTGTTGCACCCTCCGCTTACCGAGCACGACGAATCGAGCAGCAGGTGATGGATATACGCTCCGCCGTCAACGGAATTGAACAGCCCGCAACCATAATCGTCTGACGCATCGATATCGAGATTGCTGACCGTGAAATGGCGCCCGTTGAAATCACCGCAGAACGAAGAGGAGAACATGGCATTCTCATCGGCTTCACCGATACCGGCGAATACGCCTGCCCATTCAGGCAGCTCGCTCATATCGATATCGGCGGCAAGCACCAGAAATTTTCCGGCAAACGATGTGCCGCCCCTCACCTCTTTGTCAAGCTCGGCCAGATGCACGGCCTTGCTCAGACGGTAAGGATTATAGTATGAGCCGTCGCCGGTGGTAAGGAACTCCGACGGAACGGCGCCTGCGCACAACGGCACGCAGAGCATCAATGACAAAACGGGCAACAGACGCATAAGCCGTGAGGGTAGCGGGCCGGATGCGGCATCAATATTCGTCCCACGACTTGATGGGCAGGTCGGCCACATTCATCGTAGTGAACGCGTCGATGAAAGCCGAAGCCAGGCGGGCGTTGGTGAGCAGAGGGATATTAAGGTCAATCGCCGCACGACGCACCTTATAGCCGTTGGAAAGCTCTGTCGACGAGAAGTTTTTCGGGAGATTCACCACCAGGTCCACCTGCTTGTCGTGCAGGAGCTGGAGCGCCTGCGGATGACGGTCGGGCTGCGAGGGCCAGTAGGCCGGGATTGCAGGGATGCCGTTTTCGCTGAGGAAACGCTGGGTGCCCTCGGTGGCGTAGATTGTGAACCCATGGTTATGCAGACGGTGGGCGGCATCGAGCATCTCGGTTTTCTGTTTGGCCGAGCCGGTGGAAAGGAGGATACCCTTTTTCGGCACGCGGCAGCCGACAGAAAGCATGGCCTTGAGCACTGCCTCCGACGAATCGTCGCCGAGACACCCCACCTCGCCTGTCGAGGCCATATCGACACCAAGCACCGGGTCGGCGCCCTGCAGACGCGAGAAGCTGAACTGCGAAGCCTTCACACCCACATAGTCGAGGTCGAAAAGACTCTTTGCCGGTTTCTCCACATTTTTGCCGAGCATCACCTGTGTAGCCAGGTCGATAAGGTTGATTTTAAGCACCTTGCTCACGAACGGGAAACTGCGCGAGGCGCGGAGGTTACACTCGATGACCTTGATGTCGTTGTTCTTGGCAAGGAACTGTATATTGAAGGGGCCGGAGATGTTGAGCGCCCTGGCAATCCGTGCCGACACCTTCTTGATGCGGCGCATTGTCTCCACATAAAGTTTCTGCGGGGGGAACTGGATGGTGGCATCGCCCGAATGCACGCCTGCATACTCGATATGCTCCGATATGGCGTAGGCCTTTATCTCGCCGTTCTGAGCCACGGCATCCATCTCGATTTCCTTGGCGTTCTGCACAAACTCGGTAACAACCACCGGGTGCTGCTTCGACACATTGGCGGCCAGACGCAGGAAGCGGTGAAGCTCCTCCTCATTGGAGCAGACATTCATTGCCGCGCCCGAAAGCACATAACTCGGACGCACCAGCACGGGGAAGCCCACTTCGGCGATAAACTTGTCGATATCGTCGAAGCTGGTAAGCTCGCGCCAGCGGGGCTGGTCGATGCCGAGGTCGTCAAGCATGGCCGAGAATTTATGGCGGTCCTCGGCGTTGTCAATCGATTTGGCCGATGTGCCGAGGATGTTTATGCCGGCGTCGTCGAGGCGGGTGGCAAGGTTGTTGGGAATCTGGCCGCCCACCGAGAGAATCACGCCGTGCGGATTCTCAAGCTCAAGAATATCCATCACGCGCTCGAAAGTGAGCTCGTCGAAATAGAGACGCTCGCACATGTCGTAGTCGGTCGACACCGTCTCGGGATTGTAGTTTATCATCACCGACCGGTATCCCTCCTTGCGGGCTGTCATCAGGGCGTTGACCGAGCACCAGTCGAACTCAACGGAAGAACCGATTCGGTAGGCACCCGAGCCGAGCACCACCACCGAACGGTGGTCGCCTGTGTAGGCCACATCGTTGGCCGAACCGTTGTAGGTGAGATACAGATAGTTGGTCTGTGCGGGATATTCGGCGGCAAGGGTATCGATCTGCTTCACCACCGGGAGGATACCCAGCTCCTTGCGGCGGGCGCGCACCACCAGGTTGTGACAGCCGGAGATATCCATTTTATCTTTCATCACGGCGCGGGCAATCTGGAAATCGCTGAAACCCTGCTCTTTTGCGCGGCGCAGAAGGTCGGCCGGAACTTCATCGACCGACGAATATGCCTTGAGGTCGTCGTCGGTGACGATGATATGGTGGAGTTTTTCGAGGAACCACCGGTCGATTTTCGTGAGCTGATGTATGCGCTCCACATCGTAGCCCTGCTGCATGGCCTTGGCTACAACGAAGATGCGTTTGTCGGTAGGTTCGGCCAAAGCACGGTCGATATCCTCGATTTTCATGTCGTGGTTGCCCACGAAGCCGTGCATCCCCTGCCCTATCATTCGGAGACCCTTCTGAATGACCTCCTCAAAAGTGCGGCCGATGGCCATTACCTCGCCTACGGATTTCATCGACGAGCCGATTTCACGGCGCACACCATGGAACTTTCCGAGGTCCCAGCGGGGAATCTTGCAGACGATATAGTCGAGCGCCGGCTCGAAGAAAGCCGAAGTCTCGCGTGTCACGGAGTTCTTGAGGTCAAACAGGCCGTAGCCGAGGCCGAGCTTGGCGGCCACAAATGCCAAAGGATAGCCGGTGGCCTTGGATGCCAGGGCCGACGAGCGGCTCAGACGGGCGTTTACCTCAATCACGCGGTAGTCCATGGAGTCGGGGTCGTAGGCATACTGCACGTTGCATTCGCCCACGATTCCGATATGGCGTATAATTTTTATTGCGAGCTGACGCAGAAAATGGTAGTCGTCGTTCGAGAGGGTCTGCGAGGGAGCCACCACGATGCTCTCGCCGGTGTGTATGCCCAGCGGGTCGAAGTTCTCCATGTTGCAGACGGTGATGCAGTTGTCAAAGCGGTCGCGAACCACCTCGTATTCAACCTCTTTCCAGCCTTTGAGCGACTTCTCCACCAGCACCTGCGGCGAGAAAGAGAAGGCCTTCTCGGTGAGAGCCACAAGCTGCTCGGGGTTGTCGCAGAAGCCTGAGCCGAGACCGCCCAGCGCATATGCGGCGCGCACAATCACCGGGTAGCCCAGGCGCTCTGCAGCCTCGAGGGCGGCGGCAGTTGTCTCCACGGCCTCGCTCTTGATGGTCTTTACATCGATTTCATCGAGTTTCTTCACGAAAAGCTCGCGGTCCTCCGTATCCTTGATGGCCTGCACCGGGGTGCCGAGCACCTTCACATTGTATTTCTCAAGGATGCCGCTTTCGTAAAGCTCCACACCGCAGTTGAGCGCGGTCTGGCCGCCGAACGAAAGGAGAATGCCGTCGGGGCGCTCCTTGTCGATGACTCTCTCCACAAACTCTTTGGTAATCGGGAGGAAATACACCTTGTCGGCAAACCCCTCGGAGGTCTGCACCGTGGCGATGTTGGGGTTGATGAGTACAGTCTCGATGCCCTCCTCTTTCAGAGCCTTTATGGCCTGAGAGCCGGAGTAGTCGAATTCACCGGCCTCGCCGATTTTCAGGGCGCCGGAGCCCAGCAGAAGAACCTTCATATATAAAAAAGTGTGTGGAGTTTTTGAATTAGAGAAGTTCGATGAAGCGGTCGAAAATGAATTCGGTGTCGCGCGGACCCGAAGATGCTTCGGGGTGGAACTGTGCGGAGAAGAAAGGTTTTGTCTTGTGGCGTATCCCCTCGTTGGTGCCGTCGTTCATATTGACGAACAGGGGCTCCCATTCGTCGGAAAGGGCGGTGTGGTCCACGGCGAAACCGTGGTTCTGCGAGGTGATATAGCAGCGGTCGGTGCCCACCTGGCGCACCGGCTGGTTATGGCCGCGGTGGCCGTATTTGAGTTTGTAGGTCGAGGCGCCTGCGGCCTTTGCCAGCAACTGGTTGCCCATGCATATGCCGCACACGGGCTTGCCGAGCTCCAGGGCGCGGCGTATGTTGGCCACCGTAGGGGTGGCGAAATCCGGGTTGCCGGGGCCATTGGAGATAAACAGGCCGTCAAAGTCAATGGTGAGGAAATCATAATCCCAGGGCACAAGCACCACTTTCACTCCTCGGCGGGTAAGGCAGCGGATGATGTTGTATTTGGTGCCGCAGTCAACGAGCACCACAGTCTTCTCCCCCTCACCGAACTCGCGCGGCTCGGTGCAGCTCACCTTGGCTATAAGGTTTTCCTTGTTGGGGTCGGAGAATTCGATTTCGTCGGGCTTGTCAAAATAGATTTTGCCAAGCATCGAGCCTTTCTCGCGAAGATGCTTTGTAAGGGCGCGTGTGTCAATGCCGTAAAGACCGGGGATTTTCTCGTCGCGAAGCCATTCATGCAGCGAGCGCGTGGCCAGCCAGTGGCTCGGCTCCCACGAATAGTCCTGGGCGATGATGGCGCGGCAATGTATGCGTGAGCTTTCAAGGAATTCGCTCACCGAGTCTTTCTCCCTTTCAGGCGGCACGCCGTAGTTGCCGAGGATGGGATAGGTGGTAACGAGAATCTGCCCCTCGTAGGAAGGGTCGGTAAGGCTTTCGGGATAACCGGTCATGGCGGTGTTGAACACAACTTCGCCGGCTGCCGGGGCTTCATAGCCAAAGGATTTGCCTTCAAACACTGTGCCGTCTTCGAGCATCAGGAAGGCTTTGCGTGGGTTTGGCATATAGAGTTGAAATGTGATTGACGTGCCTGCGGGGCGCTTCGGGCACACAGGCCGTGACGCACCGTTAAATTTGTGCAAATTTACATCTTTTTTCGCAACCCTGCAAACGCCCGCAGGCAATCACATCGAAAAAACGCCGGCAAAACACCCGGCCCGGCACTCCCGACGGGCTACAGCCCGCGGATTGCCATCACCGAGGCCTCGAAATTGTCGCGGTCGATGGCACGGTTGCGCATACGGTTGCGGTAGGCGTAAACAGTGTTGACGCTCAGGTTGAGGGCGCGGGCTATGCGGCCGGCGTCGTCGATTCCAAGGCGCATGAAAGCCAGGATGCGCAGCGCCGGCGTAAGAGAGCCCGATGAATCAGGGGCGATATCCTCTTCAGGCTTGAGCAGGGCGTTGACCTGGCTCACGAAATCGGGATATATATGCAGGAAGGCGTCGTCGAAAATCTCGTAGAACGACCGGCTCTGCTCATCGATGAACTTGCCTGATTTTGTAAGGGCAAGAAGCTCGTCGGCGTGTCCGGCCGAAATCTTGCGGTTTACAAGTTTGGAGAAATCGCGCAGACGGTCCATATATGTGGAGCACAGGGTCATGAACTGGCTTATATACACATCTTTTGTATGCCCGGCGTCCTGGAGCCGCTCTTTGAGGGCACTGACTTTCGTAAGCTGCTTGCGCAGGTAGAACACCGCAACGGCGAGGAGCACAAGCACAAGTGCGAGCGCCACAATAATTATAAGCGTGAACCGCTTGTAGCTTGAAATCTGCGCCTGGTGGTCGCGCTCCACCACATTGAGCAGCTCGGTGGTGCGCGCAATTCGCGCCGAGGCCCTTGAGTCGACGGCGTTGGCCATCGCCACTGTAAGATAATCGTGCGCGCGGCGTGTATCCCCTTTCTCGAAAAGCGCGCCTCCCAGCTCCTGGAGCGATGTGACCTCGCAGTTGCCGCGGCGAAGGTCGCTCATGGCCGACTGCGCCAGGCGCAGCAGATAGGTGTTGTGGTCGCCGCGCGAGTTGGCCACCTCGGCAAGCACATGGCAGGCGATGGCGTACTCCGGATCATCCACCGACATGTTTTTCACCAGCGGCTCCAGGGTCTGCGAGGCCTTTGAGTACTCCCTGAGCATGAGGTAATATTCACCCAGGTTGCGCCGATAGGTTGGCAGCTCTCTCGGTATCAGCGTGAGCAACTCCTTCTGCGCGAGTATCCCCTGGTTGCGCCAGTAGTCATATTTTTCGGGCATACCCTCGTAATGGGTCGATATGTAGGAGAACATCTGGCGGCCGAGCGAATAAAATTCGGCCAGATCCTCGCCGTGAAGCATGGTTGAATCCACCTGCCGGCGGTCAACCAGCGCGTCGTTGACCATGCCGGTGCGCGCCAGCGCCACAGCGCGGTGCAGATGAAACTGGTCGAGCATCTCCTTGTTCCCTTTCTCGCCGGCCTCCAGCAGTCCGGTGTTGAGGTATGCCAGGGCCGAGTCGTTGTTGAACGTGCCGAAACGCGATGCAATCGAGAGCGTTGCTTCGAGCCAGCGCCCCGATCCGTAGGGCATCTTCTCACGCACACGCCTCACCGAATCGATGGCAGCCTGTCGCGCAGCCATGTACTTCTGGCGGTTGAGCAGTTCCTTGTCGAGCTGCCGCAGAGTCTTTTCCACTTCTGAAGAGGAAGCGTCGCCGGCACCATACACCTTTTCAGGCACAGAAAGGAGAATCAATAGAACGAGCAGTGATGTTGATAAAACTTTTCGGAGCATCGTGTCAAACGGGTTTTAGGGATATTGTCAGGCTATCTGGATAAAAAATGGTATTCTCAGTCAGAATAAGAAAGGTAGAAACGAATGTCGTAAGGACTAAGGCCGGTGTCGCGCAGACGACTCACAATCTCCTCGAAATTGTCGGGACCGCACCTGGCCACGGCGTCGGCCATGGCCGTGACCATCGCCGGAGTATATACATCCTCAATCGAGACGTCGCCCGACTGGATGAAACGCTGGAGGTGCTGCGTGACGGTCGACACTGCCAGGCCGCGCTCCTCCGCGATTTCACGGCGGGTCATCCCCTGGCGCAACATCCGCAGCGATATATCGGCGGTTTTTTCCTTGGGCGCCTTGGGCTCCTTGCTCTTTTTGGCAGCTTTGGATGACGAAAGGCCGTCGGCCTTGCGCGCCGGGCTTTTCCTGGCGGCGTCAGAGGCGGCGCCGAGGGTGGCCTGCTGCTTGAAATTAAGGTAGTTGACAACCGTGAATCCGTGCACGGAAATATCATCGAGCAACGACAGGCGCCCAACGAGGGCAAGCCGCAGGTCGGTGGTGAGCACCGTGAGGCGCTGCCGCAGTTTCTTGTCGCCGGTGGTGCACCGTGCGGCCTCAGCCACCGATTTGCCGAACAGCTCGCGCAGTGTGGCCGCAAAATAACGGCATCCAGCCTTGACACGCTCCAGAAACGCCTCGCCGGCAAGGCTCTCTATCGGCGATGAGGCTATGGATGCTATCCAGCGGTCGGCCACTGATGTGACTTTCTGGCGCAGCCCGTCGGCCACGAATGCCTGAGCGGCATTCTGCGCGGGATTGGCAAAAGCAAGTTCGCGGGCTATGAGGCGGTGAAGGCTCTCCTGGAGATCGGAAATCTCGCGGAAACTGAAAAGTTCCTTCAGCAGATGCCGCCGATACTCCTCTTTTATAGAGGGGAGAGCGGCAACACTGCGCTCGGCGGCGGCATCCTGCCCGGAAATATATTGTGTCACCGCGGGGTCGCCGAGAATGGACTTCGGTGTTATCGGCGTGGCCAGCACAATCCCATTGAGGGTTCGGCAACGGCTCAGAGCCACATATACCTGCCCGGGGGCGAATGAGGCGCCGGCATCGATTATCACATGGTCGAATGTAAGGCCCTGGCTTTTGTGTATCGTCACGGCCCACGCCAGGCGCAGAGGGAGTTGGGCGAAGGTGCCCTCCACCGAGGCCTCCACTGTGTTGGTCTTGCTGTTAACGGTGTATTTCGTATTCTCCCACACCTGCGGGCCCACATCGATATCCTCGGCATCGCCCGGACACCGCACCGTAACGGAGCTTTCGCAAAGTCCGGTGATATGGCCGATACGGCCGTTGTAATATCGTCCGCCCCCCTCGGTGTCGTTCTTGATGAACATCACCTGAGCTCCGACCTTCAGTGAAAGGGCGCGAGCTGTGGGGAACGACATCTCGGGGAAATCCCCCTGCACCCTGGCCGGATAGGAGCGGGTTGCGCCGGGCAGACGCAGCAGCGAGGCCGTGTTATAGTCGTCGGCCTGGGCATTGTGGGTGGTCAGACGAATGTAGTCGCTGTCGGGCGCCGGACGAAAATTCCGGTCAAGCCTGCCGGCAAGCATATCGCAGTCCGACGGCGTCATGTGCCCTGCCCGCACATGGTTGAGCAGCTCCACGAAACGCTCGTTCTGCTGGCGGTACACCTTCGTGAGCTGAATCGTGACGTAAGGAATCTGGGCCAGCGCCCTGGAGCCGAAAAAATAAGGTGTGGAGTAGTAGGGACGCAGCAGAGCCTCGTCGGCCGGGGTAACAACCGGGGCGAGCTGCTGGAGGTCGCCTATCATCAGTAGCTGCACGCCGCCGAACGGGAGGGGGGAGCGGCGGTATTTGCGCAGCGCCGCATCGATGGCATCGAGCAGGTCGGCGCGCACCATCGAGATTTCATCGATTACAAGGAGGTCGAGCGCCCTCACAATCCTGAGCTTATCCTTGGAGAAGCCGTAGCGGTCGGCCCCCTGGCGGGCTCCCGGCACAAACGGGCTGAGCGGCAACTGAAAAAAAGAGTGGATTGTGACACCCGCGGCATTTACCGCCGCCACTCCCGTGGGCGCCACCACTATCATAGTTTTGGCGCTATGCTCCTTGAGCGCGCGCAGAAAAGTGGTCTTGCCGGTGCCGGCCTTCCCGGTGAGGAAGATGCTGACTCCGGTATGCTCCACAAAATCCCACGCTGTGCGTAATTCCTGATTGGTCTGCATATCGCCGATTGAACTGTTTACACTGCAAATCTACATAAAAATCGCGAGATTTTTACACCGGCAGAATAAAAAACAAGGCCGACGGGTTGATTCCTGTCCCCTCCAGCGTGCTCTTAGTCACAATTTTATTAATTTGGAGGAAAATTTCTA
>SCEJ01000365.1 GCA_004102785.1 Muribaculaceae bacterium Isolate-013 (NCI)
GATGCGCCGAGCCATAATCTTTTTCTGAGAACAGATTGCCGTCGGCAGGACCCAGCTCCATCTCATCGAGCACAGCGTCAAGGTCCACATCACGCGAGTCGCACGAACTTATACGGTTGCGGTTATGCGGGTGTTTGACAGTTTGAGGTGAAATTTTTATTAAAATAGTTGGCTCACAATTTGGTAGAGTCAATTTTTATTTATATATTTGTTGCTATATTTTACTATATAGGATGAACTACAAACTTACTGT
>SCEJ01000366.1 GCA_004102785.1 Muribaculaceae bacterium Isolate-013 (NCI)
AATACTATCTTTGTGGATATCAAGGCCGGCGACTGTTCGGTTTCTGTCCATATTTGATATTTTAGAAATTTTCCTCCAAATTAATAAAATTGTGACTAAGAGCACGCTGGAGGGGACAGGAATCAACACGGCTCTTTCATTTAAGATAAAAATAAAGACATATTTACCCTTACCCAGATTGTTGAGAATCGGGTAAATTTTCATGATTGGATTTCAAGTAGTTATCTTTTTCTGAAAATCAGATTTATTTCA
>SCEJ01000367.1 GCA_004102785.1 Muribaculaceae bacterium Isolate-013 (NCI)
GCAGGTTCTCGTCTCTATCCTGCCGTGGGCCAGTTCGGGACCTTCGGTGTAAGAATATACCGGTGTGTGTTCCACCAGCCTGTCCTCAATGCCGTATCGCAATGACGGCTGGTTGGCTTTAAGTTCTATCAGAAAGTCTCCGCCTTTCTTTCTGATTTTCTCGACAATGTCCTTCTGCATAGACATGGCGTCGGCCGTGACAATCTTTCCTGAGATATCTATTTTATCAAGAAGTATCGGTACGGCCT
>SCEJ01000368.1 GCA_004102785.1 Muribaculaceae bacterium Isolate-013 (NCI)
TCGCATGGCTTGACTCTTGCCGCAGACTCTCCCGGAACTATGAGATACTGAATGAATCAGCGGAAGAAATGATTGATTTCGCCGCCATAAAAATCCTAATCAATAAAATTTAGACAACCTCTAAGAGATTGTCTAAAAATTAGTGCGAAATAATGTTATTAGGCATAACAAACCCTCAATCAGAGTGTTGAAGGAGAAAAGCTAATATTATGCACGAAATCAATCTCTATCAGACACATCTGACCG
>SCEJ01000369.1 GCA_004102785.1 Muribaculaceae bacterium Isolate-013 (NCI)
CGAGAGTATCGAACTAGGTCCGTTTCATCCGTATGCCGCCTGCGGCCATCCGTCGTCGACCATGGAAGAATCCGAAAATCCGTTAAATCTGCGAGAGTTTCATTTACAACACAGCGAGAGTATCGAACTAGGTCCGTTTCATCCGTATGCCGCCTGCGGCCATCCGTCGTCGACCATGGAAGAATCCGAAAATCCGTTAAATCTGCGAGAGTTTCATTTACAACACAGCGAGAGTATCGAA
>SCEJ01000370.1 GCA_004102785.1 Muribaculaceae bacterium Isolate-013 (NCI)
CGAAATTCTCGGAGGCAAGCTACGGCTTCCGCCCGAGACGGAGCGCGCACCAAGCGTTGCAAAAGGCGCAGGAAATCATCAATGGCGGCTATAAATACTGCGTGGACTTAGACCTTGAAAAGTTCTTTGACACGGTCAACCACAGCAAGCTGATACAACTGCTTGGCGAGACAATCAATGACGGCAGGGTCATATCGCTTATTCACAAGTATCTCAACGCAGGAGTGATAGTCAGCCA
>SCEJ01000371.1 GCA_004102785.1 Muribaculaceae bacterium Isolate-013 (NCI)
CGGAAAGCGAAATGTATGAGGGAGCGCCTACTTTGATTGGGATAGTTGGAGACGAACTCGTAGAAGTGCAACTATCGTCAGACAGGATGTTAGAGTATATCCTAACTTCCGACAACCTTAACAGAGCGTACAGACAAGTCAAGGCCAACAAGGGGAGCGGTGGAATCGACAGAATGGATGTAGACAAACTGCTTCCATATCTGCGAGAACACAAGGATGAAATAACTGAAAGTCTGA
>SCEJ01000372.1 GCA_004102785.1 Muribaculaceae bacterium Isolate-013 (NCI)
TCATCGCCTTAAAGCTCGTGGGCGATGAAGAAGGGCAAAACTTAACCACACGAGCAAAACTTTATTTTACCCGATGAAAGGAGAAAAGCCGAAAACATCAGAAAGCTACCCTCGGAAGAATAGCTCGGAAAGCGAAATGTATGAGGGAGCGCCTACTTTGATTGGGATAGTTGGAGACGAACTCGTAGAAGTGCAACTATCGTCAGACAGGATGTTAGAGTATATCCTAACTTCCG
>SCEJ01000373.1 GCA_004102785.1 Muribaculaceae bacterium Isolate-013 (NCI)
TCATCGCCTTAAAGCTCGTGGGCGATGAAGAAGGGCAAAACTTAACCACACGAGCAAAACTTTATTTTACCCGATGAAAGGAGAAAAGCCGAAAACATCAGAAAGCTATCCTCGGAAGAATAGCTCGGAAAGCGAAATGTATGAGGGAGCGCCTACTTTGATTGGGATAGTTGGAGACGAACTCGTAGAAGTGCAACTATCGTCAGACAGGATGTTAGAGTATATCCTAACTTCCG
>SCEJ01000374.1 GCA_004102785.1 Muribaculaceae bacterium Isolate-013 (NCI)
GACTGACGAGAGTAAATCAAGGGAGTATAAGACTGAAAGATTATGTTCTTAATCGGGGAGGTCTGTGGGGCGAGCCGCACGGCAAGCAGTAACAACGAACCCACAGAAGTCAGCAGATGCCATAGTATTCATCGCCTTAAAGCTCGTGGGCGATGAAGAAGGGCAAAACTTAACCACACGAGCAAAACTTTATTTTACCCGATGAAAGGAGAAAAGCCGAAAACATCAGAAAGCTA
>SCEJ01000049.1 GCA_004102785.1 Muribaculaceae bacterium Isolate-013 (NCI)
ATACCACTTATTTTATTGAAAATCAGAGAAATGAATGCGAAAATCACCCTTTCCCATTCAGACTTCCCCCGCTATAAAATAACAGGCTTTTCGGAAGCACAAGACTTTTTTAAATGAAAGAGCCGTGGACTGACATGAGTAGAAGATAACCCTGAAAAAGACTTAGTTTATTTCCTGAACTTGCGTTTTGCAGTTTTTATCCGCAGTTCACCGGGAGGCCGCGTTGTTTGAAACGGGGCCTCCTTATTTTCGGTGCATAGCCAACTTTCCGGTCTGAATGATGTTTTTATTTAAAAGCCCTTAGCAGGGATGATGATGTGAAACTATTTAAGACTGTTACTTATGAGAAATTTTTTTAGGACGGGATTGTTTCTGGCTGCCGTAATGTCAGGAATATCATATGCATCCGCTCTTGAGTTCGCTATCGACGGCATAGGGTATGTGACTAATGCAGATGATGCCACTACGGTCTATATTGCAGGCAAGCAGGCGACGGGTATCCCGAATAATCTGGTGCTTAAGCCGGAGGTGGAGTACGAGGGGGTGACTTATAAGGTGACCCGCATAAAGGAGGGTGCGCTTGCGAATGTGAAGACCTTTGTGAATATCGATATGTCGCAGCTTGAAATCGAGGCTATACCCGCCGAAGCATTTTCAGGCAGTTCGGTAAAATCAGTGGTGCTTCCGCAAGGCGGTCTTGTGTCAGTCGGCGACAAAGCCTTCTTCGGCACGGGGCTTGCTGAAATCACTGTGCCGGCCTCGGTGACTGAAATCGGAGCCTCGGCATTCGAGGGTTGTCCGCTATCAAGGGTCACACTTGAGGGCGCCGATGATGTTATGACTGTTGGTGCCAAGGCGTTCTATTGCGACGGGCAGGTGACCAATGTGGTGACTTACAGGCTGACTCCTCCGGTTTTTTCTTCGGATGACGCGCAGGGTTTCTCGGATGACTCATACCGCCATGGCGCCCTGGATATCTGTGTCGACGGCGATATGGCAAGGTATTCTGCCGTAAAGAGTGAATATCAGGCTGCCAATGTTTGGCATAATTTCTATATCGACAATCCGACAGCGATTGATGTGGCTGAGGCAGACTCCGCGGCGTCTGTAAGAGTTGAGGGCAACGACATCGTGGCTCCGGAAGGAAGCATGTTCTACTCGCTGGCCGGGGTGGAGAACGGCGGTGTGGCGCTGTGTCCCGGGGTGTATGTTGTGGTGCTTCCCGGCGGGGGGGCCGTGCGCGTGGCTATTCGATAGGGAGAGTGAGGATGAAGCGTGCCCCTGCCGAATATGACTGGTCTACGGTTATGTCGCCGTCCATCAGGCGTGCGAGCATACGTGAGATTGTAAGACCCACGCCGATGCCCTGGCTGTCGGAGCTGAGTTTTACAAACCGCTCGAATATACGTTCGGCATTTTCGGGCTGTACGCCGATTCCGGTGTCTTCAACTATAAACTCGATGTTGCGCCCGTCGTCCGACCTCCGGTAATATATCGTCACAGAGCCCTCTTCGGTGAATTTCGCCGCATTCTGCAGGAGGTTTATAAGAATCTGCACCAGGCGGTGGCGGTCGGTGTTGACCAGGATGTCGGGCTGCAGCGGGCGGAATATCATCTCCACGCCATGATGTACGCGCCCTTTCACAGTTTCTACCACTGCCTCGCACACCGGCCCGGCGTAGATGCGTTTCTTCTCGATTTTTACCGATGTGGTGTGCAGCTCGGAGAGCTGAAGCACATCGTTGACGATTGTCGTCACCAGGTCGGCGTTTAGCATCAGCAGGTCGGCGAACTGCATGAGGTACTTTTTCTTGTGGTCGTCGGTGCTTTCGGCCAGCAGATAGGCGTATTCTCTGAGTGCCTCGAGTGGAGCTTTCACCTCGTGGCTCATGTTGTTGATGAAGTCGGTTTTCAATTGGTCGGCGCGTATAGCCTGGTCGCGGGCTCTGGCGGTCTGCTGCTGTGCGTCGAGGAGGTTGCGTTTCTGAGCCTCCAGGTCCTTGTTGCTTTCCTCAAGGCTTTCGGCCAGCCGCTGTGCTTTCCGGCGGGCGCGGTAAAGGATTATCACAAACACCAGCAGGGTTGCCAGCGCCACTGCCATCAGCACGGCGCGCCGGCGCCAGTTACGCCGCATTTCATCCTGGCGCTCCTCTTCAAGCCGTATGTTCTCCGCTTTTACCTGATTGAGGTCGTAAACCACTTCTAGTACGTTGTGCTTCTCGTTGGAGCGGGCGTTGATATACTGCCGGAGCATTTCCACATAGCGCGGATATAATTTCAGCAGGGCGGCGTTGTCGCCGGTTTTTACGGCGGCCTCAGTCATGATTCTCATCAGCGGGAGCTGACGGAATGTGAGGTGCTCTGTTTCCACGTGCTGCTGAAGCAGTCCGAGCACTTTGCGGTAGTTTTTATGATAGAGGTTGTAATATACCGTGGGGAGAGGCGAATTCTTGTAGGTGTGTGAGGCTCTGGGGTCGTTTTCAACGGTCTCCATCGCTTTCTTATAGAATTCCTCTACTTCCGAGGAAGTCAGACCTTCGGCATTTTCCAGCAGACGTGTATATATGATGTAGCGGTTGGGGTCGTAGCTTTTGAATATCCGTCCGCTTTTGCGGTTGCGCACCTCAAGCTCGTTGATGATCTGAAGCAGTTTCTGGTCATAATATATGGCGCGCTGGTTCTCTCTGTTGCGGGTGTAGGAGATGGCGGCATTGACATAGAAGAAATTTTTCAGCGCCAGGTCGGATGCCGGAAGCTGTTCGACAAGTTCGTTGAGCTGATCCACATATCTTTGAAGGAAATCGTCTTCGGGGAAGTCGGCCATCGTGGCGCATACGGCGTGGAGCATCACAAGGCGGTCGTAGAGGTTGTCGGAAGGGATTCCTTCGAGTTTCTCCATGAGGTTGTGGAGTGATTCGGTCTTTACATCGGGGGTGGAATATTTGAAGAGGGCGTTGTTGCGCATCAGTCGTATGAAGGTCACTGTCTGGCGCCGGTCGCTGCTTTCCGTATACTGTTTTGCCTCGGCAAGGAGACCCGACAGTATGGAATCATTCCGCATGTTGTTGTTGGCAAGATTGCGTATGATGTCAAGCGCTATGGCTGTGTCGCCTGCTCTGCGGGCAGTGTGCATCAGTTGGAAGCCGATATCATTGCGGTCGGCGGTCACAATAAGGTCGTATAGATTAAACAGCGGAGCCAGTGAGTCGGCCGGAGTCCGGGCCTGCTCAAGAATGGCGCGCTGGCGTTCTATTTCGGATTCTCTGTTGAATTTCGCGCTTGCCGCCCGCAGCGGAACGAGTAAGGCGATAGCTGATATGATAAATAATAGGTGCTTCATTAATAGACCGGCATGAATCTTCGTCGGTGAAGTTTCATGCCGTAAAATTACCATATTTTTTTTATCTGCCAAACAGCGGGCCGGATGATTGTGGATATGTGACTGTTTTATAGGTTTTTGAAGTGCAGATAATTGTATTCAGAATGTAGCATTTACTGTGAGGCCGAACGCCGGCGAGCCGCCTGGGCCCGGTGTGGGGATGAGGAGCGGCTGCGAGTGGAGGCATCCCGGCCCGATTGTGCGGCAGCGCGAGGGGGGTGAGAGCAGTCCTACGACCTCGTTTACCGGGTCGAGGAAGAACGCGCATATATGCCCGATGGCCGGAGAGCCGAGCACACGGTAGTCGCGGTTCACAATCAGGCGCTTGAGGCGGTAGAACCCTTCTCCCATAAGGGATCCTACAATCGGAGTGACGAAGATGTCCTGATAAGAGGGGCGTTCCATGCAGGCCTCTATGCCGAATTCCCATCCGATGGTGGAGATTGCCGCGGAATATAGCATCGACTGCCAGAAGTTGAAACCGCAACTGCGTGCGGCCATGAAGTATGCCGCTCCGGCGTAGGGGTGCAGCACGTAGTTGAATATGAATTTGTCGTGGTCCCACTCGGGACCGAGCTTGAACACGTTGCGGTACCAACGTTCGTAGAACGGACGCGAGGTTATCTCCTTGCGGTTCCATGCGGTGGCATCCTCCGGCAGGCATTCGAGCACGAAGAGGGTGCCCACGAACGCTCCGGCATATACGGCGGTGTTGATCCACATGCCGTGCCACCAGGGGTCGGAGTAGGTCCATGATGCCGGGCGGCCGTAGATGCTCTGCGGGTAACCCGATATGATGGCGATGGTGTCGGCGGTGGCTGCCGGCGGATGGTATTCCCCGCCGGATGGTTCAGCCACGGCTTCCTCTCTGATGCCGTCAAGAATGATTTCCGGTGTGCCGGCAGTGGTGTCGACCGGGGCTGACGGTCGCAGCAGATTGTCGTAGACGGCCGGATTCTCCACTGCGGCCGAATCGGGAGTCTGCGCCACACACGGCAGTCCCAGCGCCGTCAGGGCCATGGCGAGCAATATCATGATTGCCATATATTTCAGGCGCAGGTTGCGCTTGATTCTTGAACTGATTTTCATTATCCCTTGCAATAAACAGTTGAACAGGGCGGCTTCCTCGGCCGCGGTTTTTTTCTCTATATAACAATCACGGGGGGCATGATGGTTCCCGCCTCCGGGCTTTTTTCGTGTGGCTGATGTGTGACAGATTCAGATGAATCGCCAACGCATTGATTTAATCCGGTGGCAATGCAGGGCACGGTATCAAAAATATAAACGAGCTAATGTCTTTGTATTTAAGAAGTTGTTTAATAATAAGAGGCTGTATCAAATTTGCCAACTACTGCCAGGCTGTTTACTGCAATTCCGGTATACCCTCATTGAGTCATACTTTCCGAGGCTCTGACAATTTGATGCGTGAGCCCTGGGTGGCAATGTTGTTGACGGTGTAGATTTGAGAAAATTTCGTACTTTTGTGGCGAAAGAATTATGATACAGAGAATGAATGTGTCACTGATGATAAGCCGGAGGCTGAGGATAGCCGGTAGCGGCCGCGGTCCGTCGCGGTCGGGCTTTGTCGTGGCTGTGGCCGGAGTGGCGCTTGCCCTGGCTGTGATGATGCTTTCGGTGGCGGTGGTGGTCGGTTTCAAGGATGCTATCAGGGCCAAAGTGGCCGGATATGAGGCGCCGCTGACCCTTGTGCCGGTGGAGGCGCAGTATGACGACGGCTCTCCGGTGGCGCTTGATTTCGGGCATGACTCGGTGGCGGTCGATGCGGCTGTGAGGAGCATTTGCCCGGCGGAAGCCAGTCCGCTGGTGTCGGCCGTGTTCGACAGGCCGGCGGTATTGAAGACCGATTCCGATTTCCTCGGCGTGGTGCTGCGTGCCTACGGGCAGGAGCATCCTGCTGGGTTCGAGCAGGGGAATGTGACGGAGGGGGCGCTTCCGGCCGATGCCGGCGAGCTGGCTCTGTCGCATATCCAGGCGTCGGCTCTGGGGCTTGGGGTAGGCGACCGTGTGTTCTGCCATTTTATTTCCGCATCGGGCGTAAAGACGCGCCGTTACACCGTCAGTGGCATATATGCCGGCAATTTCGGCGAATATGACCGCAACCTGGCATATGCGTCGGCTCTGTCGCTGGGGCATATCGGAGGTGTTGGCACAGACTGCATCGAGGTGCGTGGCATTTCGGCAGACGATGCCGACGCCATGCTGCCGGTTCTTCAGGATAATCTTGATGTGCTTTTCCGTTCGGGTGCCACGCAACGCCCCTGGGTGGCGCAGACCATGCGGCAGAGGGGCGCGATGTACTACAACTGGTTGGAGCTCCTTGACACTAACGTGGTGGTGATTCTGGCCCTGATGGGGTGCGTGTGCGGTTTCACCCTCATATCATCGCTTATAATACTGATTCTCGAGCGTGTGCGCATGATCGGTGTGTTAAAGAGTCTCGGGGCTACTGACCGGCAGGTGATGGGGGTGTTCATGTGGCTCGGCGCGAGGATTGTGGGTATCGGCCTGCTGGCAGGCAATGCTGTGGCTCTGGCGCTTATATGGGCGCAGGCGCGCTGGCATTTCATTCCGCTCGACGCTTCGTCGTATTATCTCGACTCGGTGCCGGTGGCTATTTCCGGGCTGCAGATTGCCGCGCTCAATGCCGGCATGTTTCTGCTGGCTTTGTTGCTGATGCTTGTGCCGGGAGTGATAGTGCGGCGTATCTCGCCGGCTGCGGTGATGCGCTACGAATAGGGCGGCTGCAGGCAACTTTATCCCTTTAAGATTGTTTAAATGATGAAACGAGGGATGTTTGATTTTTTTCATTAACTTTGCAGTTTCAGATACTGTTTATGACGAATAAAGAAAACAAGGAAACACAAACTTGTGCGGCAGAGCCGGTTGGCCTGCGCGAAATGATTATCGAGGGAATCTATGACCGTAAGGGGAAGGATATAACGGTGGTCGACCTGTCGGCTATCGAATCCACTCCCGCATCGGAATTCATCATATGCCAGGGCACATCGTCGCAGCATGTGGCCTCAATCGCCGATTCGGTGCGCGAATATCTTCTGGAGCACGGCGGAGTGAAGCCGTACAATTACGACGGTTACCGCAACGCCCAGTGGATTGTGATTGACTATGGCCAGACGCTGGTGCATGTGTTCGCCCCCGAGGCCCGCAGCCTCTATAATCTCGAAGAGCTGTGGAGCGATGCCGTGATAACGGAGATTCCGCCGCTTGACTGACCGCCCCCCCTTCTGATGCACGCCGTTCATCACACAGGGGGCTGATTCAGCCCGCAACCCAATTGATCACTAACACTTCTTAGGTTAAGCCATGCCTGATATACAGCCTAAAAACAACAATAAAAACAAGAAGAAGCCTCAGATAAAGTTCAGTCTTTACTGGATGTATGCGTTCATATTGCTGGCGCTCTTCGGTATGCTTTATTTTGATGACAATTCTGTGTCGGATAAGGTGAACTATACCGAATTCCAGGGATATGTGACAGATTCGGTGGTGGTGCGCAACCATGGCATCACCAAGATTACCGTTGACAAGAAGTCAAACAAGGCCATCGCGCAGTTGTCTGACTCTCTTGCGCACAAAGTGTTCAAGAACAATCGCATACAGGAGGGCGCCGAGGCCACGATCTACACTGTGATACCCGGCACCGACTCGTTCTCGCGTCAGATCGAAGAATGGAAGCAGAACGGTGTTTACACCGGTCCGGTGGTGTATGAGGAGGGGAGCGACTTTTCCTCGTTCCTTTGGACTTTCGGCCCGATTCTGCTCCTTATCGGCTTCTGGATATTCCTGATGCGTCGCATGACCAACCGCGACGGTGGTGCCGGAGGCGTGTTCTCTGTGGGCAAATCGAAAGCGCAGATGTTCGACAAGGACGGCCCGGTGAAGGTGACCTTCCAGGATGTGGCCGGCCTTTCGGAGGCCAAGCAGGAAATCGAGGAGATTGTGGAGTTCCTTAAAAATCCGCAGCGCTACACCAATCTCGGCGGCAAGATACCCAAGGGCGCTCTCCTTGTAGGCCCTCCGGGCACCGGCAAGACCCTCCTGGCAAAGGCCGTGGCCGGCGAGGCCAATGTGCCTTTCTTCTCTATGTCGGGCTCCGACTTCGTGGAGATGTTCGTAGGCGTGGGCGCCTCGCGTGTGCGTGACCTCTTCCAGAAAGCCAAGGAGAAAGCTCCGTGCATCGTGTTCATAGATGAAATCGATGCTGTGGGGCGTGCCCGCGGCAAGAACCCCAACATGGGCGCCAATGACGAACGTGAGAATACTCTCAACCAGCTTCTTACGGAGATGGACGGCTTCGGCACAAACTCGGGAGTGATTATCCTTGCGGCCACTAACCGCGCCGATATCCTCGACAAGGCTCTTCTGCGTGCCGGCCGCTTCGACCGCCAGATTTACGTTGAACTCCCCGAGCTCAACGACCGTGTGGAGATATTCAAGGTACATCTCAAGAATATAAAGATTGACGACAGCGTTGACGTTGACCTGCTGGCCAGACAGACCCCCGGTTTCTCGGGTGCCGACATCGCCAATGTCTGCAATGAGGCAGCCCTCATCGCGGCGCGTCACAACAAGGAGACGGTGCAGCGCCAGGATTTCATCGATGCAGTCGACCGTATAATCGGCGGCCTGGAGAAGCGCTCCAAAATAACTACCAAGGAGGAGAAGCAGGCAATAGCCTGCCATGAGGCCGGACACGCCACCGTGTCGTGGAATCTGCAGTACGCCAACCCGCTGATAAAGGTAACTATCGTGCCGCGCGGCAAGGCGCTCGGCGCCGCATGGTATCTCCCGGAGGAGCGTCAGATCACCCCGGCACAGGCTCTGCTCGACGAGATGTGTGCCACCCTCGGCGGCCGTGCCGCCGAAGAGCTGTTCCTGGGGCGCATCTCCACCGGTGCCGCCAACGACCTGGAGCGTGTCACCAAGCAGGCTTATGCCATGGTGGTGTACTACGGCATGAGCGACAATATGCCCAACCTTTCGTATTACGACTCCACCGGGCAGGCTTACGGCTTCACGAAGCCTTACAGCGAGGACCGCGCCAGGATGATTGACGAGGAGGTGTCGCGCATAGTCACCGAGCAGTACGAGCGCGCAAAGGCCATCCTCCGTCAGTATGCCGAGGGGCACAACAAACTTGCCGAAGTGCTTTACAGCCGCGAGGTGATATTCACAGAGGATGTCGAGAAGATATTCGGCAAGCGCCGCTGGGCATCGCGCACCGATGAGATTCTTGCCGCCCAGCAGGCCGCTGAGAAAGCCGAGGCTGCCGCCAAGGCCGCCAAAGGGGAGAATGCCGGCAATATCGTGATTGAAGCAGCATCGGTTGAGATAGCTTCGCCTGATTCGCCGGCCGGAGCACCCAGAGTTGCTCCCCCGGCCTCGATTCCACCTATACCGGAGCATATAAAAGGTGCAGGTGATTCAGAGTCGGCCGCCGGTGACGACGCTCCCTCGGCAAAAGATACTCCCGAGGCTGCTGATGCCTCCGGTGATTCCGCCGGGACTGGTAAGACTGACGATAACGGTGACAACCGCTGAACCCGTCGAATTGGCGGAGAGAGCCGGTAGGTAGACAAACTTCCGTAATAGGCTTTGATGTGCGGGCGCTCCACAGAGTGCCCGCACATACTTTTTGATGAAATCCGGTTGTTATTCCACACCGCTTTCCGTTACTGTTTGTGCTGCGGTTTGATTGGAGGCAATGCAGTGGCAATCAGTCGCTGAGGGTACTTGTGACGTGTTGTGTGGCGGCTGTGCTTGAAAAAAGAGTGAAAAAAGTCAGCGAAAAATTTTGTGGTTTTAAAAAAAACGCATAACTTTGCACTCGCAATTCAGATGATAGCGGTCATCTTTCAGGAATTGCAAGGCTTGGCTCGCTAGCTCAACTGAATAGAGCATCTGACTACGGATCAGAAGGTTACAGGTTTGAATCCTGTGCGAGTCACACTGTCGGCGAAAGCGTTTCGGTCCGCACGCCTGTTGAAATTAAACCGAAGGCTCGGCTCGCTAGCTCAACTGAATAGAGCATCTGACTACGGATCAGAAGGTTACAGGTTTGAATCCTGTGCGAGTCACAAAATAAAAACCTCAGTGCACTGCATTGAGGTTTTTATTTGCACATACATATAGACTACACATACATATAGACTCCGCCTTGATAACGGATGAGTATCTTCGGAAAAAAACAGACCGCATCGGCAATGTAGGCTGATGCGGTCTGCTGTATGATTGCAATGGGAGTGTCAGGCTTTCACGCGCTCGAGATAAGCGCCGTTGCGGGTGTCGACGCGTACTTTGTCGCCGATGTTGCAGAAGAGGGGCACGCGGATTTCGGCGCCGGTCTCAACGGTGGCGGGTTTGAGGGTGTTGGTGGCGGTGTCGCCCTTGATGCCGGGCTCGGTGTAGGTGATTTCGAGCACTACGTTGGCGGGGAGCTCGCAGGTAAGAATGGTTTCGGAAGCGGCGTGTACCATAGCTTCAACGATGTCGCCGTCCTTGAGGAACTGTACGCCTTCGATGCTTTCGCCGGGGAGCACTACTTCTTCCCATGTCTCGGTGTGGAGGAAGTGGTAGCCCATATCGTCTTTGTAGGAATACTGGTAGGGGCGGCGTTCGATACGCACTTCGTTTACTTTGACGCCGGAGTTCCAGGTTTTGTCAAGGATACGGCCGGTTTTCACGTTGCGGAGTTTGGTGCGTACGAAAGCGGGGCCTTTGCCTGGTTTTACGTGAAGGAATTCCACGATAAAGAAGTACTGGCCGTCGATGTCGAGGCACATGCCGTTCTTGAAATCAGCTGTTGTTGCCATAAAGAATGGTGATGTATTTTGTTCGTTTATTGAAAATTCGCGGCCACAAAGTTAGTGAAAATAGTTCAATGCCACAAAAAAATCACCTCTCTCTGAAATATTGGCGCGACGGGCGATAGCTTTTTATATTTTAAATGCGTAAATTTGCATCTCCGAATCCCGCGGCATCATCGGTTTACATACGCACACACGCCGGGGGATAGTATAAATCAACCGATTATCCTACGATGGACTCATATAATTACTCCCCAAACGGAATAGATTACGACCCTGACCGCCTCTACATCGACGAGGATGGGCCCGGCAGCCGGACTGCCGGCCGCCGCGCGATGAGGGACGGCCGCCAGAGCCGCGAGCCTCAGGAGCAGCCTGCACAGCAGGCACCCTCACGCAGACGTGAACGTGCCGCCTCAGGGCGTCGGGAGGCCGTGCCTGCCGATGGTTTCATGTCTGAGCGCGAATCTTCACGCCAGAGGCAGACGGATTCGTCGCGCGACGCCTCGCGTGGCACCCGCGCCGCCGGAGCCTCCAAGGCTGACGCCCGTAAAAAAGAGAAAAAGGAAAAGAAGGAGCGTGTGCCCCTGCGCGAGCTGGGCATAGTGAAGTTCATTCTTGACCGCCGCACCCGTGCGGTGCTCGGCGTGGCGCTCATATGCGTGGCTGTATATGTGGCTATCGCCGCTATATCCTGGATTCGCTCCGGCAGCGAGGACCAGAGTGTGGTGGTGGGGCAGACAGTCGGCGAGGTTGTGGCCTCCGGGGCGAAGGTGAGCAACAACGGCGGCCCGCTGGGAGCCGCTGTCTCCGAGGCGATATTCACCCGTGGACTCGGACTCGGCTCGCTTGTAGGGCTGGTATATATCGTGCTGCTCGGTCTTGCTCTGATGGGAATACGCAAATGCAGTTTCTGGTCGCTCACATTCAAGTCGCTTCTGGTAGCCGTCACGTCCTCGCTTGTGCTGGGGCTGGTGACGCTGTGGTTCGGCTCCGACATATCGCTCGGAGGTGACCACGGCATGTATATGAATCTGCTGATTCAGAGCTATGCCGACTGGATTGGTGCGGCGCTGGTGAGCCTGTTCATGCTCGCTGTGGTTGTGTATGTGTATCTCAACGATATAGCCCGGCTGATTGGAAAATACCGCTCGATTAAGGCTGCACGGCGCGCCAGAGCCGAACAGATAGCCATGGAGGAGGCCGAGGCCCGCGAGAAAGTGCGTAAGGCGATGGAAGAATCTAAATTCAGCGAAGAGGCTCCAGAGGCAGAGCAGAGCGAAAGCCGCTCCGGGATGCTTGAATCACTGGGCTTTGATGATTCTCCCGCTGAGGATGAAGGCCGCGACCCTGACGCGCTTGACCCTGACGCCGTTCAGCCGGAAGATGACCCGGACCTGATGGCGTTTGTCCCCGGCGACCGAGCTGCGGCCTGCTCCGTCGAGGCGGAAACCGCCGCTGAGGTGCCGGCCGGTGATTACGGTTATAGCCCGCGCGATGAGCGTGATGATTCCGATGTTATGGCCACTGACGATGATCCGGCCGCTGAGGAATCCTATCAGGTGCAGGTGCGCAAGGGGGGAATCACTGATTCTCTCCGTGGTTTCGGCGCGGACGATGAGGATGAGCCTGCCGATGATGCGCCCGCTGAAAACGGGATTGACCATAATTCCGAGCGCAAGGCGCTCCCCGCGGCAGGCGGCGCCGATAAACCTGACGATGAACCGGCCTTCAATGTCGTTGCCCCGGTTATGGAGGAGGCGGAGGAAGCCGGGAATGCAGAGCTGAAGATGTTCGACCCCACGGCTGAGCTGTCACGTTACGAACGGCCTCCCCTTGACCTGCTTGTGGAGCGCTCGGCCAAATCGGCCAGCGTAGACCTTCAGGAGCAGGAGGAGAATCAGGAGCGTATCACTAAGACGCTCAACGACTACGGCATACCTATCTCGAAAATCAAGGCTACCGTTGGACCCACTGTGACTCTTTACGAGATTATTCCGGCCGAAGGGGTGCGTATCGCCAAAATCAAGCGGCTCGAGGATGATATAGCGATGTCGCTCGCGGCGCTCGGCATCCGCATCATAGCGCCGATTCCGGGCAAGGGTACTATCGGCATCGAAGTGCCCAACAAGGATCCGCAGACGGTTTCAATCCGTTCGGTGCTCGGCTCCAAGGCTTTCCGCGAATGCAACATGAAGCTCCCTATGGCTATGGGTGCCACAATCTCAAACGAGGTGTATATCGCCGACCTGGCCAAGATGCCACACCTGCTCGTGGCAGGTGCCACCGGTATGGGTAAGTCGGTGGGACTCAATACAATCATTGCATCCCTGCTTTATAAAAAGCATCCCGCCGAACTGAAGTTTGTGCTCGTTGACCCGAAGATGGTGGAGTTCTCGCTTTACAGCGTGCTTGAGCGTCACTTCCTGGCCAAGCTCCCCGACGAAGAGGAGGCCGTGGTCACCGACATGGACAAGGTGGTGCGCACGCTCAACTCCTTGTGTGTGGAGATGGACCAGCGCTATATGTTGCTCAAGGATGCCAACGTGCGTTCTATCATCGAGTATAACGAGCGCTTCGTTAACCGGCGTCTGAATCCTGAGAAGGGGCACCGTTATCTCCCTTACATAGTGATGATTGTCGATGAGTTTGCCGATCTTATCATGACTGCCGGGAAGCAGGTGGAGACCCCCATTGCGCGTATCGCCCAGAAAGCTCGTGCCGTGGGCATGCATATGATTGTGGCCACGCAGCGCCCATCGACCAATGTGATTACCGGTATAATCAAGGCCAACTTCCCCGGCCGCATTGCCTTCCGCGTGAGCCAGATGGTCGACTCAAAGACAATCCTTGACCGCACCGGCGCCAACCAGCTCATAGGGCGCGGCGATATGCTCTTCTCGCACAACGGCTCGATGGACCGCGTGCAGTGCGCTTTCATCGACACTGACGAAGTGCAGGCAATCTGCGACCATATCGACCGCCAGGTGGGGTATGAACATGCATATTATCTGCCTGAACCTCTTGTTACTGACGACGAGGCAATCTCGCTTTCAGGCTCGGGCGACAGGGATCCCCTTTTCGAGGAGGCTGCCCAGGCCATCGTGCAGAGCGGCGTGGCCTCGACGTCTAATCTCCAGAGACGCTATTCGATTGGCTACAACCGTGCCGGCAAGATTATGGATCAGCTTGAGGCCGCCGGCATCGTGGGGCCGGCCCAGGGCTCCAAACCGCGCCAGGTGCTGGTTGACTCCATACAGCTCGGCCGCATATGCCGCAGCGACGAATAAGAACTTTAACAGCCCCGAGTTTGTTTCTTTGTAGGATATGAAAAGATTCAGATACATACTTCTGGCATTGTTCGCGGCCATTTCCGGCGTTTGCGCGATGCAGGCGGCGCGTCCTGCAGCCAAGACCGTGGTTGAAACGGCCGTGGCGAAGCTGCGTAAGGCTCCGTCGGTAAAGGCTTTGTTTACAGTGACGAATGCTTCCGGCAAAAGCGCCGGTACGCTCACTATCTGCGGAAAGTGCTTCATGATGGATACACCGGAACTGAAAGTGTGGTTCGACGGCAAGACCCAGTGGGCTTATTCTCCGTCGGGCGGCGAGGTGAATGTAACCGAGCCCACGCCGGCCGAACTCGCGGAGTCGAACCCGCTGTCGGTGCTCACAAACATGACTTCGGCATATGCCTGCCGCCGACTTTCGAGTTCGGCCGCAGCCGATAAAATCGAGCTTACACCGAAGGGGAGGACCGATATAGCCAAGGCTGTAATAACGTTCAACCCGTCGACCGGATATCCTGCCGAGATTGTGGCATACGGCACTGACAGGTCTGTGACCACAATCAGTATCAGATCACTGACTGCGGGGAAAGCGCTGGCGGCGTCGACATTCCGCTTCAATGCGGCAAAATACCCCGGGGTGGAGGTTGTCGACCTCCGGTAATTACTGACTGACAACAACACAATATACAATTATGAGCAATATTATTACACGTTGCGCTATAATCGGCGGTGGCCCTGCCGGATATACCGCGGCAATATATGCCTCGCGCGCCGGTCTGGCTCCTCTGCTCGTGCAGGGGATGCAGCCCGGCGGACAGCTTACCACCACTACCGAAGTAGAGAACTTTCCCGGATACCCGCAAGGAGTTTCCGGCACGGAGATGATGGAGGAATTCCGTATGCAGGCCGAGCGTTTCGGCGCCGATATCCGTACGGGAGCCGTAGCATCGGTTGACTTTACCTCAAGGCCATTCCGCCTTGAACTTGAGTCGGGCGATGTTGTGGTTGCCGACAGCGTCATTGTGGCCACCGGAGCCAAGGCCAGCTATCTCGGACTTCCCGACGAAGAGAAATTCATGGGGCTCGGAGTGTCGGCATGCGCCACCTGTGACGGCTTTTTCTATCGCAACCGCCGCGTGGCCGTGGTGGGCGGCGGCGACACCGCCTGCGAGGAGGCCCTTTATCTCAGCACCCTGGCCAAGCAAGTGTTTCTGATTGTGCGCAAGCCTTTCCTGCGTGCGTCGAAAGTGATGCAGCAGCGTGTGTTCGAGCGCGAGAATATCCAGGTGCTGTTCAACACCAACACCCTCGGCCTTTTCGGAGAGGAGGTGCTCGAAGGCGCCCGGCTTGTTGAATTCAAAGGGGAGGCCAACGAACGTGTATATGATCTGGATATCGACGGTTTTTTCCTTGCCATAGGGCATAAGCCCAACACCGACCTCTTCCGCGACAAGCTTGCGCTTGATGCCGCCGGATATATCGTTGTCGATTCCCCCTCGACCCGCACAAGTGTGGAGGGAGTGTTTGCTGCCGGTGATGTGGCCGACCCCAACTATATGCAGGCTGTAAATGCAGCAGCCTCCGGCTGCCGTGCCGCCATGGACGCCGACCGTTTCCTGCAGCAGCAGTAAGGGATTCCCGGGGAGGATATTCCCGGGCCGGCCGCTTGCTGTCGCCATATCATGGCGACGCAATGCTATGAAATATAGCCGGAATCCGTTTTGTGGTATAGCCACAGAAGCGGATTCCGGCTGTTTTTTATCATCCACAAAAAGTGAGCCTTCCCCCGGAGCGACATTGCTCCGCCCATGGGGAAGGCTCGTGCAAGCTGATTGAGGGTATCTTCAGAGGTGACGGATTGCGGAGCCGTGGCTCCGCATCCTGTTCCACTCGTTATATCGGATTATTTGCCCTGATGCTCGTATTTGAGGGTGAGGGTGGGCTGGTCGCATACCTCAGCGGGGCCGAAGTACTGGATGGGACCGGGGTAAACGTAGCTTGTTTCCACCGCCCAGACGTCGCGCTTGGAGGCAAACTTCTGGAAGGGTGCGCCGTCAAGGCGTACGAGCGCTTTCTGTATTACGGGCTTCATGGCGCCGTGGCGGCGTTCCATGTTCATCATCATGGTGATGGGTATGCCGCCTGCCACCCACTGCACGGAGGGCTTGGTGAGATTGCGCACCGACGACATGTAGCCTGTCACGCCGGCGCGGATAAGGCATGCGGCGTTGAAGCCGAGGGCATAGCAGTAGTCTGCGTCGAAGTTGGAGGGGTCGGCGCAGCGGCCTTCGTAGCCGAAGAAGTGGTGGAGCGAAGCGAACTTGCCGTTGAAACGTCCCTCGGCGCGCATCTCCTCGAGGCGTTTTGCCACCATCTCGGAGAGGAGTTTCTCGGTTTCGATAAGCGATACCTGCACGTTGCCGTGGGGGTCGCGGTCGAGCGAGAGCTGGCGAGCCACACCTGCGGGGAGCGATTCGTAGACCTTGGCGTTCTCTTCCGAGAGGTGTGCGATAATCCACTGGCGCTGGTCGGCGGCATCAACTTTGGCGAATTCCTCGGCGCTCTTTGCCAGCAGGTCGTTGAGCTCGGCGATGAGGCGCTTTACTGCGGGGATGAATTCGATGAGACCTTCGGGGATTAACACTGTGCCGAAGTTCATGCCTTTGGCGGCGCGGGCTGATACTATGTCGGCCACGTAGTTTACCACATCCTGAAGGCTCATGTTCTTCTCTTCAACCTCTTCCGATATGATGCAGACGTTGGGCTGGCACTGGAGGGCGCATTCGAGGGCGATGTGGCTTGCCGAGCGGCCCATGAGTTTGATGAAGTGCCAGTATTTCTTGGCGGAGTTGCAGTCGCGCTGTATGTTGCCGATAACTTCGGAATATACCTTGGTGGCGGTGTCGAAGCCGAACGAGGTTTCGATTACATCGTTCTTGAGGTCACCGTCGATGGTCTTGGGGCAACCGATTACCTGAACGCCGGCATTGATGCTCTTGTAGTACTCGGCGAGCACTGCGGCGTTGGTGTTGGAGTCATCGCCGCCGATAATCACCAGTGCGGAGATATTGAGTTCGCGGAGAATTTCCAAACCTTTGTCAAACTGCTCTTTGGTCTCGAGTTTTGTGCGGCCGGAGCCGATGATGTCGAAGCCGCCGGTGTTGCGGTAGTCCTTGATGAAGTCGGCGGTAAGCTCCATGTACTGGTGGTCAACGAAGCCGCCGGGACCCATGAGGAAGCCGTAGAGTTTCGATTCGCGGTGCACTTTCTTGAGGCCGTCGAAGAGGCCGCAGATCACGTTGTGGCCGCCGGGGGCCTGGCCGCCGGAGAGAATAACGCCTACGTTGACGGGTTTCGAGGGAACGGGAGTGCTCGATTTCTCGAATTTGAGTTCGGGCAGACCGTATGTGTTGGGGAAGAGGTTTTTGATATCCTCCTGGTCAGCTACGGAGTTGGTGGCGTGGCCGGGCACGGCTTTCACCGTACCTGTAAGCACGATGGGGAGCTTGGGCTGGTAAGCCGCGCGGGCTTTCTGCAATGCGCTCTTCTTCATGAATCTGAGTGTGTATGTTGTAACGTTAGAAATTTGTTTCCGGTTGGATTTATTCTACTTACAAAGTTACGGAAAAATCCTTAAAAGCGTATGTGAAAATAGTTTAAACGGGCAACTTGAGAAAATGCTTTCGGATGTCAATCCTAAGGTTGCCAGTCGCTTAAAATCCGGCTTTGTAATATATGTAGTGGAGAGATGTATAGGCGGAATACTGTTCGATTGTTAAAATATTTTAATCAAGCACGATGCCTGTAATGCTGTGGCGGCTGTTAGCTGCTGCATAAAACGAAAATCCGGCATCAGATTCTGAGCCGGACTTTCTGGATTTGGGTGAAATGTGGGTTTCGAACCCACGACCTTCGGAACCACAATCCGACGCTCTAACCAACTGAGCTAATCTCACCATTTAGCCAACGCGGATGTTGCTTCCGGTTTGCAGGTGCAAAGGTACGCACTTTTTTTTAATCTGCAATACTATTGCCGAAAAAAATTGAAAAATTGATAAAATTCTTGGATGTGGCTGGGTTCAGCGGATGCCCGGTATCGGCACAGCGCGGCGGAATGCCTCGGCCTGCCCGCGCCAGCGTGGCGGCACGGAGTCGACGCGCATGAGCATGTAATCGGGCTGCCCGGCAGTGGGGTGCGAGCAAAAGAACAGGGAGCATTCGGGGGAGGATACCGTCACCCCTCCGTCATGGCGCCGCAGCCGCAGTTTAACCATGAGACCGCCGCGCGAGTTGGTGTCCTGCTGGTTGGAGATGAAGTTGCCGAGCGAATATATTATCTGCACCGGGCGACCGGTGAGCGGGTTGCGCCGAGTCTCCACCGGCTGGACCACGTGGGGGTGGCTCCCCATTATCACATCCACTCCGAGCGATGTGAGGTAGTCGGCGGTGCTTTTTTCTGAAGCCACAGGCTGGAGACGATATTCTTCGCCCCAGTGCATGTTGGCTATGATTATTTCGGCTCCGGCCTGGCGCAGAGCCTTGACGTCGGCGGCGATGAGTTCCCGGTCAATGTAGTCAACAACCACGTTGCCGCGTGCTTTCAGTCCGTTGGTGCCGTAGGTGTAGTTGAGCATACCGACGCGGAACCCCTTAATGCTGACCACCATAGGCAGACGTCTGCTCCGCTCGGCCGCGTCGGCATATGTGCCTATATGGTCGAGTCCGAGCGAGTCAAGCAGGTGCAGGGTTTTTCTGAGGCCGGTTTCACCGCGGTCGAGGGTGTGGTTGTTGGCTGTGAGGAAAAGGTCGAATCCTGCATCGCGCAGTGCCTCTACATAGCTGTCGGGGGCGTTGAACATCGGATAGCCGGAGTATTTGCCGCCGCTTACCGGTGTCTCGAGATTAACCACCGCATAGTCGGCGCCGCTGATTTCGTGGCGCAGGCGGTCGAAGCACGGGTTGAAGTTGTAGGAGCCGTCGGGCTGCAGGGCCGCGCGCAACTGCGGTCCGTGGGCCATGGCGTCGCCCACGAAGAGCAGTTCGGCCTCCTGAGGCACCAGGCTGTTGAGCAGGAGCGCCAGTTTCAGTGCCAGTTCTATCATGATGGGGATTATAAGGGGCTAAGTGACAAAATTACTTATCCGGTCTATAAAGCAGGAAGCGGACGTATGGCAATGCGTCCGCTTCCGTATTCGTTGTTTGTTCTCAGTCTTTGGGATATACCTCGCCTGATGCGGCCAGCAGGGTGTTCTGCATCAGCGATACGATTGTCATGGGGCCTACGCCGCCCGGCACCGGAGTGATATGCGAGCACTTAGGCGATACCTCGGCAAACTCCACATCGCCGCTGAGGCGGAATCCGCTTTTGCGTGTGGCGTCGGGCACGCGTGTGGTGCCTACGTCGATTACGGTGGCGCCCTCCTTCACCATGTCGGCGGTGACGGAGCCGGGGCGTCCCATTGCTGCGATGATGATGTCGGCGCGGCGGCACACCTCCTTGATATTACGGGTGCCGCGGTGGCATACTGTCACGGTGGCGTCGCCGGGCACGGCCTTCTGCATCATCAGGGTTGCTACGGGTTTGCCTACGATATTGCTGCGGCCGAGCACCACGCAGTCGGCGCCTTTGGTATCGATGCCGTAGCGCTCGAGCAGAGTCATGATGCCTTTGGGGGTGGCGCTCTGGAAGCAGGGGAGACCTATCGAGAGACGTCCTACGTTGACCGGGTGGAAGCCGTCGACATCCTTCCGGAAGTCGATTGCCTCGATAACTTTCTGCTCGGAGATGTGCGCCGGGAGGGGAAGCTGCACGATGAAGCCGTCGACCTCCGGGTCGCGGTTGAGCCGGTCTACGGTGTCGAGCAGTGTTTGCTCGTCGATGTCATCCTCGAAGCGGATGAGAGTCGAGCGGAATCCGCACTCTTCGCAGGCTTTCACTTTTGAAGCCACGTAGGTCTCGCTGCCGCCGTCGTGTCCTACGAGAATGGCGGCCAGGTGAGGGGCGCGTTTGCCCTCTGCCACCATCGCGTCGACTTTGGCGCGAATCTCTTTTTTGATCTCGGCTGCGGTAGCCTTGCCGTCGATAAGCTGCATGTCGGTAAGTTTTAGGTTATTAGCGTCGGCCACGCATCTGGCGCATCTGGCGCATCATGGCCATCGGATTTTTCATTGCCGTGGCGGCCTTCATCATCTTGCGGGTTTGCTCGAACTGGGTGAGCAGGCGGTTCACTTCCTGGAGCGAGGTGCCCGAGCCGGCGGCTATGCGGCGGCGACGCGAGCCGTTGATAATCTCGGGACGGCGGCGTTCTTCTTCGGTCATTGACGATATTATTGCCTCGATGCCTTTGAAAGCGTCGTCGGGGATGTCAATGTCCTTTATGGCTTTGCCCACGCCGGGAATCATGGCGGCGAGATCCTTGATGTTGCCCATTTTCTTGATCTGGCTGATCTGGGCCAGGAAGTCGTTGAAGTTGAATTCGTTTTTGGCGATTTTGCGCTGGAGTTCGCGTGCTTTTTTCTCGTCGAACTGCTGCTGTGCCTTTTCTACCAGCGACACTATATCGCCCATGCCGAGGATTCGGTCGGCCATACGCGAGGGGTGGAAGAGGTCGATGCCGTCGAGCTTCTCGCTGGTACCTACGAATTTGATGGGCTTAGTGACAACTGTGCGGATCGACAGTGCGGCGCCGCCGCGGGTATCGCCGTCGAGCTTGGTGAGCACCACACCGTCGAAGTCAAGACGGTCGTTGAACTCTTTTGCGGTGTTTACGGCGTCCTGGCCGGTCATGGCGTCAACCACGAAGAGAATCTCGTTGGGGTTGATGGCGTTCTTGATGGCTTCGATTTCATCCATCATCTGCTCGTCGACTGCCAGTCGGCCGGCGGTATCCACAATCACCAGGTCGAGGTGGTTCTGCTTGGCGTAGGCAATGGCGTTGCGGGCAATCTGCACGGGGTTCTTGTTACCCTCCTCGGTGTAAACGGGCACGTCGATCTGCGAGGCGAGCACCTTGAGCTGCTCAATGGCCGCCGGGCGATAAACGTCGCCTGCCACCAGCAGCGGGCGTTTCCCTTTCTCGCTTTTGAGTTTCTTGGCGAGTTTGCCGGAGAAGGTAGTTTTGCCGGAGCCCTGGAGACCCGACATGAGTATCACCGTTGGATTGCCGGAAAGGTTAATCTGGGCGGTGTCGCCGCCCATAAGGGAGGCGAGCTCGTCGTGAACGATCTTCACCATCAGTTCTTGCGGCTTGATGGCGTTGATTACGTTCTGACCCAGGGCTTTGGCCTTTACTGTGTCGGTGAAGTTCTTGGCTACCTTATAGTTTACGTCGGCGTCCAGGAGGGCGCGGCGCACATCCTTGAGGGTCTCGGCCACGTTGATTTCCGTGATTTTGCCTTGACCTTTGAGGAGTTTGAAACTGCGTTCAAGTTTCTCGCTAAGATTTTCAAACATATTTTGCTATGGCTGATAGGGTTAAGGGGTGTGTGGTGCCGCAAAGCCGCGCCTGGGAGGTCAGAGGCGGTTTGTGGCGGTGTCGGGGAATATCACCGACGGGGTGAACGAGCGGGCCTCGTCAGGGGTCATCCTGGCGTAGGCCATGATGATGACGATGTCGCCCGGCTGCACCTTGCGGGCTGCCGCGCCGTTGAGGCAAATCACTCCGGAGCCTCGTTCGCCGGGGATGGCGTAGGTGTCGAGGCGTTCGCCGTTGTTGTTGTCGACGATATAGACACGCTCTCCGCGCAGAATCCCTGCGGCGTCCATGAGGTCTTCGTCGATGGTGATGCTGCCGATATAGTCAAGCCGTGCTTCAGTGACTGTGACACGGTGTATTTTCGATTTCAGTATTTCCAACTCCATATACTATAAATATATGTGCAGGCTTTTATTTGTTATATTTGATGTTGTCGATCAGGCGAACCTCACCGCAGTAGCATGTCACGCATCCTACGGCGGGGCGGTTGTGGGGCGCTTCCCACGAGTCGATGGGCTGCATTGTGAGCGGGTCGACAATTTCGTAGTATTCCACCTTCATATGCGGCATGGAGTTCAGCTCGTCGACCACGTATTTCCGGGTTTCTGCAAGGGTGAGGGTCTCGGCCTTCTCCACGCTCGACTTCAGGGTGCGGTGTATCGCCGGCGCTATCTCGCGCTGGGCCGGGGTGAGACGCACGTTGCGCGAACTCATCGCCAGGCCGTCGTCATGGCGGCATATGGGGCATTCCACTATTTCAAGGTTGAACCCTTCGAGCTCCACCATCCGCCTGATAACGGCAATCTGCTGGAAATCTTTCTCGCCGAAGTATGCTCGGGTGGGGCGCACCATGTCGAAGAGTCTGCTCACAATCTGCGCCACGCCGTTGAAGTGGCCCGGGCGCATGGCTCCCTCCATCACTTCGGCCACGGGGCCGAGGTCGAACACCCTGGTGTCGGGTTCGGGATATACCTCCTCGGCCTCAGGGGCGAACATTATATCGGTGCCGGCTTCCTGCAGGAGCCGGGCGTCGGCTTCCTCGGTGCGCGGATAGGTCTCGAGGTCTTTTTTGTTGTTGAACTGTGTGGGGTTGACGAACACGCTCACGACCACGGCGTCATTGGCGGCGCGTGCGCGCTCCACCAACGACAGATGCCCTTTGTGCAGCGCACCCATCGTGGGTACCAGTCCGACGGTCTTACCCTCGTTCTTGAGTGCTTCCACACTGCTGCGCAGGCCGGCTACTGTTCTGATTATTTCCATTTGGCTGGTGATGATACGAAACGGAAGGTGTAATCCCTTTCCAATTACTGTTAATATCGGGCGCAAAGGTAGTTATTTTTTTTGGAAATGTTATAACTTTGCAGTGGCCTTTCGCGGGTCTATGATAAAATTAAAGTGTAAGGTATGCCGCCGCGAAGGTAAACCGTATTAGAAATGCAACAGGAATTTGAATCTTCACTCCTTGAAAACGCCGTGACCGAAATCTCGCGTCTGCCGGGTATCGGCCGCAAGACGGCGCTCCGCCTGGCGTTGCACCTGCTGCGTCAGGAGCCGTCGGTGGCGCTTCAGCTCGGGGAGTCGATTATAAAGCTGCGCAAGGGGATATGCTATTGCTCGGTGTGCCATAACATATCCGAGCATGAGGTGTGTCCGATCTGCGCCGACGTGCGCCGCGATTCATCCACGGTGTGTGTGGTGGAGTCGGTGCGCGATGTCATCGTTTTCGAGAATACGCGGCAGTACCGCGGGCTGTATCATGTGCTCGGCGGGGTGATTTCGCCTATCGACGGTGTAGGCCCCGACCAGCTTCAGATTGATTCGCTCATACAGCGTGTGCGCTCGCAGCAGGTCAAGGAGGTTATTCTTGCGCTGAGCGCCACCATGGAGGGGGATACCACCGAGTATTACATCTACAAGAGGCTCCAGGCCGAGAAGGAGCCGGTGAAGGTTACACAGCTCGCCCGCGGGGTGGCTGTGGGCAATGAGATAGAGTATACCGACGAGGTGACTCTCGGGCGCTCGCTGCTTAACCGCACCCTGTTTTCCGATTCAATATTATGATAGCTGACCAGCCTGCCATACGCCTGCGTGCTCTTGAACCGTCTGATGTGGACTGCATATATCTCTGGGAGAACACTCCTGGGATGTGGCGCCACGGCTTTGCCCCGGCTCCCCTTTCAAGGCATATGATATGGGAGTATGTGCAGAATTATGAGGCGGACCCCCTGTTGGCCGGTCAACTGCGCCTGATGGTCGAGGTTGACGGCGAGGCAGCCGGGGCGGTGGACCTTTACGATGTCGACCGTCTGAACCGTCGGGCCATGGTGGGGATTATGGTCGCCCCACGCTGGCGTGGCCAGGGCGTGGCCAAAGCGGCTCTCGGGCATTTGGGGCGATATTGCAGCGATGTGCTCGGGCTCAACCAGCTTGCCGCCGTGGCAGAGGAGGGTAACGAGGCTTCGCGCAGGCTGTTTCTTTCGGCCGGATACAGCGAATGCGGCTTCATGCAGCAGTGGTTCAGGCGCGGCCGCGATTATGCCGCCGGGGTGCTTTTTCAGCTCATCCTCAGTTGAGTTGCGGATTGGCCGGGTGGTAGAGCCAGTTGCGGTAAGGCGCGCCCATTGACTTTACGGTGCGGTGCCAGAACGAGTCATCCTGGTGCGAGAGAGTGACCTCTGCGTTTGCCGGAGGGGTCACGGCCCACACGTGGTTGGCTATTTCCTCTTCAAGCTGGCTGGGATCCCATCCGCTGTAACCTACAAAGAATCTGATTTTGCCCTCGGTGTCGAATCCCATGTTGACATAAGCCTTTACCCGGTCGAAGTCGCCGCCGACGTAAACTCCCGGCGCCACTTCGCGCGAGCCGCTGAATTCATGCGGCAGCGAGTGGATGTAGAACAGACGGTCGCACGACAGCGGGCCACCGCAGAAAATCGGCACCGCCACGCTATCGTCAATCCCTTCGATGGCCTCGCCAAGGGTATAGCCGGTGGGTTTGTTGAGCACCAGTCCCATGGCCGGGCTTCTCGGCCGGTACTCTATGAGTGTTATCACAGCATGGTTGAAGTATTCCTCGCGCAGGAAAGGCTCGGCCACAAGCATGTCTCCGCACCGCGGAGCCTGTGTGGGGTGAGAAATACTGAAGAGTGATTTATCTAAATTCTGCATATCCATTACCTGATACATAAGCCGGAGCGACTATGTTTCCGTATCCGTCGGCGAAGTTAACACTATTTTATAACAGTAACAAACTTGAGCGCCGAAATCGCAGTTATCCGTCAAAAAAATCGGCATGACAAGGCTCTGCTGAGGCTGTGGCAGCCATATCCACCACATAGTATTGACGTAGAGCGTCCAATGATGTGGATTTAAGATATTTTGCGTATCTTTCCTCTAAAACGTATTTGGCATCTTTCCGTCAAAATAGATTAAAACGAGAGCATAATGGCCATGTTTCAGAACATATAGGCGTGATTATGCATCCCATGTCAGTGTTGCCACGGGTTTAGATATAAGATTATTACTTTCCTCTACAAGCTTGGTTAGCTTATGCCGGTGTCCAACTCCTTCCCGATGCGTTTGCAAATTTGCGAACCGGGCTGCCATGCACCACAAAGATAATTACATTGCATCG
>SCEJ01000004.1 GCA_004102785.1 Muribaculaceae bacterium Isolate-013 (NCI)
CAATGCCAAAATCAAGGCGTTCAGAACACAGTTCCGGGGAGTCGGAGACATCAAGTTCTTTATGTTCAGACTGGCCACACTATACTCTTGATACTCTCTCCCGCCCACCGGAAAAATCCGCTGACCCCAAAAAAGCAGGTGGAAACATGTCAAACACTGATTTAGGAGACTTGATTGCGAATGTACTCAATGAAGTAAATGATACCACAGTGTGTATATTCGTGTCTGATTGCATCTTGGACTTGCCTGCAAAAAATGCTCAGAAATTTCTTACGAACTGTGAAATACGTATCAAAGATGAGGTAATTAACGCTCAAAAGAGAGTCCCTGATTTAGGTGTTGAAATATTAAAATTTTCATCTGACTTTGATGGAAAATATTTCTATCCCAATGGTGCGGTTGAAATACTTAAAGATGTAAAGCGTCCATACTATATCTGGATTTTTGGCAACAAGAACTATCTTTCAAAACTTAATGCTGCTGTGCCATTCTCTCAATTAGTAAAGTATGATCTTTCAGGGATAGTTGCATTTGCTAATCAATCAAATGTGCCATTTGATATTTTTAATAATTCCCTGACAAGTAAAATTATAGTACCTGCGCATGGAGATTATCATATTACTATCCAAGCAGACTTCCGTACTACCTTGCAGCCTGATGGAGTTATACAAGACAAGGGCAATTACACCTTTAATAACTCTGCAATAGTTGTGGATGGTATCTACCCAATTTCCGATGCAGAATGTTGTAAAATGTAGATAAATAACTAATACGTAGAGTGTTACGCTAATTTGATAATTTTAGACGCAACAGTTACGCAACGTTTTATGAAAAAACTGACCGCCCAACCCTCATTTCAGAGAGCGGAGCGGCCATTTCAACGCAATGATGACTGAATCATCATCTGAATGCAAAGGTAGTCAAAATTTACGGATTGGCAAGCCGTATTCGTTCATTTATGTTTGCGCCGCCAATATAGACAACCTAAACAGAAGACAACGATATTCAGTAACGTGCAAACTGCGAGAGTGCGCCATACATTGTGCTTCGGCTTTTCTTCTGTTTTGGTTTCGGCGGCGGTGTCTTCTTCAAGGTCTGATTCAATACATTCATCAGTTTTTGTTTCAGAATCTCGCTTGATGTCCGCTTCAGTAGTTTCGGCTCGGTCGTTATTGAATGTGATTCGCCCGGTCGTTACTGACTTCACGCCACCATTGGGAGGCTTTTTGCTTTCTCGGTCGTGGGGTCGCGCTGTCGGTTCTGCTCCTTGTCGCTTGGTCGTGTCAACATCAACAGTGCCGTCATTGTATTCTGTTTTGGTAAACTCTATGACTGCATTTGTGATGTCGTTCACTGTATGCCGGAGATTGACGGCCTCGCCGGTCTGATTCTCGGTGTGGCGGTCTTCTTTCTGCGAAGACTGAATATGTTGGTCGGTCGTTGTCTGTACGGCCTTGCGCGTTGAGCTGCACCCTGAAATGTAGATGCAAGCCAATACGATTGTCAGAAGTTGTGCGATGCGTTTCATTTGTTGAGGTGGACGATGTAGTTTTTAATTGCTTCGATGTGGAGATTGGCGATGATTTCTTTTCCGTCTTCGCTTTCAAGAAATGCGGCATCTTCCTCATTATCCATAAATAGATTCTCGGTCAGCACCGCCGGGCATTTCGTATCTCGCACGATTGCGAAGTTCCCGACCCAATAGCACGAGGGCGAATCTGCGCGATTGCCTTTCAGATTGGCTCTGGTGGCTTCGATGTATAAGAGCCTGGCGAGTGTCTTTGAGTTCTGCGATGATTTCGGAGCAACCCACCCGGTCCAACCTCGCGCATTATGCCATTTGCCGTCAGCACCGGCAGCGTTGATGTGTACTGATATAAGCACACAGTTTGATGCGCCTTTTTCATCGCATATCTGATTGACGCGCCGGGTACGTTCATTGAGTTTGATGTCGGTCTTTTCCGGCACCAATATATGAGTTTCAATTCCGGCTTCTTTCGCTTTCTCTGCGATACGACGCACCATGTCACGCGCCCAATCATATTCGCGTATGCGTTTGTCAGGACTGCATTTGCCGCCGGTCAATGGGGGGTTGCCGTGGCCGTTGTCAAGAATGAGAATCATAATTATTATGCGTTTAGTTCTGTTGGTCGAGTTTCATTTACTGTCGCTAACGATACAATCTTTTCGAGTAGTTCGTGAGCGTCTTTTTCATTTGCACAATCAACTATCTTGTGCAATATGTCCGGGAGTTCGGCTGTGTGCGATTTCCGGCGTTTAGCGTGTTCAATCATTGACTTGATTTCAATGATGATTAAGCCTGCACCGAAGACAATAGCGACAAACGGCACAATGTAGAAACTGAATATTATGCCAAGGCAGTCAATCAGGAATCCGATAATGATGAATCGCCAATACTCTGCCATTTTAGCGATTGTAACGCGCAACTTGTGAGAGTGTACGCGGTCTTTGAGTTTCCGCGCCGTATGCACTCCGTCCCAAAGGTCGAGCATTATTGCAGTTATCACTAAAATGCAAACCGCAAAGAATACGCCGATGAATAGCGTTATTTTTGAAAGAGGCACTACTTCCCACATATTGCGATTCTGATTAAGCGTCCGACAACTACCCCGGCCACAGTGAGCGCGAAGTCTATCCAATCCCATTTGCCGCCCCACAGTTTGTCTTTGAGTTCGAGAGCGGCAGCAACGCCGATTCCGGCATACGCGGCGCAATAGTCACTATCGGCGAATGTTCCGATAGCAATACCGCCGCCGATATGTTTCAATCGGTTGCTTTGTTTGAGCCATGCGATTACTTTCTTCATTTTGAGTACGATTGATTTTTGCAAAGGTAATAAAATAGTACGTAATAAGTACTATTTACAGATAACGAATTTATTTCATATCATATTCCCACCCTGCAGTCGTAAAAATCATAAAGTTTGCATAACCGTCAGTTAATGTGTTAGCAACACGCATTACAACTCTGAATTGTACGCCGGTATTTAGAGTGCCTCTACCGTAGCACGCTGTAATACTATGACCGTTGTCATTTTCGATGCCGGTCAGCATGACGTGGTATGAGCCGGTCGATGAAATCATCTTACCGTCCTTGCGCTTGATAGTATAGTTCCCGGCAGATTGACGTGTAATCTCAAATACCTCATCGCAACTTTTACCGTCAAAGCAAGTACCAAGTATTTGTGGATTTTCTTTGCCATAAATCGTACCTGATGCGATAAGTTGAGGATAACGCCCGCATTCGGTCTTGTTTCGGAAGTTTTCAAGTCCAAAACGATTCGTGATAGTCCAAAATCCATTTATCTGACCCTCTTGTTCCGGCTTGCGTTTGAAACAAGTTACCTCTATGGTTTCTTGTGGTGCTATTTCTGCGGTTTTTGATTCTGTTGCATTCGTAACATTCCCACTGATTTTGAATCCATTCAGATGCACGATGTAGGATTTGCCTCCAAAAGGATTGCTGTTGAATAGTCGTACAATTTTCCCGATGTCTTCTGCTTCATATCCCATTGAGATGTGTTTTGCCTCGTTTGTTTGCGGCAGGTAGAATAGATTTGAATCAGAATAATTGCCGGTATAGTTGGCAGATAGTTGCACAGTTCCGGCAAGTCGCATATCGCCTTTCTGTCCGTCAAGCCAGACATTGCCGGATTGTGATTCAAGTCTGTTGTTCCTGAATATCCAACCGCCGAGATTGGCATTCTCGCTCAATAGGAATTTTAGCCGTAATGTCTTATCTCCTTGCGAATTGTAATCAAACGCATCTCCCAACACAAGTACTGATTTCGCAAGGTCAAGAAAACTTTCTCCGTCAGAGCAAACAATGCGGTCGGCGGTTATGCGCCCCGGCAAAATTTCTGTAAATCCGTTAAGCTGTACAAAAGACCTTTCGCCGTCCGATTCAGAATTGAGTATGCCAACAAGAAGATGATAATATCCCTCTGCGCTCTCCATTGAAATAGCCGTTGGAGATAACACCCAAACACCGGCAGCGGTTCTGTCTGTACGGCTGACTTTTGCATAAAGGTAATATCTTGTAGTAGGATTGTTGAGGACTGGAGACTGATATTGCGGAATTTGCCACCACATATATTCAGTTACAGTATGCGAGGCTTTAATTGAATCAATGCCGAGCGTCATGTGCTTTATCCACCCCTTAGGACAGTGCAACTGCTTCGTTTCCTGATTGTATGTAACTTGCCAATCATCTTTACCGGCAGTCAGTATGTTGTTGCCAATGACAAATTGCAGCGATTCATCGCCGACAAGCATTGCCATTGTCTGCACTGTGATAGGGCTGATTGAATGCGTGAAGTTGTCAAGCATCGCTTCTTCGAGCATTTCAATCGTTTCTTTCGCATCTCTGAATCGCCGTTTGGTAAACTCAATGATATTGCGCTTTGTATCATCAATCACGACTTCGGTATTGTTAATTTCCCGAAGTGTTGATGACATACTCGCTCCAGATACAGAATTTGAAAGTTCGATTGTCGGGGAGTACGGCGAATTGACATAATCCTTAATGCCGGTAATGCGTATTTTCACGCCGTCAGGGGCAAATTGATTGTCGGTGAATAAAACATATCCACCGAGAACGAGATGACCGCCTACCGCAAGCCAATTCCGTTTAGTCCACAACGCTTGAAGTTGACCGCTGAATGTGAATTTTTGGTCTTCGCATTCATACAGCGCTTTCGCGGCGGCACGAAACATATCCCACGATGCGCCGGTCTTCTCCGTGTTGTTGCAGATATAATCAGACGGAAGCATAATGCCGAATATCGCGTATGTGTCGCCATTCTCGCCCGACTTAGGTTTGAATGTTTCGTTCGGCATTGTTACGCCGTCATACTCTTGCGGCACGATTTCAAAGCGGCGTTCATCGTGCTTGTATTTAACATCAAACTCTTTTCCGGCAAGCATACCGCTTTGGAAAATCAGCGTCATGGATTCTCCGGCAATGATGTAATCGTTGAAGTTCAGAGTTGACGGAATTGAGTTGTCGATGATGTCATAATAGTTCTTTTCAGGCTTAACGGCAATGACACTTGACACGGTGCCGACACGAGAGGGATATATTTCAGAGCAATCGAGGCTATCTTCCTTTATCGCGGTTGAAATTACATCTATGCGCTCAATATAGTAGCCGTCCGCGTCTGACTTGTACGTGCGCCCCTCGTATTCGAGCGTCTGCGACTTCGGCAAAAGCAACTCCGGCGCACCGTATTTCGAGCGGTCTATGTTGCGGTCAGAGCCTTGCACATACATTCGTTTGACCGGCTGGCCTCCGGCTTCCGATGACCGGCCTACGCCCGGAATGAAGCCGTTGCCCTTGCCATAAGAAAGAGCAACCGGCGAATCTTTGAAATACTCAACCTTGCGGAGATGAATTTTCGCTTTTGTCAGACCAATATACTCAACTTCGTATTCAGTTTCAAAGACATTCGCAACATCGGTGAGAGCCGCGTCAATATAGACGTGGTTAAACTCAACTGTCTTTTCCGCTGATTCGATACACTCGCCGACTTGCCACGTGATAGACTTATCGCGTGCGTTGAGATTCTTAACAATTTCTTCGACAAATTCGTGCGGCTTGGCACACATGGAGAATTTCATACGGCGGTCAACCGTATTTCTGAATTTCCACATTGCCATATAGTCTTCATTCGTGCCGAGCGTCATAGTATATTCTATGTTGCGAGAGCCTTGTTTTTTCAGGTTCTCCGGGTCTGTGAGAATGAAGCGTTGATTTTGATACACGCAAGTCGTGCCGGTAGGAAATTCAATGAAGAACGGCAACGCGAATTTCAGTACCAACTGCGGCTTCTGCTTCAATGCCCGATATCGGTATGATGAATCTTCCGGCGATACTTGCACCGTAACATCGTGGCTGATTACGCCATTGACGGATTGCACGGCCACCGAAACGTACTTCTGCCAATCTTCAGGGATTGAAGATTTGTCGAAGTTTGAACTTTGAGTGTATTTGAGTGCTATCATACGCCTAATGCTGTGTAGTCAACACCGTCTTTTTCTCGCCACCCCTCATTGAGAGTGTCGTTGACAAAGTTAGACGCTTTCAGAATGAAGTCCTGAAGCGGCTCAAATTTCGTGAACGTATGATATATCGGCGCACCGTCTGCGTCTTCTCCGAGTTTGAATCGGATAGGCAGATTCGCGCCGTCAGTATCACGTGCGATGTCGTAGGCGGTCTTGAAGTTAGACTGATTTTCGGTTGAGAGATAGACAGGCTTGCCGTTCCATACAAAGCCGGTCAGAATCCGGCTGTCGGTCTGCGCGTTCACAAGTGCGTCTATGTCTTCGCGCAACTCCTTGCGTGTCGGCTTGTGGTCGTAGTATTTGCGGAACGTGTAACCGTTACCGTCAGCATCTGTGCCGTAGCCGAAGATTAGGAGATACTTTTTCGTTGAGATTTCAACGAGTTCATCATTGCGCTCTGTCGCGCCGTTGCATTGAAAGAATCCGTTTACCATAGCCATATTGTTTTAGTCATTGCTGAAATAGTAGTGGAAGCCGCCGCCGTTCTCAAACGGTTCTGCTTTTATAGTTGCAAGCACCGGCCACACATCGCCTTTGGCGGCTATCGCGTCAAGGATATGCTTCATTTCATCGCTGTTTGTAAAGAACTTGCCCCATTTGCCGGTACGTACTTCTTTGAACGAAACGAGATAGCGGTCTGCGCCGTGTGGGGTCTTTACTCCACGCTCAAAGTCGTGTATTTCGATTTCCTGATTCACGATTGCAGATAGGCGCACTTTGTCGCCGTGGAATCGCTTTTTGCCGTCAGTAGGCGTGTAGGTAATACCTAAATCGCTTAATTTTATCATTTCTTTTCTTGTTAGAATTTTCTTCAAGAGATTGCGGCAGTTAGCGTGTTTCGCCATGCCGTAGAATGAGCCGATTAACTCGCGTCTGCGCTTGCGGCTCTTGACCTTTGCGAGCTTCCGGCAAAAGGACTGTTTCACGCGCTTTCGTAGGCGTGAGTAAGTCTGCCTATTGCCATGTTCATCAATGAATGGTCTGATTACATAGCCGAGAAAGTCAAGACCCTCTTCGATTGGAAAGACGCGCTCATTCGGCTTGATTGTTTGGCCGATTGATTCGATGCGTTCATGCACGATTCCACGAGTTTCCCACAAATAGAGTTTCGTTGAACTTCCAATAAGTCCGTCATCGCAATATCTGTAAAAATACTTGATGCCGTAGCGGTCTTTCAGATAATGGTCGAGATTAGTTGAGAGCAACAAGTTTCCCTCGCCTTGAGATGACCTTTGTCCGATACTGATTCCGATGCCGTTCGGCATAAGCCGCACGAATTGTTCCATAATGCCGAGTAGCTTTTCATCTTTGAAAACGCGCCGGAGCGCATACATAACAAAGTCTTGCCGCACTGTATCATAGAACTTGCGGATGTCGAATTTGTACCAATAGAGAAGTGTCGGGTCTTCTCTCATGTCGCGTTCAATACACTGTTTCAAGTCGTGCATTCCGCGATTCTTGATTGAAGCGGATGTTGTTCGGATATAGCGGCGTTGAAGATGTTTGTCAACTACGGTCATACACGCATTGATTTTAATACGTGCCGCCATACAGAAGACCTGCAAAGTTCTTGTTTTTCCGGCTTCTTTGATGATTTTCTCTTTATAACCGCCGTTTCTGATTTCTTCTTTTGTCGGCTTGCGGTGATATGGCAAAAATGTCAATTTGCCTGATAGAAACTCTTGGCGCACAATTTCAAGAAACTCCGCACGATGCGCAATGAGCCATTTGCCCTCCCGGAGATTCTTTCGTTTCGTGCCTTTTACGACTGAATCAAAAGCATCTTCAAGATTGCGCTGCTCAACGATTTCTTCAATTATGAATCCGTCTCTTTTCATTGATGTGGCCTTCAGTTTCCTGGGGTCTATGATGTTCGAGAATTAACCTACCAATCACTACCCCTCAAAGTTATTTTTCAGTTTTCCGGCTGTCGCCGCTGTTACTGAGGCTCGGACTTCTCGCACTCTGCTGTCCGGCAGCGCGTGCCGGTATGCCGTAGATGCGATATTGTGAAGATTTCTTTTGTTTCTGTTTGCAAGCCGAGCCGCGTTATTCGAGTTCGCGTTCGATGATGCGTTATTCGCGTTCGCATAGGCGATGCCGCCATTCGCATTGGCGTTGTTCGATGACCGACCGACAACACGGCAACGTTGAAGTCCTCTACCTTTTTTCATTGTTTCGTTTTTTGAGAAGTGAGTGCGGACGCTCGAAAACGCCCGCGCTCGCTTCACGCTTTTTCTTTATTCGGTTATTTCGATTTCACCACGGAAGGCAAGCCGAGCCGCGACACTCGAGTACGCGCTCGATGATGCGTCATACGCGTACGCATAGGCGATGCCGCCATACGCATAGGCGTTGTTCGATGACCGACCGACAACACGGCAACGGCTGTTAGAATAGTAGTTTCCATCGCAATAGTTCAACGCCCACTTGCTGTTGTCAGAGGTGCATTTGGACGCGATAATATCACAATGCCGTCCGTGTTTCACACGTCCGATACAGTAGCCGGAATCTTTGACCCCTTGAACGGTTCGCTCTGTCTTTGTCAGGGGGTCGTAGATGTGCCAAACCGCGTCTAACGGGTCAGCCGGAATCTCAACACCGCGATTTTTGAGATATGATTTCCACGATACGACATTCACGGCTACGTTATCCATTACTTCCCACGTGCAACCGTAGAAACTCTCAAAGCCGAGGCACTTGCAGCCGTTATTCGAGCCGGTGCGCACACTGTCGGCAAAGCCGATGTTATCCATATAGCCGGTTGTACCTCCGGCACCACGACCATAGCCGCATTTGAGCTGCACATCACGAGTGCCGTTGAGAGAGTACCAGAGAATAGCCATTAACTTGCTCATCTCATAGTCGAATACCTGAAAACCGGCACCACGACACATTGCAATATTCTGACGGTCTTTGTTCGAGTAGTTGAGAGTTCCTACAGGGATATTCTTGACACGACCGTCTTCATCATACACCCATTCGTTAGATGTCGTATGTGTGTTGGTGCCGACATTGATGTGTGTGTTGCTGACAGAGCGCATTTGCATCAATGCGTCAATAGACGCTTGATATATGCCGCCGAGCCACGCTTTATTGAATACCCAATCGGGTTCTATCGCCTCAATCGCCGAACTATCTACGGCAATCGCTTCAAGTTCCGTGTTTGCAGCCTTAGATGTGAAATGAAGATACTTCGCGTTTTCAGGCACATCGCAGAAGACATAATCGCCGTCCACAAAGTCAAACATCGGATTAGAGATTGCAAGGTTGAACGTGCCGACAGCAATACCGTCTTCGTTGGTGAAGACTGCGCCGACAATAGAGTGATTCAACCCCGGCCAGCGTACTTGCTTCATTCCTGACACATCAAGCCGATATACGTTGTAATTCGGCATATCAACGACTGCTCCCTCTGATTCAAGGGTGCCTTCGCCGAGCGTGAGGTTCGCAGACTGAATCGCCTTGTTGCTGTTCGTAACAATGTCGGCAAGCCGTGCGCGTCTGATGTTTCTCGCGGTGCTGATAGGCTCATTTTCGAGAGAAGACCAAAAGATGTATTTCTTCTGATTCTTGAAGTCGTTGACACCCTTATACCACAAGTCAGGGCATAGAATCATAGCATCGCGCCCCTCGCCGAGTTCGTCTTTGTAGTCAAACTCTGTTTCATCTGCGAGGTTGTGATAATTAGTGCGGCTCATTCGCTTGCCGACCCATTTGCCGGTTGCTGTGTCAAGTTTGCCGACAAGTGGGGTCATAGCGTTGTATATGCGCACTATATGGCCGCTTGGCTGATATGTCTCGCCGGTAGTGCCGTTGTCAAGGTTCGTGATATTCTGCGGGTCATTGACTGTATCATCGAAGACAACGCCGGTAAATTGCGCATTGTGGATTGTGAGGCCGACATCGCCGTGCTTGAAGTAACTTTGCAGTGCGGAAAGTTCTGAATCCTCAATGAGTTTAGTGAGAATCCACGTGCCTGAAATGCCGTCACAACCCGAATCAAGGTCAGAGCCTAAACCTTTCGTTCCGGCAGCTTTCAGTTTATTCAGAATCGTTGCATCTGCATTGGCCTCAATATTGCTGACAGAGATTTCGGCAAGTGCGGCACCGCCGTTGACTACGGCCTGAAGCATTGCGAAGTCATCAATCTTCGCGCACCCGGCAAGTTGCAGTCGGGTAACTTTCGAGAATCCGTCAATCGAGAGTCCGCCATTCGGATAACTCAAATTAGGTAGATTCACGAATGTGAGCGAAGTCATAGTGCCGGGGAGTTGCAACGTGTCAATCGGCGAGGTCTGCGCCGGTGTGAATGATTGCATCTTTGAGCCGCTTGCGCGTAGCGTTTTCAGACGGGGGCAATATGTCGCGTCAATGCTCAATATCGGGAAATTGCGCACGTCCAACTCTTCAAGGAACGGAAGCTGCCCGAGGTTGAGAGTTGCAAGTTCTTCGCCGGTATTGGTGGCTGGTGTGTGATTTGCGCCGCCGATAATGAGTTTCTTTAACAGTGTCAGTTGCGATATATCCCAACCTTGCTGTTTCGGAGTGGCGTTGCGTATGTCAAGTTCTCCGATGCGGTCAGCACCGAAAATATAGAGCATCACGCCGCCGCCGAGGTTTGTATTGCCGGTGTGTAGTGTCGCGCTTTCTCCGGCGTTCAGATAGACACTTTCACGCGCGGCATTCGCTTGGTCAACGCCGATTCCGAAGAATCCTGGCTTTGCGGCGGTTATCGTTACGCTCATATTGGTGCCGGTGCATCGCATCTGCATAGCCGAAGCGAATGTGTCGCCGCACTGATAGAATCCGTCACGATAGCGGAAGCGAGTTGCCACAAAGTCTTGCAGTCGTTGGATTGAAAGACCGTGCAACGCAAAGAAATAATTGTCGTTAGATACCGAATTTTCGATATACTTTCTTATGCCGTCATAAGAAGATACGAGTTTCGGCCATTTCTGCAAGCGGTCGGTTATCCAATACTTTGCAATGCCTTGCGGCGAGAAAGGACGTAGGCCGTTTGCAAGTTGCACTGTTCGCATTGCGGCCGCAACAGACGCTACGGTTACGGTCTTCGTTTGGTCGTTTGTGTCGCTTGCGCCGGTGTACGGTGATAACCAAATATAATCGGCTTTTGCAAGCTGCGTAAACAGTACCGAATCGTGGCCTTGATAGTAGCCGTTGGGGTCATTGTTCGGGTCGAGTTCTGCCGGAATCGTGAGGCCGCAGTCGTTGTCAGAGCCGAGAATCGTATCACCGTCATAGAGGTGATTCAGGTACGCACGTACAACGCCGTCAGGGTCAAGATAGAATCCGAGCATCATATTCTTTGCGCGTTGGTCAACGGCTGCAAGATAGTCGGTGAATACGTGGTACATAATCATCGAATGCACGTTTGCAACCTTGTGAAGCTCGCGTTGGAATTTGCGCAAACGGTTTTCGCGTGTGCCTGAAACGCTTTCTCCGTCTATCGTGATATTGCCGTCAGCGGCGGTGAGATTCTGATTGCACTTTTGACACCATTCAAGCCACTTGAAAAGTGTATAAGGCACTTTGCGTCCGTCTTCGTAGGCTTCATTGAGCGCGTCATCATCTGGATATCGGCTCTCAAAGTATGTGAGCCAAATCGGTTTTCCTTTATCATCGGGCGTGAGCATATCATCAACCGTATTCACGCCCTGAAACCAATCGAGCGCGTTGTATGCCCGGAGTTCGTAGTTCTCAACCGGATTGACAACATCGCCGACAATGCGCCAACGGCCACCGCTGTAAGTCATCGTGCCGGTCGTTTCAGTCCACGCGCCGTTCAGATAGCGGAACACTTTGTGATTGGGACCGCAAAACTCGCTCAACACATGGATTTCTTCGGTGTTCCATGCCGATTTGTCGAGTGTGGCCGCGAATTGTGCGAGTGTCTGATTACGTTCTGCAATGAGTTCTGTGAAGTCGCCGTAATTGAGGCAGTCTTTGTTATAGCCCGATACTTTCTCAAAGCCGAACACTCCGGCATCGCCCTTATCGTGATTGAGATTGCCTTTCGCGTGGAAGTAGCCGTAAGACGGAGATGTCGCGTCCGGCGAATTGGGGTCGGTACGATACAACGCGCACGGTATAGAGGAAATGCACGGATTCAGTTCATATTCGCCGGTGTATGCGTTCTGCGCCGGGGTCATATATTTTGAGCCGAGAGCGCGTGAAAGGTCATTGTAGAGATTGGTGGATGCGCCATTGTTCGCGCCGCCGCTCTCTGAATAGTCCACCTTGATACAGAAGATATTTGTCGGCGTTGAGCCTGGCGTAATCTGTATGAGTTTTTTCGATGCGAGGTCAGCGAGGAAGTCATACTCGGCAATGTGTTCTGGGTAGTTTGCAAGAATATAATCGCGGTCGTACATCATTCTCACACGCGCTTTCTTTGTCTTGCCTTTCTTGTTCTTGATTGGGCGCATTGAAGATGTTGTACCCTGATTCGTTGTCGGCAGGTCTTCGATGATGATATTTCGCCACGGCTGTGGAATGTAGAAATACCAATCGAGCAAGCGAGATGTTTTTTTATCGCCGTTCAGACCCTCAAGATAATCCGGGTAATTGTCGGGTACATCTTCAGTGGATTTCGATTTGCACATCACAAGGCACGGTATGCCTCTGTCGAGCAATGCCGACATCTGCGGAATGCTACGTGCCGGTTTGCCCTCGGCAGCTTGCGAGGCCATTACGTTGTTCATATCATATTCGCGTATCATCGCCTCGCTGTCAGTGACTTTGAGAAGATAATTGTTGAAAGACTGCTCAAAACTGTAATAAGTCTCCCAAGCGCGAATATTGTAGAGATACAAGTCGCCGTGTGTGCCGTCAAAGGTTATCGGTGTTGCGTGTCTGCTGAATGCTCCCTGCTCATAGTAGCACGAGCCGGAAAGTTCGCCGTCAAGGTAGAGTTCAACTACACCGATTCCGGCGTATGGTGCCTGACTTGTCGGCTTGATTACGATTGCTATGTCTGTAAGCGTGTCATCTTTCAGGTCGCCGGTTGCTGTATGCGCAACGGTGGCCGCGTTGTCGGTAGTGAAGACAACGTGCTTACTTGTGAGATAGAATCCGATGCCGTTGCCGATACACGATATAAGCCGGGCAGAATCATCTGCAACGTGCTTCGTGCGTACGCGGAATTGAATTGCCGCGCCGTTTGTTTCGATTGAAGACACGTTGAACATCGGATAATTCAGAGTGCCTTTCACGTTCTCGGCGATACGCAAGGCCATAATGCCGGTGTCGGATTCAGTGCCGTATTCTTCTTTGCCAAAAGTGTCTTTGACAAAACCGTTAGTGGCATAGTTCGAGCCGGTGACGGTGAGAGTATAGCCGCTATCGGTTATCGTTTTGTCGGAATCGGCATTGCTCCGAGTTGACATATCCATATCAAGAATCAACTGTGCCGATACGGATTCGATATTCAGTAATGAGCCTGACACTTTGAATGTCGCTTTTTCGGAAGCAACAGAGCCAATTTTTGCAGTCAGCCCGATTGTTACAGAGCCGTCTGTTTTGTGGCCTTGTACGCGCTGCGAATAGTTGTAAGTGGTGTTTCGGCTTGCAAGCGTGCTGCGCTTTACAGTCTGCACATTGCCGATTGTTTCTACTATGTCAACCGAAACTTGACTGTTGGCCGTGGAGTAGGCCGCGAAGTCAATAGAGATACTTTCGTACTGCTTGACTTCACCGTTTTGTTTCTCGGAATACCACCGGGAAACGACAATCGGGGTTGTGTTTGATGAATCCACAACCATTACTGCGGTATGAAGATAGTTGCCGACAACGCCGGACGCAATATCTTCGCCGTGGATTCGGAGCGGATATGCGCCGTGTGTCAGCACAGAGCCGCAACAGTTTTTCGGGTCTATCGTGATAGAATGTGCGAAACTGTCGGTAACGGTAGCCGTGCCGAGCGTCTTCCATTGTCCGGCAATGAATATTTCAGTCGTGCAAAGAATGCCTTTGTCGCTTGCATTGTTCGGGAAACGGTACATCGGCAGCGTCTTTGCGCTCTGACTGCCTACGGGGATTGCTGTTGAAGCCGTATAGTTCAAGGTCTGTTCAGACTTGATTGTGAGGTCAACGGCTGTAACGTTGATATTGCGCGATGCCGTGCGGTCGCTGTCATCGTAGGCAATGAATCTGAATTTGCGCTGCGATGCAAGCGTGAAGTAACGCGACACATCAAAGGCAAAGTCGAATGTTTCTTTGTCTGCGGATGTGGCCTTGTTGAGCCGGTAAGTTTCGAGCAACTGATTTGTGTCGCGGTCGTAGAGTTCCACTTTCTCAACGATGCCGCTTTCAAAGTCCGCACCGTTTTTCAGTGTGATAGCGCATTCGGCAATAAGTGTTCCGTTGGCCTGGCCGTAAAGTGGTGATTCTTTCGGCGTGATTTCAAGAATGAGGCCGGTCTGACCGCCGCCACCGGTGCCGACTGCAAACTGTCGTTCATTGCCGACAGCCTCACCACCGGCATTGACAAGCTGCATCTTCACAACGCCCTCTGTGTCGGTGTTTATCTGAATGTCGGCAGGGATTGAAGTGTATGCGCCGCCGGTGCTGAATGCGTCTTTGCCACCCTCTGACGGCTCATCTTTCGTTTCAATAGTCGAGCCTCCGCCATTGCCGAATGGCTTCCACAATGCGGCCTCACCGAAGTTGCCGACTGTGCTTTGAAACTGCATTGTTTCAAAGGAGTGTTCGCCGGTCTGATACGTTATAACGAGGCCGCTCTTTGCGTAGTCTATGCCGGTCGATGCTTTGAGTGCGACAATAGCGGCAATGGCATATTCGAGCGTGTAATATGTCGCCGACACACACGGGCCACAAAGCGCGTCAACATTGATAAGCGTTTCCGCACCGGCAGTCATTCCGGCGAGGTCGAGCCAGTTGCCGGGGTTCTTGAAGTTTTCTTCGGAATTGTCGCCGCCGATATACTGATACGTTTTCCACGACTTGTCGGCGATTGAGAATGTAATCTGAATGCCGATGTTGGTATAGCCTTTTTCGTATGTCTTTGCGATTGCTTCTTCAAGAGTGTAGTAACCCTGCGCTTTCGGTTCATCAACCGTAACATTGTAACAGTTGCCGACAGTCGCCGAGCCGCCAAACTTTTTCCAAGAAGTAGGGCGAATAAACATATCCATGTCGAGGGGAGGCCGTACTTGTCCGGCTCTCAATCGCCAAACAAATTGCCAACACTCCCAGCCGGATTCGCCGAGGAATGTAATTACAACGCCTTGCTGCTTTATCATTGCCGCGTCTTTATGTGCGGCAAGCAAACCGATAACGGTAGCAAGAGTGCTGTCGCCGGAAAGTCCAAGCAACATCTGTGCGTTGATGAAAAGACGTGGCGCAATGAGGTCTTTTGTACCCTCAGAAGTTGAGCTGGTAGCGTCAAGTGCGGCTTGTGCTGTATCAAGCGCATTTTGCGCCGTTTCGTTTGCAGCACCTGCACTGTCAATGGCAGAGTTCGCGGCATTCACTGCCTCACGTGCGGTCTGCTGTGCTGATTCTGCGGTCGATTTAGCCGTACCGGCTCTCTCAATAGCGGTGTTCGCATTGCTTTGTGCGTTGGAGGCTTGTGCCTTTGCTTCATTCGCTGCTTTAACTGCATTGGCCGCTGCTGTCTGTGCGTCAGTAGCGGGTTTTCTGACGGAGTTTACTATGTCTCCGAGTGGAATCTTAACGCCCTCATTCTGCGCGTCCACTCCGAGCGTGTAAAGGCCGTCAGTGTTCGTGCTTGAGGGCAATTCCGATAGTCGTTTTCTGTTGTCTGCCATTCGTTGGGGGATTAGTCGTTAAGAAATATTTTTGTTTCGTTGTCGTTATTGTCAACCACGATATACTCGCCGCTTTCTGCAATGAGTAATGAGATACCACGCTTCGGTCTGATTCTGATTAGTGTCGGTTCGCCTGACACAAGCACTTCAACCAAATCGAAGTCCTCATGCGCGAGTAGCATATATTGTCCGACAGGCCGGTAATCTGTAAATACGAGCGTAACTGAAAATTCACACCACACGTTGCCGGAACGTAGAATGTCGAATTTTGACACACTCATATTCTTGTAGTAGCACTCATATTCGTTGCCGAGCTGCGCATAATAGAAGTTGCGGTTTTCGGGTTTTAGAATGACCGCGAATAGGCCGTTGTACCGCTTCCAAAACTCTGTGATGTTCGGAGCATCAATCAGAAGTTTCAGGGTTACGTCCTTGCTCTTAAACCGTAAGGAAGACGCATCGAATATCACTCCGGCAGATGCCGTTGATGATATTTTTAGATTGTCTTTCGTGTTGGCGGCCTTGCGGATGCTGTCTTCCGAGCCGTCAAGTACGAATGAGCCGAATTGCGATATGTCTATGCCGTCTATCTCAAACCCGACTTGCCGGATTCCTGATTTTCCGAGCGCATAGTGCGTGCCGGTAGGGATAACCGGGAAGTCATCTGAAAATGTCAGAGAGAGTTTGCCAAGTTTGATGAAAGATTTGAATGTGCCGTTTGAGGTCATTCGCAACTTGTAGGTCTTGCCGAGTTGCCTAAACTCAAACGTATGGTATGCTCCGATTGAGAGTTCATCAAACAAGTCTTCGGCATATCGTATATTGGTAATACAGAATTGAATCTGCAAACTGCGCGTGTCAAGTTTCGGGTCTGTAAGGTCGGCTTCGATTCCGTCTTCATCAGGCCAATCCGTTGTGTCAATCTTCTTGAATGCGGCAAACTGTATGAGTTGTTTGTACCCATACTGCTCCACAAATACGCCGTATTCGATGAATGCGTCTTTGCCGTCTATGAATAGAAGATTTTTCATAACACAATAGCGTGGTCTGTTACAAGTTGAGCGATTGATGAATGGCGGTCTATTTCCACTTTTACCACTGAATAGCCGGAAGCGACAATCGTAGCGCGTGCGCCACACATCAGATAGGCGCGATTACGCGCGGTCTGACGATATTTCAGTTCTGCGGTAGTATCTCCAACCAAAAAGACATTACGCGCTTCTGTGAGCGAGATATGGCCGCTGTCGATATATACGCCGAATCGTTCAGGATTGTACGGCTTGAACTTTCGGAATGAGTCAATGTCCGGAAAGTCAAACGAAGTCATAAACTCAATGCCTTGCGGTGTGAACATCAGCCTGATTAAATCTTCGAGGTCTTCATATCCGGCGAACATCTGACACGTGGCGAGTTTTTGCGCCACATCAAGCCGTCCGGCGCGTTCACACTTTTTCTGCGCTTTGGCTTTGGCCTTGACCCAATCGGATTGTATGGATTTGATTAAATCATTCATTGCGTTTACGGTTTGAGTTTTATTCCTTTTGTGGAAATGTCTTCGACTGTATCTTTCAGCGATTTTACGTCTTTCTGCATCGTATCTACTTTCTCGGCTGTTGTTTTCGTGTTGTCATCTATGTTGGTGAGTTTGTCGAGAATCTGCGTGCTGGTGGCGTTGAGTTCCGATACGCCTTGAACGAGCGTGTACGTATGGCCTTGAATCGTTGTCAGTCGGGCATTGTTTTCATCAACGCTATCTTGAGATGCCGTTGCGATTCCACGTTCAGAGCCGGAGCGTTCAGAATCATCTTCAAACCATTTGCCGAGTGAGCCGGATAGCCCGTTCCAAACCGCGTTGAAATTCTCCCCGACTTGATTTATATCGTTGGCGAGATTATCCGCGCTGTTGATAACGGCATTGATGCCTTTGAAAGAGCCGTCAGAGCCAAACCACTGTGATTTGTATTTGTCGAATATCTTGCCGATTTGAGGTTCAAGATACTGTGTTATAAGCATTCGTTTCAGAATGTCGGCTACAATCTCATTGGTCTTTTTGCCCCACGCTTCCATTGCGTCTTCTCCGGCTGCTGCGGCTTCAAAGAAAGCATCACCGAGTGTCGTTGACATATCGGCGGCGGTGTAGCCGATAATATCTTCAAGCATCTCATTGATGATTGTTGCCATTTCTGCGGAAAGTTCCGCAATCTGATTCTTCCAATCCTGAATTTTGCCGCTGTCAGAATCTTTCTTATCGCTTTCTTCATTGATTTGCCGCTGAAGAAGTATCTGTTGTTCCGCGAGGTTTTTAAGCCGGTCGCGGCCTTCATCATATTTCTTCGAGCCGAGAGCTTTGTCGGCGGTGTAACTTACACTGCCCCAATATTCGGCAATCTTCTCTATGCTTTTCGCGTATATGTCCGCGCTATATCTTGCACGTCCGAACCACTGCGCCCAATAAGAGGATTTTTCGGTTATGCCGTGAAGCCGTAAAATCTCTGCTGTCGCTTCTGCATAGCATTGTTTCAACTTTTGTAGCGCGTCAGTCGTGTTTTGGCGTAAGCGTACCGCATCTGCATTGTCAAGTTCCCATTGCAGTTGGTCAATGCGTTCCTGAAGACGTTCTATTTCTTCTTGCTTCTCATCATCGTTATTGAATAGATTGGCTATGGCCGTGGCTATCTGCAACGCGGCAGATATGACAGTCAGAATGATTGATGCTTTCTCAACGGTCGATATTGAGGTTGCGGCTGCTTGCGATGCTGCTTGCGTTCCTTGCGAAACGCCGTCAACAGTCGCTTCAACACCTTTCGCAACAGATTTGCCTACATCTCCAATTTCTGAAATAACATCGCTTGCAGCGTCCATTACCTCATCAATAAAACCGAGTGCCTTATCCATTCCGTCTGCAATGTCATCAGAGAATATGCGTGCGAGTTTAGACGATTTGCCGCCGAGGTCAGTAACAACGCCGGTAGCCGATTTCAGATTACCGGCGAAAGTCTTGTAAGAGCGTGTTACCTTGTTTCGGGCATTCAAAGTGCGTTGCTCGGCCTGCGCATTCTTCTCTTGCGCTGTTGCCAGCGTCCTTGTAGATGATGCAAGCCGACTATTTGCTGCATTGAGTTCTTCACAGTCTTCCGCGAGTTCGCCGTTGTCAATCTGTGTCAGTATCTCATTTTTTGCTGCGAGTGCCGCGTCATATTCTTGCTCGGCAGCGGTCAGTTCTCGTTGAGCCGTGGCAAGTTCACCGAGAGCGGCCACAAGTTCATCTTTCGCGGTTGAAATATCCGAGAAAGACTTGTGTAAGGCCGTGAACGGATTGCGTGAGGCAATCTCATCTTCCATTGCTGTAATCGCTTCCTGAAAAGTCTTGATTTGCTCAACGCTCATCGAATCCTTTTCACGTTCAAAGTATGCTTTTACCTTGTCAAGTGAGAACTGCAACGCTTGCAGTGATTGTTCATCAAGATTTCCGAACACCACATCCCAATTTATGGATTTCTTGAACTTGTCAGCATCAAGATTCGCAAATGCTTCTTCCATTTGTTTAATCGCTTCCGGCAGCATATCGGGAGCCATCTTGCCGACAAACGCGATTTTCTTTTGCCATTCAATGGTGAGTTTATCAAACTTATCATTGTATGAGCCAAACTCATCAATGAGTTGATTCATATATTTCTCGCGGACGGATGCGAATTGCTTGTTGACTGATTCGTGAATGTCGTTTAATCCTTGTTCGTAGTTGCCGCGTATAGTTTCGTTTTTCAACAACTCATTAACCCAGTCTTCAAGTGAGCGTTTACCCTCATCGCTGCTCTCCCAAGCATCTTCGGTCGCACCTTTTTTCGACATAAAGATTGCGTGCGTGTTATCGCGCATTGTGGCGGCGAGGTCAAGTAACGACTGTTTCCAAGCGGCTTCGCGGTCGAATGCGTTTTTACGAATTACCTTAAGTTCTTTTTCGTATCCGGCTTCCATGCCGTCAATCATATTTTGACTGAGAGCCTTGTTTGTGTCGGAAATGTATTTTGATACTTCTGCTTTGAATTGATTGAGAAGTTTGCGCTGTTCACGTGCGGCAGCTTTCGGGTCCCAAGTCTTGCCTTTGGTGCTACTTGTTACTTTCTTCGCTTTCGGGTCAATATGGACTTCATCAAGATTGTTGTCTTTTTGGAATTGCTCAATTATAGCATCTTGACGGCGTAAATCGGCCTCCCATTGGTCGGTGAGTTTCTTCTGTTTCGCAATCTCCTTTTCACGGTTGGCGAGGTCACCGGCTTTCGTTCTGTACCAAGCATCATAATCGCCGTTCTCGGCCTTATGCTGCACGGCAAGCAATTCACAATACGATTCAACGTATTTGTTAAGAATGCCTTGACGCTCGGCCTTTAACTGCATCAATTTACAGTAAGCCGGGCCACGCTCTGTTAGTACGCGCTCCCATTGTTCAAGAGAATCATAATAGCCGAGAGCCTCGCCGTATTTGGAATTTAACTCATCGACTTTTTTCTTCTCTTGTTCTTTTGTGCCTTTGAATGTCTGACACGCCTTGATATTGTCTTCAAGCGCAATCTTTTCTTCGGCGTAGGTCTTACCGGCCTCTTCGTGTACTTTGTTGAGGTCTTCTGTGTGCTTTGTCGCTTCATCTTCGGCGGTTACAAGGTCTGTTATCCAAGACACAAGTTCGCCGACAAGTACAATGAGCGCACCGATGCCGGTTGAGATAAGCGCGAGTTTCAGAACGCGCATTGCAACCGACATCGCTTTTGTTGCAACAGTTCCGGCCACCATTGCGCCGGTATGCGCGTTTGTCGCGGCTGTTGATGCTTGTGTCGCGGTTGTGCTTGCGCCGGTCGTAGCCGTGCCGGTAGCGGTCGCGGCATTGTTTGCTTCGGTTGCTGCTGTGTCCGCTTCAGTAGCGGCGGCATCTGTCGCGGTGGCGGTAGCGTGTGCCGTCTGTGCCGCGACTGCTGATTCTGTCGCGGCTGTTTCTTGCTGTTGCGCGGTCGCGCTTGTGCCGAGCAACTTGTTCCACATCTTTTTGAGAGAGTTCAGCGTTACAAGCGAAAAGGCAGAATCTTTGTTTAAGGTCTGCTGCACTTGCTGCAATCCCATAGTGATAGCCATTAAGGACTGCACTTTGAGCATTATCTCTTGTAGATGCTCATTCTCTCCGGCGAATAGTCCTACTGCGCCTTGTGCGGCAGAAAATGCGCCCGATAGGCCGGTTAAGCCTGATATAACACCGGCAAACTGATTCTCATCATTGGCAAAGACACTTCCGGCGGCGCGAATATCGCCCTGAATGTCTTGAAGACGGCCAAGTTCTTCTATGATTTCACGATAACGCCCGGTCGTTTTATCTATCTCAACGCCCTCTTGCTGCGCTGCATCGCGCAAGGCCGCAGCTTCCATTGTCAACTCACGAATGCGAGTGCGCAATGTCGCTGCTGTCTTTTCTTTCTTGGCGAGGGCTTCAGCGGCCTTTTCTTGCTTCTGACGTTCCTTGTCGGCGGCTGCGGCCTCTTTGTTCAGGTCAGAGCATATTTTAACGAGTTCTTCATCGTATTTTTCGGCTTCTCTGATAGCGCGTTTCCGGGCGTTCATTACTTGCTCAACGGCACGCATTTCATTTGACAATTCAACTGACTTGTCAAAATCTCCGGCGTTGTACGCTTCTCCGCAAGCGGTTTTCAGTTCGCGGTATTTCGCTTCGAGTTCGGTCAGAGCCTCGCGGTTCGTTTCGATTACACGTGCGACTTGCTGAAAGCCAATCTCAACATCATCAAGCGAGGCCATATTTGCAAGCGGCGAAAAATCTATCTTCGGAATGTCAGAGAATAAAGACTGAATCCGCGCCGACTCTCCCTCAATAGAGGACGCAGTTTCACTTATCCGATTTTCAATGTGATTCAGGCCGGCATCAAAATCGGAAGTGTCTATTGCACTCGCAAATGAAAGTCCGTCATCAGTCTTCATTTCTTCACTATTATTTCATCATCTGCATCATCAGATAAATCAATGTCATTGTTTGCGTCTTTGCTTGCATCGTAGAGCGGAGCATCTGCCTTTTCTTCTGAATCGCCGGGCATTGGCACAGCTCGGCTGTATAGTAGGGCATTCGCAAAACTGATTTCATAGAGCGCGTATTTCTCCGTTACTCCGAATGTCTTTGCGATTCCTAAAACTGTGGCCCAGATGCTGTCGTTGAGTTTACCACTTCCTCTTTTGTCGGTTTTAGAATGTTTGCGGCGTTCAGGGAAGTGGTAATGGCGAAAAAAGTTGTTATCTCATTCTGTTTGAGCCGTTCGATGATAACATCATAGAGCAATTTCGGTCGCACGTTGAGAAGAATTGCGCTTGCGAGTTCAGCTCGGCGGTCAACCGTTTCAACTATCTTCTTCCGGCGTTTGAATAGACCGAAAAAGCGGCGTTTCTCAATTATGCGCTCTCGCCGCTCGGTCAGATTCTTTGCACCGAGAATCAGCACTGCGGCCATATCTCCGAGTTGTTTGAAGTCTTTTGCGTAGTGCAAGGCCGAATATATACGGTCTTTATCGTCCACTTTCTCCACAATCGGGAATGTAGAGATGATTTCAGAAACGAGTATGAGGGTAGCCATTGACGGAGGCGCGATTTCATAAGTCGTGCCGTCAATCTCTATCGTGCCGGTGCTGCGTTCAAGGATTGTCGCTGCAACGCGGCTCTCAACGGTGGTATAGTCGTTCATTGCTGTTGATAATGATATTAGTGCGCCGAGCCGAATCGAACGGCTGTATCTCGCTATGACGGTGAGCGCATGGCCAACTATGCTGCGGCGCAAATGCGAGTTTCACCTACCAACTCGAAAGGGCGTCTTTCCGCGTGTCAGGGTCATACCGGGTTATGCTTTGGGCTGTGCTGCGATGATGTCGGAAGCGAGTTTGATGTTTTCCTTGTCAGTCTTCTTCACGCGGAAATAGCGATAGAGTTCGCCGTCTTCGCAGGGCAGAATCTTGAATGTGAGGTCAACATACGAGCCTTCTTCTTCGGACGAGCCGGGACGGAATTTCACGTGGCAACGGCGGGCTTTCAGACCCTTTGCACCGATATTCTTTGGCGTGATTTTGAGCGAAAACTCTTTCTCGACATTGTTGCTCTTGACAACAAGCTCACCGTCTTCGTTCTCTTCCGCGCCGGTGAAGAGATGCTCGGTGTCAAAGTCCATTTCCTTGACACGGGTTGTCACTTCGAGAGTCGGCTCTCCCTCTTCCTCGGCTACGGTAATGCCGCCGGACGCTTTGGCAGTCAGCGTGTCGCCGTCAGAGGTCGTGAGCGAAGTCGATTTGTCGTTGATTGTGCCGACCGAAAACAGTTCAGCGGCCATTGCATCATTTTCACCGGTGAAACCGACTTCAACGATGTTTTCCGACCACGACATTATGATTTTTTTCTTCTTCATAACTATTCGTTTGAAAATCGTTTGAATTTAATTCTTGAAACTATTAGATGCTGCTCTATGTCAGGATTTTGGCTGGAGTATGGTGTGCCGTCAGACTTGATGTCGTAATCGACACTATCGCAATTTTTGATAAACTCTCTTATAAGCGATTGGAGCGTGCCGATTCGTTCTTTGTCTTCGACTTTGCGGCCGTCTTGAAAATCAATGTCAGGAACGTAAATATTGAGAATTACGGTGCCGGTCTGTATCTGCTCATCAGTACCGGCGAGAAACTTCACAATCAAGTCCTCGCTGTCAGCATTGGCAGGGCGCATCTCGCTACGGTACACTGTGCCGCGAATCGCTGCGCCGAGGTCACTGTTTTTGACAAGCGTATAAAAGTCGCGCTCAATTTCATTCTCCGTCTTCATGCCTCTTTCACGATTTTGCCGAGTAGCTGTTTGAATAGTTTTTCGGCTTCAAGTTCCGCATCAATCAGGACGCGCTTGTGATGCACGTTTTCAACAAAGGCGGCATATTCCATACCGGCGCAAACGATAAGCACAACGCCCCACGGAAACTTTGCTTTGAGCCGTTCCAAAAGAGCCTCGCCATCTTGTTGACCTTTAACTCCGTCACCTCCAACTTTTACATTGGCCATATACTCTTTGACTGTGCCGTCTTTGAGTTTGCGAGTGCGTTTTACCTTTTTGTAGCCGGGCGCAACTTGCTTCGCTACAAAATTGCCGCCTGACATTACTTCACCGTCATTCAACACAACGTAACTGATAGAAGACCTTAGATTGCCGGTGATGTCGTTGTAATCGCCATTATCACGTGCAATTTTGACACACGCCTCGCCGATGTACGAAAGTTTCTCAACGAGATATTGAATGAGCTTCTTTCGTTGCATCTGCAATTTGGCGTATATCTTTTTTGTGTTGGTCTTCGACACCAACACGCCTTTGTATTTGCCGTGTGTCTGCGTAGTTTGAGCCATTACACCATTATCTGTATTCTCCCGAAGTTGGGAAACGGTTCACGTGTCATTATGCGATACTCGCCGAGCGATTCTGAATGCCGGGTAAGTCTGATTCTTCCGAAGTCCGGCAGTTCTTGTGATTCAAGTAGCACCGTGAATGATGCTTGCCGAAATTCGCCGTCCTCATACACACCCTTGCGATTGTCGGTGTTGGTCTTGATTAAGCAGGCCACCGGCGCACTCCATTCAGACTGTGCCGGAATCGGTTCGCCGTATTCATTCACACCGGGAGCGGTGAGTGTCTGATATGACAATGTGCCGTTGGTCTTCATATCACCACATATTAGAGCCGTCATCTATTACGCGCACGAAGTCGCTCAATTCATCTGCCACATCAAGGCCGTAGAAATTACACCAATGCACGAGCGATTTTTCAACCGCATCTTGCATTACGGCAGTTGATATGCCTCCCTCTGAACGGCTGCTTTCAACGTAACCTTTTACCAAGCCAATGGCAGCCCGAAAGATTTCATGGTCTTTCGGGGCTGCTTCGGCTTGTGCTTCCACGCCTTGATTGAACAAAGCAAATTCAAGTGTTGCAGTGTCCGGGTAAAACGTGTTGGCAATCGCGTTGCAAAGCGTTCTTAATGCTTCGATGTTCTTCACGATTACTGCGCGGTTTTAAGGGTGTAGATGCCGTTCATTTCAGTGATAACCGGCAGCGAGAGCGATTCGGCCTTGGTAAACTCAACGCCGTTGGAGTTCTGTGTTTCGCCCACGCCCCACTGCGATACGCGAATGCGTCCGTAGTTGGAGTAAGCGACACCGGCCTCTTTTTTGAGTTCGTTTGTCGCCCAGGCGTTCTTGACAAGTCCGAGCTTGCCGTCAGGAACGAATACGAGATTGTCGGCATTCCACGGAGTATAGGGCGTGTACTGACGGCCTTTCTGAATGCGCACCTGACGCTTGATTTGCTCAAACACCGGGAAGTCGTTAGACTGCATCCATTCGTTGATGTGCCGGAGCAAAAGGACGCTTGAAGATTTGTCGGTGCCGAAAATCATCTGCTTCAGCTTCTTCGAGCGACACATATAGGCGATTTTGGACGGAGCGCAAAGAATCTTCGAGAGCGTAACTTTGTCCTGTGCTGCTTCGAGAATCTGCTGAATGTCCTCAAAGCAATCCACAGTGTCAATGTTTGCAGCCGTCCACGCGGTTTTCGAGGTCGCAATGTTTTCGTCCGGCTGATTCATGTCAATCACGCCGCGAACACCGCCCTCGGGGTTAGTAGTGGCGTTGAGTTCAAATTTGCCCTCGTTGGATAGACAGCCGAGGAAAATCATATCGAGTTTGCCGTGGATAGCGTTGACAACAGTCATTACATCGCCCCACATAAGTTTGACAAGCTGCTCTTTCTTCGCGGCATCAGACAGCGACTTGGAATCAAGCAACTGCAAGATTTTGCGATATGTAGTGTCGAGCATAGGCAGCGTGAGCGCGTGGCGCACGATGCGCTCTTTGAGCGTCTGCAAACCCTCCGAGCCGATGATTGCCTCTTTCGAGTTCTCACCGATAGTCGGGGCGGCGATTGTGATGTTGTACTGGCCGATGATTTCTTCGATGTCAAGGCCGATTGTCGGCGAATCCCAATCAAGGAATCGCTCATAAATCACATTGTCGAAGATGCGCTTGTGCATCTCCGAAGCCGTATCAAAGCGAATCTGAATCTGACGGGTCAGTTCGCCAAAGATAGAGCTGTAAAGTATTTCATCATGCATAGCGATTTACTGTTTGATGTAAAGAATGTTGGGATTGTTTTTCAGGCATACGCCGTTGAGCCATTCGGGGAGCATGGGCGTGTCTTCGAGCGAGGGAATCAGCACTACGGCATCATAGGCGGCATCAATGGTCAGAAGACCTTTGCCGTCCCAATTCTTTTCTGCGCCGATAATCATATTCGGCTCATAAGCCGGAGCGATTGTTGCTTTCTCGCCCTCGCCGTTAGATGCGCCCTCTACAAGCACGTCATTCTCGGCGAGGCCGGTGTATGCGCTCTGGAGCGTGAGAGTGTCGTATTCGGTATTACTTTTGTCAATGCCGGTTATTACGACAAGTTTTGAATAGTCGCCGTGCTTGGTGACGGAATCGCCCACAGAGAAGTAATGACCTTTCGGAATGCGCGGTTTGGTGGTCGTGCCACCGGCAAGTACCTTAACGGTCTTGCAGATAGCCGCGCTCAATTCATCGAAGTCAACACAAAGCGGAACGGCACGGCGTAACACAGTGCCGGGCTGTATCTCTTTCTTCGGGCTGAAACCACCGGGGAGAATCTTTGCCTCTCCGCGCCATATTTCAGGGAAATGCCCGGCATACGACTGTTTCTTAAATTCAATAGCCATTTGTTGATGAATTAAGAGGGGTTAAACATTAGGCCAAATTGTTGTCAGGGAGCGAGTTCGCCCACGCCCGCGCCGCTTCTTTGTCGGCGGTCGCGTCTTTGCCTGGTTCGTGCGCTTGGCCTTTAGGCACGAGAGAGTTGTTAACCAATTCCTGCTTGAAAGCGGCGACTTCTGTTTCAATGTCTGCATCGTCTGCGATGTGAAGACGTTTCGCCATAAAGTCGGGGATTCCATGCTTCTTGGCTGCGGCGGCGATTTGTGCGGCGCGTTCAGTTGCGGCTTTTTCGGCTTTGAGCTTCTGATTCTCGCTTTCGAGAGCATCAAGTCGCTCACTGAATTTCTTCATCCATGCCGGTTCTGCTGCTTCGCCGGTGCCGGTCGTTTCCTCTCCGCTGCCCTCATCATCAGATGGCTCGGTAGATGATTTGCGCGTCTTCCTTGTAATCTCCCCCTGCATCGCCTTTGCATAGGGTACAAGCGAATCCGCTTTTGCGGCTATATCTTCTTCGGTCGCATCGTCCTTGAGTTCTGCTGCGCCGAGTTCTGCGAGATTTTCGATAGCTTTTGGGGTAAGTCCGAATGACTTACATTTTACGGTCAATACCGCGATGAGTTTCTTTTTCATTGCAATGTTGAAATGGAGTTAGAATATTCTTTAAGCGCAAAGGTAGCGCAAATTTTTGATATAATACCTATTAAGCACTGAAAATTCTTAAAACTTTTTCTTCTCCTATATGGCTACCTATAAGAGATATAGGCTTTTCGCTAAGTTTTTCTTGAAAAATAATTGCTGAAAAAGTTGCCTATTATTAGGATAGTCTATAACTTTGCATCATTAAACAATACTTAACACGTACTGAAAATGAAAATCAGAAAGAAAATAATTAAAGTGAGCCGAGAGAGAGCTATCGAGTTAGCCGCGAATCTCAACTGCATCTCAACAGAGATGGCAAGCAAGTACACCGACAGCGAATTGAAAGAGTGCCTGCGTCTTCTCAAACTCAAAGCTGACTTCTAATCATCAACCCTCAATCTCAACGCAAATGAAACCCGGATTTCTCGCTGAAGCTATCAGCATCATCAGCAAAAGCAACTCAATCACCGTGTCGTTCAACGTGCCGGTTAATGATAACTACTCGCACACATACGCAATTCTCATTCATCAGAGCAACGCGAGTGTTATCAAGCAACTCACTAATGCCGGATTCTCACTCTCGATGACCTCAAAAGGGCTGTCAGTCGATAAATTCTAAATACTATGTCAAGAGAAATGAATCGGACATATAAGTGCCCGAATGACAAACACCCCAAGACCGCTCGAAGATTCAAATATGAGCCTGAGCCAATTTGCCCTATATGCAGACAAAAAATGATACGAGTTTTTATCCCTATAAAATCTAAAAACAACAGTTCGGTAATTTTTGAGCAGGCATAGCTGTATCGCACTGATACACAATAGTTTGCATTGATATTGAATTGTTATTGCATCTTATTGATATTCAATTGAATATGCAAATTTTACCGAACTATTGTAAAAAGAAAAAGTACAACAATTAAACATACAACGCAAATGATTACTGAATCAACTCTCGAAAACAAACTCTTCGACTTCGACAAGGCGAAAGTTCAGACGCTTTCACTCGAACAGTTAGAGCGCACACACCGCGAAAATGATGTTTATGGCAAGCCTTTTCGTGGAATCTACCACTTTGAGCTGCTGCAAACGCTCATCAGCGAGTGTAACAATCTCGGATACAACGTTGAGGTTTATGACCTCTTCGCCGCGCAGAACAAAGACCGCAATACTCCCGGCGTTGTGCTGCTGCCACAAGTAGAGGCGCAGTTCGGGGAACGAGCATTTGAAGCTCATATACTGCGCCGTGTCTTCGCAAATATCCGTATCACTGACTTTGATGATGAAGAAAAAACAACTAACCTCGCAGTCGCTTTTCATCAGAAAGGCATTCAAGTCGGTTTCGGAAATATGGTTAAGATATGCCATAATCAAACGATGCTCTGCGCCGACAAGTACATAGCTACTTACAGCGAACGTGGCAAAGGCCGGAGCGAATCAATCACTATTCCGCAAGTTCTCGATGTCGTGAAGTCGTGGCTTGTAGATGCCAGGCACATCATCGTGACCGAGCGCGAAAAGATAGAGCGCATGAAAGAGATAGAGGTCGGAGCGCAACAGGCACTACTTCTCATCGGTATGCTGACTGCGATTCGCGTAAAATGCGATTCTGCATACCCGACAATCAAAGAGAATCGTGTCTATCCTCTCAATCAGGCGCAGATAACAAAGTTCACTGAAAGTCTGCTCCTGAAGTATCACGATTCCGAGCGCATCTCTGCATGGGATTTGTATAACGCTGCGACTGACCTTTACAAAGCGGATTCAATGGATATTCCGGCTCTGATGCCGCAGAATCGCGCAATGGTGCAGTTCCTCAACGAGCAATTCAATCTCTGAAACAAAGTATTATCAACAGCGAGGGGTGGCGTTAGCCGCTGCCTCTCGCATTAAAATATACAATCATGCGACACTTCAAAGTTAGAATCCGTGAAGTCGGCTCTGACCACATAATTGAAACTGAATATCATGGGAATTTAGACCGAGCCGGAGTGATTGACTTTTACGGTCTGAAAAATCCTGATGTTGAATGGTATCAAATAATCGAAACAAAAGAATGAAAAAAGCACTTGTGAAAAGCACCGGCGAGATAGTTAAAGTTGACACTCGCCTTGAAAGTTCTCGATACGGACTTCTTTGGAAAGAGGTCGGTACGTCCCGGAGCTTTCCTGATTCAGAATTGCAGCTATTCGATGATAGTGGCGTCACTGATTTTGTTGAAACATGGCACCCAAATTACTATCACTCTGACCTGATAGCGTGGATAGATGACCTACATTGCGCTCTTGACAACGAATGCGATGATGAAAAACTCGCTCGAATAAAAGAAACGTGGGGCAACAGTCCCGGCTTTTGGTTGAGGGAGTTAATCAATCTTGAAATTGCTGCGTTTCGTGATTCTCTTGAACGATATTATAAGTTACAATATCCCAATATTAAATCCTGATAGGCTCGGAGAGATGAGCCTATTTGACTTTCTCGCTTTCAGTTGATAAAATACACATTTGTCCGGCTGAAATGCGAGGATTAGCGAGGAAATGCGTAACTTTGCAATACCTTAAAACTCAACGCAATTATGGAATCATCGAAAGTCGTACACGTTCACTTCAAAGTGCCATACGAGGGGATGACTGACCTTTACTTTGGCTCTCTGAAAGCGATATATGCACAAGTGCCGGAAGATATAATCGGCATAAAATACAAGTCGCTCACAAATGCCATTCGAGGCAAGGATTGTTATGAAAATAAGAGTTGCAAAATACGAATAGGAGAGTTGCAGCGAATGTCTAACATCAGAAGAAAGAGTATCTAACAAAATGAGGAAAATATATATATCAACATCAAACTATTTCGATGATGAGTTACATCCGTATCGAGATAAGATTCAGTCTAAATATGTGTTGAAAACTGACGGCGGTGCTGCATATATAGAAACTGATGATACAATCGGCCAAGTAGTCGAGTTCTTCATTGACAACGTATATCCGAGAATCGTTGTCGGTAAAGATGATGATGCAGAATTAAGTGTAACAATATATGACGGTTATATAGAATGATAGGCGCAATAATAGGCGACATTGCCGGTTCTCGATTCGAGTTCAATAACACAAATGACTACAACTTTCAGATGTTTCACCCTGATTGTAGTTATACGGATGATACAATATGCACGGTGGCCGTTGCAGATGCTATCCTACGCGGTGTTTCATACAAAGATAGCTTGTTGTATTGGTGCCACAAATATCCGCGACCTATGGGCGCGTATGGCGGTTCTTTCTCGCGGTGGCTGCATGAAGAAGACCCGCAGCCCTACAACTCATTCGGGAACGGTGCTGCAATGCGCGTGTCGCCGGTTGCATGGGCTTTTAATGAGCCAAGCGATGTCATGCGTCATGCGATGGCAAGCGCGGAATGCACTCACAATCATCAAGAGGGTTTAATCGGTGCTGTTGCAACGGCTGAATTGATATATCACTATCGAGAAACGCCAGTAGTCGGAAATTATGTCAATCACATAGCACGGTTTTATTACGGCCAAGATTGGGAAAACAATTTGCCGCGCCCCGGTGTTTTCAACGAAACGTGTCAGGGCTGTGTGCCGCTTGCTTTCCACATCATAAATCAGAGCAATTCATTTGAAGATGCTGTGCGTAATGCCGTGAGCTATGGCGGCGATTCTGATACTCTCGGTGCGATTGTCGGCTCAATCGCTGAAGCTCGGTGGGGTGTGCCTATTGAGATGCAAAAGATAGCTCTGAATATGCTGCCTCAGGATATGCTCAAAGTAGTAATCAACTTCATACAAAAATATCAGAGCCAATGAACAAAGAAGACTTACTCAAATTCTGCCGATACTATCACGGCGAAAAAGTCAATCCATTTGACGGCAAAGACCGTGAAAAAGCGTTACTGTGGCTCTATGAACGAACGTGGATTCAAGAGTTACTGACAGCCGCAAAGAACGACAAACCGAGCGCGATGTTATCTGAATACATAGATGATTACATCGGTGTCGGGTTGAAAGACTTTGCAAAGTTCGATGACACGCCGGTAACACTGAAAGCGATGCTCTTTAATCGCTATGCAAAGAGTGCATACACAATGCGAGATGCCGTTGACGGATTCAAAGACTTCTATCAGAAATATTACAAGTAACAAGGGGCGCGAAAATGCGCCCCTTTGTCGTTCATTAAGGCTTGCCGGTCGGTTGTGTGAATTGCTGACCGATGAGCATCAGATACAAGTTTTTGCCACTTTTCCTGATTACTTTGAATCGACTGCCGCGCTGACCTATCCATTCAAACTCGCCACCAATCCCGACTTTTTCTTTGCCGTCCCATATACGGTTGCTGTTGAAGTCGTAAGAGCCGCAATTATAGTGAGAGAACGGTTCGGCGAATATGCCCTGTGAGCCTTTCGGCACTAATATAATCATATTGACAGCACCGCCAAAGCCCTTTTCCCGATGACACGCCGTAGATAGAAATGCGCCGTCAATGAATGTGTCGCCGACTTCGACCTCACTCAAATTCTTGCCAATCTCAGGAATGAAATAATCACTTGTGCCGCGTCTTACAACCATATCTTGCTGTGTTCTGACACGACTTAATGCCGCAGTCATTTTCGGCATATCGTTGTCATATTCAGATTTCGGTCTGCCGCCGCAGTAGTATTGATTACGCAACGGTTCATTGAGATATGAGTATGTTTGAGTGTATTTCGTGAGCAAGTAGCGTTCTTCCTCTACCAAGTCAGGCCAAACGGATTCAGAGTGCTTGCGAAGTATATCATCGACTTCACTAACAGTATTTGAGTTGAAAGCATCAAGTAACTCTTTCTGCCGGGACTTCGATAGTTCGCTGTATGTAACCTCGCCGATTTTACTGCCTTTGATTTTCTTCTTTGCTGAGGTCTTTTCCTGAATGTCTTTGCGCTTCTGCGCATAGTCAATCTTCGCTTTGATAGTGGCAATATCGCCGCCGGAAGCGATTAATGATTCTGCTTCTGCGACTGCGTTTGCGACTGTTGTCGCTTTCGGGTGGCTGCTGATATATACTTTCAGATTCGAGATTGCATCTTGAGCGTCTGCGATTTCGAGTTTCAGTTTTACTTCGCTCAACTTCTGCATATACGCATCTTGTGCGACTTTTGCAGTAGGGTAGAGCTTGTGAGGTTTGAGATATGTCGGGTCGCTTACATACTGAATTTCCTTGTTGAGTGCTGCGACTTGTTCGTGTAGCGGCTTCGTAGATATGACAGCCATTTTGTCTTCAACGGCTTTCTGCACGGCTTGCAGTTCAACAATCGTGAAATGCTCGTGCCATGTATGCACATCTGGAATCGTCACGGCAAGCGCGGCCTCTTGCTTTTTCATCTGCAAGATAGATTGAGCGACTGCGCGTGTGGCCGCATTGATTTTAGCCACATCTCCTGAAGCGAGGGCCGCTTCAATCGGCGACTTATCAACTTCGCTCCAACCGTCTGCGACTTTGCTCACATTTGCGGCCGTGGCCTTGACAAGTTTCTGCTTTGCGGCCATAGCGAGTGCAAGTGTCCGCGTCTGAGCCTGAATCTGCGCTGCATTACCGGCTTTGATTGCAGCTTCAAGGTCGGCCGTACTGATGCCGAGAGAATCGAATCCTCTCTTGCTGACTGTTGCGAGTACGTTATTTGCAGTAGAGTTGATTCGTGCCACACGTTGACGCTCGGCCTCGGCTGCGGCTTTCTCAGCTTCGATGCGCTGTTGACGCTCTTTCCAACGGAGCTTGATTTCATCTTCTTGCTCCGGGGTTCGTGCTTCATGTCGTTTTGCCGCGATTTCAAGCGGCGTGAGCTTCTTCGGGGTCGGATTGAGTATTTCATCAATCGCCGCCGCATTGTTGCGAATAAAGTACGGTTCCGTGCCTCTGCCGCGAGATTGCGCGATGTTGTCTTCATTCTCTCTGACCCACTCTTTGAAATTATCAGGGTAATCTTTGATGCGCATACGCTCGGCGGCTTGCTGTAAGGCCGCTTTATAATCGCCACCGGCAAGTAGTATATCTTGCAGCGATGACATTGCAGCTTCATCAAGAAGAATCGGCGTAACATAGCAAAAGCACTGCGGATGCCAACCGTCAAAAACAAAGTCTTTCGGGTAATCTCCGGCGAGTTTGTCGCAGATGTCTTTTTTCGGATGTGAGCGAGATAGATTGACACGCTGACCGAGAACAAAGTCCATTTGCTCCCACCGCGCCTGGTCTGCTCGGCGGTATGCAATATTCGTTTCAGTCCGTGCGACACGCATTGCGTTTTGAGCTGATGATTTATAATAGCCGGGGCCGGTCCATTCATCTTGATAGCTGCGTTTGTCGTAGTCTATCCATGTAACTTTGCCGGTCTTCGGGTCTTTGACACGCTTCTTCCATTTGCGCCGCCATTCGCCGGTGTCAGGGTCTTTATATCTGAAGCGGCGAAACATCAAGTCGGGGTCATTGAGATATTGACGGACTTTCCGCGACATAGAGGCCGCAGATTCTCCTTCTCCGACTGAAACAGTTATTGCGACTTCCATTTCATCGCGCAACTGCCGGACGGATTTCCATACGCGCTGCGATAGATTCATTCCGTTCTCGCTGCGTCTGATGAAAGCCGTCATCGCAGCGTTGTTACGCGCCGTCCATGCCGTGAATTGCGGCGATGATAACACTTCTTTACCAAAGCAAGACTGAACGAGTTTATCACACTCTGCGTTGGCTTGCGCCCATTCAAGTTTGATGCCCTTTTCGATAGCCATTGTTGCGACTGAATGCAACTGCCGCAGAAGTCGTTCAACTTCTTTCTGCTTCTTTGCGCTCTCATTGTCGAATGAAAACATCTCGCCCTCGCCAAGTGTCGGCATAGAGCGATTCAGAGCGAGTATTTCATTGACAGTCGCCGCAAACAATGTGCGCACACGTTCCGCGTATGCTTCCGTGCGCTTGATTCGCGCTAATGTCTGCGCTTTCGGGTCGGTCTTACTTTGTTTCTTTGCCATGCTTACATTCTTCGGGATAGTAATCTTCATCTTCTACCCATTCCGGCGCATATTGCGGAAACGCGCAAAATCCAATCTGACGGCGTGGCGTGTCAGGCTCATACGGTTCTTCTCTTGAATAGACGCATAGACCTAATAAGTAGATTGCAGTCCGTTCAATATGGCCGGAATGTGTGATTTGTTTGAAGATTAGAGATTTCATTTGAGCGGAATTTATTTTTTGTCAGGTTTTTTGCCTTTGTCATCTTTCTTCTTCTTGCTCTCGCCGTCTTCTGCATCGTCATCATCTTCTTCCTCTCCGTCAGAGAATGACTGTGGCCCTGCGCCGTCATCATCGCCAAAGATTGACTGCTGCTGTTTCAGTCGTTCCGCTTGCTCGGCCGTCAGACGCTCCATTTCACGTACCGGGTCTTTAACGAGTGGATTCATTTCAACTGCTGTTTCAGTCGAAAGAATACCACCGTCAAGAGCTTTGTTGATGTTGTCAAGGTCATCGGCAATATCTTCGCCAAACGGCTCTTGAAATTCGTGCCCGACTTTTAATCCATCGCACTGTGTGCGCAAAGACACATCAAGCACATTGCCGATAATGGCCGTCATAAGTGATGCTGTGCGGTCAAGTAACTCATCGTGCGATTCTTTGCGTTTAGCTGCTTTGATGTCTGCAAGCATCATTACTGTGCGAAGTGCCTTTGCTGAGAGCTGCGAGAGCGATTTCAGGGTGTCGAGCGTGATATGTGGCGTGAATGTGTTAGTCAGGATATGATTTTGCAGCCATTCAAGTTCATCTTTCTTTGACTGCGGCGCATTGTCCCAAGTAACATATTTCATCGCTTTGTCAACGCCGTCTTTATCGTTTGTGAAGAGCGTCTTTGCAGCTTCCTTTTTGTCAGGCAGATTCTTGATAAGTTCTGCTGCCATGACTGCGATAGGGTCGGCGAAATAGTCGTTTGTGTCGGCTGTGCGAGATGCAATCATTTCTTCACGATTGATTAGATGCTCAACACCGGCCCACTCTTTCTCTTGCTGAAAAAGAATGATAGGAATCTTGCCTATGAGGTTCACTTCTTCCTCTACATCCCAACCCATTGACTTTTGAGTGCAACGGTAGATGATTTCCGGCGTGAAGATGTCGAAGTGATAGATTACTTTATTGCCTTGCTCACGCACTTTGTAGCCCCACGCCACGGAGATAAGATTTTCGTATTGGTCCCAACGGGTATAGATTTCATCGCCTTTGCTCTTTGCAAGTACGCGAATCGCAACATCAGGCTGTCCGTCATCATCGCGGAAGACGCGAAACAACATCGCGCTTTCAGTTTCGATGCCGGCAAGTCGTTTGCATTGCCGAATCTTACTGTCAAAGCGAGTGCGTTTGATGACTTCCTGAAACTTCGCAAATGCAGCATCCGTACCGTCCGATATCTGAGTCCATTTGACGGGGCGGCCGTAGAGAAAAACGAGTGCAATCTCATTGATGTAGGTCTGATAAGGCACCGGGAGTTTCCACACCGATTCCTTGCGCTTGAATTTACCGTTTTTGTCGGTAATGATTTTGTCTTCTCGCTTCATTACCGGGTGCGTGTCAACGGTGTACTCACGTAGGGCCGCAAGTGCTTCTTCGCCGCGTGTCTGCATCTGGTCTTTAATCGTGCCGATGTCTTTTGCAGCCAGCAACTCATAAAATTCTTGCTTGCGGCCAAGAATCTGATTCAGATAGTTGCGGAATAACTCAAAGAATGTCATGTCGTTTGAGGGGGTTAATTGGTTTATATTACTGAAATGTTGTCGTAGTCAATATCATCATCTTCTTCGTAGAGGTCATTTATGGCATAGCCGAGAATATCTACAAACTCATCGTGAGCTGCTGCCGGGAATGCGCAAACTTGATTCAAGAAGTCTTCTATCCATACGCCCTCAACGAGAAACACACGGCCACACTCAATACGTGGCGAAACAACTCTGAATCTGACCTCTTTGTCATCGGTCGGGTTGGGCGTTTCTTTCACGTTGAGAGATGTTGTTTCTTTTAGCATCTGCACTACTGAAATGCCGTTTGCCTTTGGCTCGATATGCAAGATGCTTTCTGCGTTGCCCTCATGCGCGATAATGTATTCAGGCAAGAATCGCAACAAGTCCGGCATTTCTTTCCACACACTTTGCGCGTGAAGCACGTAGATGTTATTCTTTATGCGACAAGCTGCGAGAATGCCGGATGGGTCATTGTCGCTACCGGCTTTTTTCTTGTTGTATGCAGTATCGAGATAGAAATGCACCGGCTCTTTGAATCGCATCGCCTTGAAGTCAGCAAATGAGATTCGTTGAAACCAATCGCGCTTCACGATATTGCCGCCCTCAATGGTCGGTCGCTGTTGATAGAGTGCTGAAAACTCTCTCGGTGCGCGTTGCTGCTGTTTGAGCAACTTTGCAAGGCTGTGTCGTTGCGGCCATAGTGCTTCGCCGATGTGTCGTTCTGATAGTCCGTTGTCATGCTCAACTTCGCAGATAGCCGGAATGATTAACACGGTCCAATCGTCCGGCTCGGCTTTCAGTATGCGTCCGGCGAGGTCATCTTCATGCCATCGCGTCATAATGAAAAGCTGCTTACTCTCATTGTGAAGTCGGGTCGTGAGTACGGTGTTATACCAATCCCATACTCGCTGCCGGTATGTCGGCGAGTTTGCTTCGGCTGCATCTTTTACCGGGTCATCTATAATCGCAATATCAACCGGCGTACCTGTCAAACCGCCTCCAACGCCAACGGCTTTATAGAATCCTCGCCGCCCGACAGTTTCAAAAATATCCACATTGCGCAGATAGCCTTTTGCATCAGTTCTGACATTAGAGCCATTTAGAAACGTGCCTGGGAATATGGCCTGATACTCTTTACTATCAATAGTTCTCTGAATAGAGCGTGAAAATTGAGAGGCAAGGTCAATCGTATATGAGCTGCCGACAATCTTCAGGTCGGGATTCTTGCCGAGAGCCCATGCCGGAAAATTGCGCGAGATGATTTCTGATTTTCCATGCTGCGGCGGCATGAATACCATTAGATTTTTGATTTTGCCCTCATACAGCATCTGACAGTAATCAGCAATCAGAATGTGAAACCATTCGGCCTGATATTTTGGGTTGGCATATCCGAGAAAGGATGAAAAGTGCAAAGGCGCATCGCGTTTGAGTTTGATACGCCTTAACTTCATCAATCTTTGCATCTCTGAATATGTCGCCATAAATCGTTACTTCTGCAACTTTGAGAGCCGTTCAATCTCTGCTGCGAGTTGTTCATCAGTCATTTCTTCATCAGCATCGGTCGGCTTCTTGATTGTGATGTCGTTTCGTTGGCTGTTCTGATAGTGTTCCGGGTCAAGATTGCAGAGCAAGAATATCGCTGCCGCAACATCCGGCTTAATGAAGATTTTCGACTTCTTCATTGTCTTGCGATGAATGATTGGTCGTGTCGGGTCTGTCGGGTTCTGCCGGAACTCGGTATGCTCTTCGGTTGTTTCGCGCTCACCGCCCTTTGCAGCGTCAGCAAGCGACTTTACGAGTTCGCGGCATAGATGCTCTTTGAAGTATTGTTTTGCGCGTTCCACAGCGGCGCGAAACTCATCTTTTTGCAGCCATAAGTAATAGCACTTGTGATGAATCCCCATAGCTGTCAGGAAGTCTTTCAACTTCGCGCCGCCGTAATCCATCAGTCCGTGTTCCATTATCCACGCTTCGCACTCTTTGATTTTAGACGGAGAGTATTTAGCCATAAGCGTTAAGTCTTTTTCTTGTATTTTTCATTGAGAATCTTCGGCGCGGTCCGCGTCCAATTCACTCTATGGTGTAGTCGCTTCTGATTCACATATTCATTGCCCATAGTCCTGACTTTGACCGATGACGGCATATACATGACTGTGAAAAACGATTTGAGATAGGTTCCTGAATCGAGATACACATCAGTCATGCCCCCGGCGTTTGATTGTGTCTGCTTCTGCAATAGGCACAACTGCTGAATCTGCAAAAACAAGTCGCCGGTTGATGTGTTGCGCGTGTATGTGTTCACATCTTCGTTTATGCGGCCGAGGAATGTAAACGGCCTTTCAGTGTCGCAGATAAACGAGTTCATCGCTTTGCGTTTCGTGCGCAAGGTGCGCCCCTCTCCACCGGCACCACCGCCGAGATAATCGCCACCCTGCGCCATTGCGATTGACTTTGCCGGAATCTTCTTGAAGTATTCGAGCATGATGTCAAAGACTGCATCAAGATTGCGGATTGTCTTATCTTTCGTGATATATCGAAGTCGGTTGTCGAATCGCCACTCAAAGACAGTGTAATCATCATCAAGTTCTATGAAATAGCGATAGCCCAACTTTCGTGCTATCTCAAAGCAAGCGTTCCTGGCATATACGATTGTGCGCCGGTCGCCCGGCACTCCCTCATCGAATGTTTCAGCGATTGCGGCCTTGTCGAATATCACGACATTCTCTTTGCCGAAGCGCGAGATGTATTCAGGTGCGCTCTCATCTTCGTTATCGAGAACAAGCACAATGCGGCCGGTGTAGCCGGACTTCTTCAAACTTTCGTATGTGATTACGCGGTCAGCGCGTCCGTGCGTGAGGATAAACGCTACAAAGTCCTTATTCTTCATCATAATCATCAGATATATCAGATTCGGTCAAAGGGTCTTCATCCGTAATATCGCGCTCAATGCGATATGCGTTTGCGAGGTCTTTTGTGAGCGTGATATAACCGCCCTCAATCGCTTTGTCAAAGTCAATAATCACAAGCGCGGAGCGTTCCATAAGGTCTTGAATCTTCGCCGGTGCTTGTGCGTAGTAGTCTGCAATCTTCGCATAATTGAAGACTGTATGACGGCGAGCTGCCTCACGCAGAAACTCCCTGACCTCATCGGGTATGTCTGCTTTGTCAATCTCCGTAATCAGAGCATCGCGCTTTGTCGTATCATACATCTCTCCAAAGGTCGGCATCTTGCCGCTCGGTTCATAAGTCGGTGCAACGACTTTCCGCGAATAGCTGTCATTATCGCCATTGTCGCCCTCATCGCCGCCGTCTGCCGGTACGTTCCAGTCATCGGGTAAATCAATGCCCCACGCTGTCAGTTGCTCATCATCGCCCCAGCCGCCCGATTTGAGTTTGCCCCAATCGTATTCACCGAAGCCGTTGTTATCAAGCATCGCATACGCTTTCAGTTTGTCGGTCGGCGTATCTGCATCTATCACAACACACGGGATTGCCTTGATACCTATTTCGGTCAATGCCAAGAATCTCATATTGCCGCAGAGTACGATGAAATTGCCGTTGTCAAGTTGATATACCTTGAGCGGATTATATTTCAAAAACTCCGGGTAGTCGATGATGTCTTGTTTCAGCAACGCGAATTTATCGTCTTGAATCGTGCGTGGATTCTCCGGCACACCGGCGAGTTGCCCTTTGTTTTCTTCAAGTCGCTCAATGCTTATGAGCCGGACTTGTGGTAGGTCATTGAAAGCGTCCATTTTTAAGGGGTATGAAATGCGAATTTTGCGATTTATGATGCAAAGGTAACAAAAAATCAGTACTTGTTAGGTACTGATTTAGGATAAAAATTTTTTGAGATGTCTGTTTTTCAGGATTTCACCACTTTTGAGAGATAATCACGAATGAGAATCATAAACTCATCAAGAGAATGAATGACCTCATATCTGTAACCGAATGCCTCAACTTTCCGCTGAAAGCGTTTTTGTGAATCCGTCTGTTTGCCTTTCGGGGTTTTCATCTCAATGCACAGTCCGTGATGTTCGGAATTGGCGTGAAGCAAGAGTAAATCAGCAACTCCGGCTGTTACTCCCTCTCCGTTCATAATCGCGGCTTCAAGTCTGTTTCTTGCGCCACCATTCGGCACTGCGAAAAGCAAGAGCGCGATGTCTGCGTATTGCAGTCTAAACCACGTTACGCACTGTCTTTGTATCTGACTTTCGTTGTGCTTCATCAGAACGGCGGCATATTATCATCAGGAATCGGGTATGCGTTCACTGTTGATTGAGGTACTTGTTGGGTACTTTCGTTGCTTCGTTTATCGAGCAACTGAAAGTTGTCGCCGATGATTTCAGTCACATAGCGCGTGATGTTGTCTTTATCGACATACGAGCGAGTACGCATTTTGCCTTGAACGTAGAGCGACGCGCCTTTCTTGACGAATCTCTGAATGACTTCTGCCGGTTTTCCGAAGAAGACAATGTTGTGCCAATCAGTGATGTCTTCAACGCTTGTACCGTCTTGTTTTGTATAGCCTCTCTCGGTTGTGGCGATTGAGAATGTCGCCATTGCCTTATTGTTCTTTGTCTGCATGATTTTGGGGTCATCTCCGACAAAGCCGATTACCGTTGCTTGATTTATTGATGCCATGATTAACTACTCTTATTCAATTTATAGTTTTATATATTACCTCTATTTCAATATATTATATTAATTCAATATATCGTGCGCGTGTGTACGTGCGTGAGGGTTTCGTTCACTCAATAACTGAATGGCCTGAAGTGTATGACAACGCCGTTGAAGTCTGCGTCTTCTTTGTGACGGACATTGCTGAAAAACCAGTCTTTGAAGTCTTCGAGCGTGAGGCCGTCATTCTTTGCGATGTATTCTGCATCAACGAGTGTGTGTTCTACTGACACATCAACGCTATCTTTCGTTGAATCGTAGTGCATATACACCTTTTGAACACGGATAGGCTCATTCTGCACGTGGATTTCGCGCTGCTTTGAACGGTACGGCTTATCAATCCACTGACGGATTGAAAGCGCATATCCTCCGCGCTGCATCTTTTCTGCGTTCAGTCGCCATAAGTCGTAGTTACGGCGTATTGTATGTATCTTCTTGCCGGAAGCGAGTTTGTCACTGAATCCGGTTGGCTCTCCGGCGCGGTTGTGCGTCTTCGGAAACACTCTTGAAAGAGTGATGCAAATTTTCTTTCTCATTGTTCGTGATTTGTGTTTAGTTCTTTTTTGAGCCGGAAAAAATCGCCTTTTGAGTTGAATCCGACCCTTTCATATCCGTTGCGCATATACCAATCAAGTATTTCAAGAGGGGATTCTTTGAGTTCCCAATCAAGGAATACTGATGAATGGCCTCGTTGTGACGCGGCGTGTTCCGCTGCTGAAAGCATTCTTGCAGCTCGACCCTGACGGCGATGTTCAGGCGAAGTCCACAGATTGAAGATGAATGCCGTCATGCGTAGAGTTCCGAATTGCGGTTCATCGAATAGCTCCAGCATTACCGAGCTGTGTTCTTCAACGAATACAATCCGTGTGTGGCCGCTCCACCTTTGTTCTTGAATAATCATTTTAATTCGGGTTAAAGTCTTTTATCAGTTTTCGGAATGCAAGATAATTGCGAGTTTCAGCATCTTTCACTCGGTCGATGTCGATTTCATCAAGTCCTATCTTGAGATGAATAGTCTTGCCGTGTCGGTCAATTTCAGTGCTGATGCTTTGTAATCTCTCATACTCTGATTCTATCTGCTTGCGCAGGCCGGTCAGAACTGCATCTTGCTTTGCGATGCTCTTTGCCTTGCGGATTAGCGTTGCAATCAGAATCACATTCACGCAGATGCAAATTAGCTGAATTGTCATAGGTGCGGATTTTACGGCGTTTTTGCTTCGGGGGTATCAAATATACTCGGCTGCGGTGGAATTGCGTCAGGCAAGCCGAGAAGCCGCTCTACGCGGCTAATCTCGGTGTCAACCTGACTTTCCAATCGCTTGCTTTCGTTGAGGTCAGCTTTGCGCTTGTATTTGAAGTATTCGCGCTGCTTGGCTCTCATACGCCGGACAAGTTCAAAGAAGTCTTTTGAGTTCATGCCTGGTCTGCGCTTTTCGATTCGAGTTTGGCTGCATACACATCCATGATTGCAGTTTCAGTGATTGCGACAATCTCAAAGTCGGCCATTGTGCCTTTCATGCCGTCAATGAAATTGTCATACGCGCTCTTGAAGTCTGATGCCTGAACGAGAATATACGATGCTTTGCGTTTTTCGGCAGCGGTCTTTTTCATCTATCGTGATGAAAGCGACTTTGACTTTATACCACTTGTCGCCGCTATCATCGCGGAAGATTTCAGCGATATTCGATTTCTTCACTGCGTTTACATCGAAGTCGCCACTGATGAACGGCGTGACTTCTTCGATGATACGAGCTTCCGCTTCAGTGAATGAAAGCGCGTCAACGAGATACGGTTCGGTTACTTTCTTGACTGTGCCGTTCTCCATTGTTTTGTCGAAACGGACTTTTGTTTCAATCCATAGAGCCATTGTCTTCTTGGGTTTGAGGGTTAATGAATAAGTCGTTACGGTCGCTTGTGATGAATACCGGGTACAGTGGCGCACCGTAATTCATCTGCGAGAGGTAGAGCTTGTGAGTAGTCTTCATGCGCTCTATGTCCTCATCGGTCACTTCCCAACACGAGATACACTGAAAGCCGTCAGGCGTTACGCATACCGGGAGTGGGCGCACGTTTTCATCATTGCTTGTCGCAACGATGTTTTGTTCAGGAAATTCAATCGGTTTCATTGTTTTTATGATGTTTGATTGTGAGTGTTATCGGTTGTCGCCGGAGCCGCCTATCATTCCGCGCTCCTTACGCGATTGCAGCTTACTGATGTTCATTTGTGCGATAGATTCAAGTGTGAATCCGAGGTCATGCGCCATCGTAGCACAATACCAAAGTACATCGCCGACTTCTTTTGCGATTTCAATCTTTCGCGCCGTGTCGAAACTCTGATTGTTGTCGCGGATGACTTTCTTCACTTTGTCGGCCACTTCTCCGGCCTCGCCGCACATACCGAGTGCCGGATAGATGATGCGCTTGTCTTCGGGATAGACTGCCGTTGTCAGGGCTGCTTCCTGATATTCGTTTAAGTTCATTTGATAGTAAGTTATTATATTTATATTATTTACTACTGTTGTAGTATATTCGTTATTCGAGAGTGTCGCTTAACTCAATGAGCGCGATTTGAGTTGCAAAGGTCTTTTCGTACTGCTTTTTGAGTTTGTTGAAATTCTCTGATGCCGGTTTGTCGCCTACAAATTCAGGAATGAGCCTTGCGAGTTTATAGATTTGTGCCGGAAGTATCTTGCCGATTTGATGACCGACAATGCGCTCAATCTTCGCTGTCTGCTGCTGTGTGTAGAGAATGAGCGACTGCAATGTTATATCACACTGATAGACGGCCGTCAGTAAGCCTATGCTATCTTTGTCAAGGCTCGGATATTCACTCTTAAGGTCGCATCGCACGTTAACGAGCATCTGCGTGTAGATGTCTTTCACGCCGTCTTCAAAGACATACATATTCTCAACCTCTGAATCTTTGTGCGTCTGGTCTATGAATTGAGCGCGTTCACGTTCATAGTCGCGGCGCAATTCTCTGACGGCACGGCATAGCTTCTTCGCGCCGGTTCTCATCATCGCCGACAATGTTAGAATCGTGTCGGCATAATCCCAAACGAGTTCAGCGATGACAAAAGGCACATACGCGAATCGGAAGAGCGTGTCACGGTCGAGTATCTTTGAGAGTTTCAGCTTCTCGGCTTCTTCGTGCTGTTTGATTGTATCTTTCAGTTCATCAACAATAATACATCTTGCAGATACGCCGCTAAACGGCATATAATTCGGCATAGGGCCTGTTATCGTAGCGGTTGGATGCTGCATCATCGTTTTTGTCAATTCTTGAATTTGGCGTTTCGAGAGTTCTCTCAATTTTGCAGCAAGTTCGGGTGGTATGGTATTGTTTGGTTTCAACATGATTTCGTTTGCATAATCTGCAAATAAAGTTATCATCTTATCTTTCAACAGCTCCAAAGTTTGGAGCGTACACCAGTGAATATGGCCATTGCTCATGCTGTCTTTCGTTTTAATCGTTTGACGGCCGAGCATAACGCGGCGCACCATGCACGTGCGATTGTGACTTCTACGGCATTGCCGATAAACTTCTTTTGGTCTGCTTGTGTGCCAATCAGCACGTAATCCTCAGGGAAGCCCATAATCAGTTTCAGTTCCTGAATTTTGAGCATACGCATTTTGATGTCAACGATTCCGTAGAGTGCCATAAACTCTTTAATCTTGACCGTCATAGGACTGTCTGATTCGTAGATTTCAATAGCGATTTGCCCGGATTCAGTTGCAATGAGATATGGCGGCATTTTATCCATTCGAGCTATCAGGGTAAAGCACGGAGAATCGACTGAGCCGCCGGAAGATGTAAACTGTGGATTCATCAGATAGTGATGTTTCCTATTCGCTGTGATAACTCGCGAGGGTTCATCAATAGAGCTTCCAACATTTGCAAAGTTGGTATCCATGAGCCACGGTTTCACTGTTACAAGATGATGCTTCGGATTGGTTGTTACAGTTCCGGCAACTGATTCCACTGAAGATGGCTTGCTGTTGCCATATTGCATATCAAGAAAATTAGTTTGCACAAGAGCCATTCTATCATGCGTTGTGAGCGTTGCGGCCGGTGCTTCAACTGATGTATTGAAGCCGTTGCCATAATGTACTGATACAAATGCGTGGTGGTCTATTGTCGTGATTGTTCCGGCAGGGCCGTCAACTGATATGTTCTTATCATCTGGCGCACCGCTGAATTGCTTTGAGAGAAAAGCCACGGAGCCAAGAGCAAGCCGCCCTTGCGTTGCTACTGTCGGACATGGTTCATCAACGCTCGGAGGAATGTATTTGCCGGTCTTCTGATTTACGGAGTTATATTTAATCAGGAATGATTTCTTACCACCTGCGACAAACTTAATCAGGCCGGCATAGATGCGCGTCAGTGTCTTTTCAGATAGCGGCTTATCGCGGAAGATAGACCGGCCTTCATCTTCAAAGTCCAGCACATCACGCACCGGCTTCCATTTCTTCATGCTGCCGAATAGCCCTGATTCGCCATTCTTGCTGTGGGTCGGTTCAGGAAATATGACCGGCAACGAGTGTTTGGCGAATATGCCGAAGAATCTCTTTCGTGATGTGTATGCGCCGAAGTCGGCCGCGTTGAGTATGCGATAATCGAAGTCATAGCCGTAACTCTTGACTTTGCTAACCCAACGCATATATGCCCGGCCTTTATCACGTGAGATAGGTTTGCCGTTCTCATCAATATCTCCCCATGACATAAATTCTTCGACATTCTCAATCTGAATATAGTCAGGGTCGAGAGCTTCGATGTATCGGAATAGATGCTCGGCAAGTGTCCGGCTGTCTGCATCGCGTGGCTGACCGCCTTTTGCTTTTGAGAAGTTCGTGCATTCGAGAGATGCCCAAAGCACGGTAAGTGCTTCGGGGTTCTCTCTACGGCATTTGTCGAGATGTGCCACAAGTGGCGACAATTCAAGTGTTCGGATGTCTTCGGTGAAGTGTAGCGCGTCAGGGTGATTTGATGCGTGTGAAGCTATCGCCTTTGCATCGTGATTGACACACGCGATAACCTCAGCGCACTGTTCGCCGTCAACTCTTGCAGAGTTCACGCCGGTTGATGTGCCACCGGCACCGCAAAACAAGTCGATATAAAGTAACTGCTTCATGCTGTCAGTCAAATAAAGAGGGTATATTGATTTCGGCCTCGGCTTTCTTGATATTCTGCACGGCGGTTGCAAAGTAGCTGTCTTTGAGTTCGCAACCTATTCCGCGCCGATTGTTCTTGACGGCCATGTAGATTTCAGAGCCGATACCGAGGAACGGCGTAAAGACAACTTCACCCTCATTGCTCCAGAGATGAATGAGTCGATTGATGACTTCGAGCTGTAAAGGGCAGATGTGCTTCTCATCGCCCTGCGCCGTGCCCTCAGAGCCGTTGAGTACGTCAGTGCGCTTTATATCCATCCACACTGGCGAGGCCCACCTCTGCCACGTTTCAAGCGGAAAGTTATCACGATTGAGATTCACTATCGGCTCCCAATCGGCTTCGTTGCCCTCCCATTTTTTGAAGATTGTGATATATTCGGCCATTCCGATGCCGGTCTTCGAGCTATCGGATGTTACTTGCTTGTAGAGTAGTCGCTGCGTCTTCGTGCGCTGCATTTCCAATACCGGGTCGCACCAAATAGTTATTTTTGAGTGCAGCTTGAATTTCTCGGCGAGAACGGCGCGTGTATGCTCCCCGGTAAAGTCATACATACCCGTGTAGCCGGAAGAGTTCTTATACACTCCGAGGTCTTTTGTGTGTACGCACATGAGCCGACCGGGTTTCAGTATTCGGTAGAGTTCTTTCAGCAAGAATGCGTACTGCTTGAAAAACTCATCGTGATTCTCATTGTTGCCCATGTCATGTATGTAGTTCGAGTATGTGAACAACGAGCTGAACGGCGGCGAGAAGATTATCAGGTCAACGCTGTTGTCGGGGATTCTCGCTATTTCGATAGTAGTATCTCCTTTCATCAGGAATACTTTGTCATCTCGGTATTCCTCATAGGTGTAGTCGTTCAGAAGTCCGTAGTTGTGTTCATTCACATTACGGTTGATTTCGCGCTGCATTTCTTCAAACTTGCGCTGTTTTTCTTCGATGATTGTACGTGCGTTCTGCATCGTGTCGGTTATTATCAAGTGAATATTTACATCGCCATTGCGCCCGAAGCGATATGAGCGTCTTACTTGCTGATAGAAGTCCTCAAAAGAAAAGTCGGGCGCAACGAATATCTGCGTACCGCATTTTTGAAAGTTCATGCCGTAGCCGCATATCTTCGCTTTCGATATGAGGATTCTGATTTTGCCGGCCGCGAAGTCAAGTAACCGGCTTTTTTTATCGGTGTCTTTGTCGCTGCCTTTGACTTCAACTGCATCAGGCAATAACTTTCGTAGGATTTCGCCCTCTTCATTCTGCTTTATCCATATCAGCACTTGCCCCTCGGTTTCACGTGCGAGTTTGGCGGCGAGTTCAAGGCGTTGCTGCTTCGTTTTACGCAGTTCTGCATTGAAGTTCGTAGCGTTCACGATGCCTTGAGCGAATAGCATACCCGGCTGTGGCTCGGTTTCGATTTGGTGCTGATGATAGTGTAGCGGTGGCAGTATGAATTTCTTGCCGGTTTCGATGAATCCGATATCTGCCGGATTCTCAAAAACGATAGCCCAAGACGCTATCCAACCGTAGAAGTCTGCTTTTGCGTGTCCTTTGAGACGGTAATTGTTCATGCCGTCTTCACGCACAAACCATTTCGAGCGCATATCCTGAGCGTCAAGCACATTGAGAAATTCTGAATGATTACCGATTTCGTTCAGGTCATTAGGCGAGGGGGTGGCAGAGCAACACAACTTGTAGAGCGTGTGCTTGAACTTATCCGTCAGCTCACGGCGGTAATGGCCTGTGAAGTTCTTCAGGATTGAAGATTCATCAAGCACAACGCCGACAAACAGTGATTCATCTATGTTATCCAACTGCTCATAGTTGGTAATCACGATTCGGTCTGACGGTGTCATTTCGGAGTAGTGGCGCATTGTGATGCCGAAGTCTTCGCCCTCTTTGATTGTCTGCTCACTGACCGAGAGGGGCGCGAGAATCAGCACCGGCGCATTTTCATGTTCAGATACGCGCTTCGCCCATTCGAGTTGCATGAGGGTTTTGCCCTGACCGCAACCGGCGAAAATGCCGCCTTTGCCGAGTTTCAGCATACGGCGCACACAATACTTCTGAAAGTCGAAAAGGTACGGCGAGAGGTCATTATCCGTGACCTCAAAGCCACTTTCGATTACGTGCGTCTTCTTAGTTTCGAGAAACTGTTGATATTCCGCGTTCATAGCTTTTTGTCTTGTGGAAATTCGTTAAACCGGCGGCAAATTTCCTCGCCGAACTTGGTTGCATCTTCAAGAGTCGCCTTGAAGTCAACATAACGGCCGCTGCTGTATAGCTTTATCTCTCCAATTGGGATATTCCAACCGCAGCCGGGTTCATTCACACATAGCGATACTTCGCCATGATTGTCTGACGGTACGCATACAAGGCGCACGTCTTTTGTGTCGAATCTGCCGGAAACGAATCTGATTTTAGGTGTTATCTCCATATCATTGCGTTGATTAAAATTCGATTTCTTGTTGTGTAATTGGCTCTTTGTAGTCGGGATGATTCTCCAAGAAGTGAGAACGGAGAGCGTCCGCAATCTTGATTCTCTCATCTGCCGAAACATGATTTTTGTCTGCATCTGAATTGACTTTCAGAGCCAACTCTAAACTGCCTTGCAGTCGTTTTTCAGCGAGAAAAATTGAATACTCTGAAAACATTCGAGTTGAACCTATCGCGTCTGATAATTCGGCGTCGGTCTGCTGCCGAACATAGACGGTATGCTGATATTTTGCGACTGCTCGGAGTGTCCGTTCCTCTCTCATCTTTTCATTCTCAAAAATGACCGAGATAGCTTCTTTTTTACGGATTTTGCCGACTTTCGCCCAACCGTAGAATACTCGCAGATTCTTTGGCTGTTTACGCTGTCCGAGTTCTGCTTTATGCTTGTTGTCAAGCATTGCAAGTTTTAATCGTAGACCACTCATTCTGCGTCCCCTTTCTTGTGAAAGTTTCTGCCGTCTTCATCGAGAATGTAAGGGCCATTCTCATTAAAGTCATAGAACAATCCTTCAGGGGTGCTGTAACCGAGATAATCCCAACGGTGCAAATAGTCGTTGTAAGCGTATGAGGCGATGTTCTCGCCGCGCTGTTTGGCAAGTTCAAGAGGTCTGCGGCGGATTATTCGCCAATCTGCGGTCTGCCCTTTTTCGATGACATTGCTATATCTGTCACGAAACTCATAAGACACAATTTTGCTGCTCATGCCTCACCCCCTTTCTGAATGTCAACTACGACATACGGCATACCGCCGGGGAAGCATTGCCAAAGTCCGCGTTGAAATACGAATTTGACTGCGCCGATAGCGATGCCGAGAGTAAGTAATTTGTCGCACATCTGATGTAAGTCAGTCCACCAAGTGCCGTCTGCTGTAACGCAGAGATTGAGAAATGACCAACCGCCGCCTCCTACCGCGTGAAATTCGCGGGGCAAGCAAGATAACATCGAGAGTATGTTGTCGCGGTTAGCCGTGACCTTATCGCGGTTAAAACCGGCTTGGATGACTACGCCGTGAATTACTTGTGTCGCTTTCTCTGATGATTCAGCGAGGCAGTCATAGAATACGGCCTCGACATTCTCGGATGTGAGCTGCATCGGCTCACGGAGAGTTATTGCGTTTGCTGTCTGATTTTCCATTCGATTATCCTTTCATTCTGCCAAGAAAGGCAAGTTTAAGAATGCCGTACTGACGGCCGATGATTGCAAATTCAAGCATACAATCTTCATCGGCAATGTCATTGATGCGAAGTATCGGGTATCGCTCATTCGGAATATTGACAATCCAATAGTCATTCAGAGCGTCTTCATCAACAGTTTCAAAGAACTTGTTAAGACTGTCGAGTAGGTGCTGCTGCAAATAGTTTGTGCTATATGCTGCTGCGATTTTGTCTTGATTGCGGAGTGCGTATCTCATTTGATTTCTTCGATGTTGATGTACCAATACGAGAGTGAGCGATTAAATATGCGCACGTTTTCGATAAAGCCGCGTTCCTTGTCTTCTTCTCGGAGTAATGCAAATTGATTGCTGTATTTGTCGATATATCCGATTGCGTGAAACCACTTGCCGTTGTTGCGGTTGTAGCCTTTGACAAGTACGTGCATTCCGATTAGCGCGTCAGATAGTTCAAGTTCTTGCCACTTCATCGCGCTTCTCCTTTCTGCAACTCTGCAATAAGAGTTCGAGCTGCTATTTCTGCATCGTGGGCGGCACTTGTCATAACGCCGTCATCATAACAATCGGTAATTGCCGGATTGCTCAATATGCCGGTCAGTGCTGCGAGAGCTGCTTCAAACGTGCGCTGCTCCCAATCAATCTCAGGCTCAAATTGCAGAGCGCATGACGGAATCAGTCTACCGTCTACGGCTTTGTACGGATAGCCGGTGTATGTCATAGGCTCATCTTGAGGCATGACCTCTACAATTTCGCCGGTGGCTCTGATTCTCGCTTTCTTAAATGTTACCACGCGAGAGCCTACACGATGCACACCGTCTTTGAGGCGCGGCTTGATTCTTCCAGCTTCTGCGTCTTGTGATGCCCGGTGCATCCGAGCTTCAGCGGCGACACACGCTTTGCAGCGGTTCTTGTATGCTTTCGAGAAGTCTTGAATAGACTTCTTTTCGCCGCATACCTCGCATTTCTTTGTTTTTGGTTCAGTCATATTGCGTTGTTGATTTATCGGCGAGATTCGCCGGTTAGAGTGAGTATGTTGTAAGTCTTGAATCGGTCTTTTAATCGTCCGAATTGGTCGGCAAATTCCTCTTCAAGTTGTTTCTTGTCAAGATTCGTTGTGAGATGCCCGAACTTTCGTTGGTCGGGTGCTGTCATTGTCCAAATCTCATTTCGTGCGTGAATAAATTCGTTAGTGAGTTGCTTCGTGTCCATGCCGAAGAATAGTTTGCTTTCAATGCCAATGTCATTCAGGCACACGTTCATCGGCTGTGGCATGAAGCCGGTAGAGTTTTCTTCATTGAAAGTGTATCGGTCAAGGTTGTTGTGAATTGTGTAGTAATTCACCATTTGCGTAACCGATAGATTGTGAAAGAAATTCGGATTGTTCGTATAGCGCAGATACTCGGAGAATATCTGCATCATCAGCGTTTTGCCGGTGCCGACACCGCCCATGAGAAGTATATTCTTGCTGACTTTGTGACGCTTGCCAGGAAATACACTCTCGCATAGGTCGCAGTCGTTGAAATAGTAGAGCAAGAATCGCAAAACATCTTTGTTATGCTCATCTACTACATATTGGCGGCGTTGACCGGCGAGGCAGATGTTGTTTGCAATATACATCAGCAAGCGCGAATGTACCGTGTAAACGGCCTTGTCCGTTAAGTCTGCAAACGGCTTCTTGCGCCGCTTCATGTCCGCAAGCACCCGATTCATTACAGGCTGCAATGTCATTGCAACGGCATTCTCGGCATCGCGCTTCCGCTTTGCTTCGACTTCTGCGATTTGTTCGGGTGTCAATGTTGAATCAGTCATTGCGTTTTGGAGAGTTAGTAATCCGAGCCGCCAAAATCAGTATCTGAATAATCTGGAGCTGCCGGAATTGATTTAATTGGTTCTACTGTCTGCTGAAAAGCGATTGTCGGAAATTCAGTATCCCACCCGGACTGATTTATCCAAGTTTGCAGATGCTTGTATGACGGCACGAATCTTCCGGCGGTCATTGCGTCTTCGTGGTACTTGATTTCTCTTTTGATTGCCGGAAGTAGCAACGGAATGATTTCGCGCCATGTCTTCGGGTATTTCTTCTTGAAGTTTTCAAACTCTATCTTGTGGCCGCGCTTTGTGCCGGGGTAGACTTTGCGGAAGTCTTCAAAAGCCGTTTCGAGTTCTGAAAAATCTTCATCATCGCTTTTTGTTTGTTTTTTATCTATAATATTTCTTATATTCTTTATTTCTTTATTTGTGTCCGCTGGGCTGTCCGCTACGTTATCCGCAAGGTTGTCCGCGAGGTTGTCCGCTATTATGATTGTTGATTGTGTGCATTGTTCTGACATTTCGCCGTTTAACTTGTCCGAAAGGTTGTCCGCTGCTTGGTGCTTTTCGTAATTGCATATTGTGATTATACTGATATTGCGCATTGAGGTCTTTGTAATCATCTTCTCTTCCTGAAGCATCTTCAAAAATGCGATTACGGTATTGTGACCGACCCCCCAACGCTTCACAAGGTACGAGATTGATGCGACAAGCTGACCGCGTTTGATTTCGATAAGCCGAGAGCCGACAAGTTGCTTTGAATCTTCCCATGAAGCCATGAAGAGCAAGTCAAGCCACCATTTGAGGCGGTCTGCATCTTGCCAAATCCAATGCTTCGGCAACTCTCGGCTTATCTTAATCCAACCGTTCATGCAAAGATGAAGTCACGCCAAATTTCGATGAATTGTTTTCCGGCATATTCTGCAAGTTCACGTGTTTTGAAGGCAAGCCGAGCCGCGCTACTCGAGTACGCGTCCGATGATGCGCTATACGCGTACGCATAGGCGATGCCGCCATACGCACTGGCGCTGTACGATGACCGACCGACAACACGGCATACAGTAGCCTTTTCTTCATCGTCCATTTCGTTGAAGCCTTCTTCCGTCACAAGGCTAAACCACGGTGCATAACGCCATTCTCCTTTCTCAAATTTCGGCTCCCAGCCCTCGTTCAGAGCTGCAACTATGATGCGCATTTTCAGGTAAGCGGTAATATCCGTCATATCGACAAAATTGCCGTTCATCTGCTGCTCATATTGCTTGTAGTGCTGCACAAGTGGATGAGCTTCGCCGAGTGCGGCCACTGCGTCCTCAAATGTCTTGATGCGCTCGGTAATTGGGCGGTTGTCTTCTGCGAGTTTGATGTGCGCTTCTTCGATGACATAAGTCTTCTGCGTAGCATCGAAAGTCACGCCGTAGAGATACGGTTCGCGTGTTTCATCGACTACATCGGTAATTACGCCGGACTGGTCGAACACTGTAACTTTGTCGTTTAATTTCAGATTTTTCATTGTTTCGATTTGTCTATTTTATCGAGTTTTGGTAATATTTGGTATTTGAGTAATCTCACAGTGTTTGTGAGGCGCAAACTCTTCCTGACTTTCTTTTCATCTACTGCGTCAAGCAAGCGCGGAATATGTCTGCAAAGTGTAGTGATTAAATCATTCGGCACGGTCTTCATCAGTATGGCAGTTTAGATACGTTGATTTCAATGCCCGAATTTGCCACGTAAACCGGCTTTCCTACGGCTTTCGCTATTCGGGTGCGGAATTGTTCAGCGTCTGCGTGTCGGCCTGATAGGTGGAGCAATACCACTTCATTTACGGCTTTGAGGTCAGATGATAGAAGTATCTGCTCGGTTGTCTTGATTTCCATGTGTGATTCAAGCAAGCGTTCACGTGTGCTGCTTAATGTTCGGCCGTTGCTGATTGCGTCTTCAAGAAGTTCATCGGAGTAATTGGCTTCGAGCATGATATGGCTTAAACCGGCAATGCGGTATTCAAGCATCATCGTGTCGGTAATGAAAAGGAGTTTGCCCATTTCTGAATGTTCAATTACGAATCCGAGGCACGGCACATCGTGAACTACCGGGAGCGCATAGACTTTGAAGCCGCCCACTTTGTAGCCGTGCATCGGTTCGATATTCTTGCAGAAGACGCGATTTTTCAGCGTTGGGAATGAGTTAAACACATCTTCAAGTGCCAGCACCCGGATTCCGCATTTCAGAAACTCCGGCAAATACTTTGAGTGGTCGCGATGCTGATGCGACACGATGCACCCGGCAATATTGCTGATGTCGAATTTCAGAGCTTTTTTGACCTCTATCATAGGCAGTCCGCATTCGATAATAAGCACTTCATTTGAGGCTTTCAGAATATAACAGTTGCCGTGAGATGAGCTGCCGAGGCATATAAGTTTCATCTGAGTTCTGATTTAGCGTTAATAACCGGGGGTGGGCTTTGTGTCAGCTTCAGCGGCGGCGTTGTTGGTCGCAGTCTTGACCTCGCCGGTTTCGGTATCGACTTCTTCAAAGTCTACTGTCGTAGAATCAAGGTCGAGTTGTTGCGCGTCTGCTATCTGGAGCGTGTCATTGCGCGATATGAGAGCGCGGTTCTCGGCTTCGGTGTCATGGCCGATAGCGTTCTGCATCTTGATAGAGAGATAGCCGTATTTCGAGATAAGGCGGCGAATGACGGTCTTTAATGCCATGTCGTTGAAGTTGCCCTCCCAACCGACACTCTTTGATACAATGCCGTCATTGGCTTTTGCGATGAGCTGCGCAACGGTCGTTTCTTTCTTGATGCCGGGTGCATAGCGTTTGGCGTACTTTGCCATTTCCTCAACCGACATAAAGAGCGTTTTTGAATAGCCGTTGAGAAGTTGGAAATAACAAAAGTAGCCGACCACTTTGTCTGATGTGCGCTTGCCGTCAAGAGCGACTTCGCCTGATAGACGGTTGACTGTGCGCAGTTCGCCCTCATATACCATATCGGCATTGATTGTGCGATACTGCCCGGTGCGCATTGCGAGTTGGATATAACCCTTGTAGCCTGGTATGAATGTCGGGGTCGGTACGGTTACATAGTCAACGCGGCCGGTCTGCGGGTCGGTTACTTTCTTCTTGTTCTTGTAGACTACGATATACGCGAATCCGAGTGAGCGACTAACCGGCAAGTCAAGGACGGCGGCTTTCAGAGCCTCCATGACTATCGCGTTAGGATTGCACTCCTGAAGCGACTTGTCGCCGTTGTAGAGGTCGATGATTGATGCAATGAACAAGTCTTTGTTCTCTGCGAGTGCATTTTGGAATTGTTCTTGTACGCTCTCTGCGTTCAGTACGGCCTTAAGTTTCGCAATTCCGGTCTGACCGGCTTGTGCGATTTGATTGTTTTCTGCCATGATTACTTATTGATGATGTTGTCTAATGCTACACTCATTGCCACGTGCCGGAACACGCCTTTTGTCTGCGGTTGAGTAGCAAAGTCGTGAAGTGCCGACATTGCTTCTTTGGTGCGTCCGCTTATTCCGATTACGTTAGCGGATGAGTCTTCGGTTACTTCTTCGGCGGCGAGTATAATGATTGCACGATGCTTGCCGTCTTGTGCGCTCTCAATCATAGTTGAGAGTTCTTTTGCGACTTCGGTTGCTTTGTTCAGAAAGTCGCTTTTCAGAATTGATTCTGCCATTTTGCGTTGATTTTATGGGGTTAATGAAATAAGTTCTTTTGAGCATTGCCGTCTTCGATGATGAGTTTATCATCGCGTGAAACGACAAGGCAGATGACTTGTGATTTCATCGGTACGATGTCATTCACTGATTCGGCGTTGTCAACGAATATCGGCGCATATACGCCCTGCGACTTGCAGATTGCGTTGATTATGTCTAAGCCGATGATGATGCGCTCTGCATTGCTGCAAGTGCTGTACGGCTTTCCGTTGAGAGTGGCCTCGCACGTTTCCTTTTCTGCTCCGTTGATTGCAGTCGCTATCCAACGGAAGCGCACGATTGAGAAAAGACCGTTTATTCTTGCTTCGATTGCTGCGCTTCTTGCTTTGCTAAATTCGGCAATGGTAAATTCGGCTTTTTCAAGTTCGGCGATTTCTGCGTTCAGGGTCTGATACTGTTTTTCAAGTTCAGAGATTCGAGATTTCGCACGGTCGTTACTTTCACGTTTGCCGAGCCGGACTGTAAGAGATTCGATTTCTCTTGTCAGTTCATCGCGCTTTGATTTCAGTTCGGCATTGCTTGTTTTGGGCGCGTCTGCCGCCGTTTGTGATTCGAGTTGAGCGATTGCATCATCAATGCTCTTAATCTCGGTGTCAGCGGCGAGAATGGGCGTAACATCAGGCTCGGTCAGTTCTGCTTTCAGAGCTTCGGAGTTTTCAAGTTCGGCGATGCGCTTGTTGCGGTTCTCAATGCGCTCTTTGGCCTCGGTAATCTGATTCTCATACCGGGCGCGTTTGTCGTTGTTCGCTTTGCCGAGCCGGGAGTTTTCGGCGATTTCTCCTGCAACTCGCTCCTGACGCTTTCCACGCTCATTCTCAAAGTTCCGAAGCATTGCAGCTTCTTTTTCTTCGATGTCTGCGACTTCGAGAGGTCGGCCGCAAGTCGGGCATACAAACTGCGATTCATCGAATGTCAGTTGTTCAGCTTTGATGCTGTCGCTTTTCTTGTGAAGACTGTAAAAGTCTGCGATGAGCCGTTCACGTGTTGCCGCGCATTCTCTGACTTCGCGCTCGGCGGTCTGAATCGTTACGCCGTCAGTTTCATTTTCGCGTTTGAGCGTCTGAATCTGATGCTTGATTTCATCGCGGCGTTGCTTCTGCTCATAGTAGCCTTTTCGAGCTTCATCGGTAAGCGTGTTGATGCGCTCAACTCGCTTTTTCCGAAGTTCTCCTATCTGCATGGTAGCATCTAATCTCTTGCGGTCAGCGGCGCGTTGTGCTTCTGATGCTTCTTCGAGCTGCGCTTCAATGCCGGTACGTTCTTCGCGCTTTTGTTCGCGCTGTGATTCAAGAGCCGACCAATCTTCTTCATCGGCCAAATCGCGCTTCTTTTCATCTATGCGGTCGGGTATACCTGCGATTTCAGCGTTGAGCCGAGATTTCTTCGCCGAGATTTCTTTCTTGTATTCATCAAGCGTCTTGCCGGTAATCTCTTTCAGCAAAGCCTCAAAGTCTTCATTTCCGGCTGCAATCTCGCTGTCAGAGATTGTACCGGCCATTTTCGAGAGCATCGCTTTTTGAGCGTCTGCCGACTGTGCCGTGAAGTATGTCGGGGACGTGATGAACTTAAATACGGTTTCATTGCAGATGTCGGCGATTTTCGCTTCATATTCACGTGCGCTGCATGGCACATCGTTGTAAAAGCGTTCTTCTTCATTGCCGGTAAATACCGGGTCGGTCTGCCCGGCACGTTTAACCCACTTTTCAGTGAAGCGGCGTGTCAGTCTGATTTCTTCGCCGTTAACTGTGATGACGGCCGATACTTCGTGCGGTATCTGCGGAATGATGATGCCGGCGTTGTCAATCGTTTTCAGGTCGAATTTCTTGCGGTCTTGACTGTCTTTGCCAAACAGTAGCCACGTGAAAGCATCGAAGACGGTAGTCTTGCCTGAGCCGTTTCGCCCGAAGATGTTTGTGAGGCTCTGATTGAAGTCAATCGAGAGTTCACGCGCTCCCTTGAAGTTCAGGAGAGTGATTCTTTTGAGGATGATTTCTTTCATTGCGTGAGTTATTTGTTTAATCGTTGAATTGCTAATCTTGTAGTTGCGGTGCTATTGATTTCAGCAAGTGAGGGGCGGCGGTTCGAGAGTAGATGATTCTCAATCTCATCTTTATCGAAGTAGAGTTTGCCATTCTGCTTGTAACTCGGTATTTCCTGGGCTGTCGCCATGTGGCGCACACGTGATTCAGAGATTCCGAGAAGAATTGCTACATCTGCGACATTCAACGCTTTCTTGAAAGCGAGAATCATCATACGCTCCATTCGGGTAAGTCTTTCTTCGATGCTCATTTGCAACCTCTCTTTCTTTCTTCGCGGAGTTCTTCAATGCTTGCGCGAAACATCAACCGCCAACCGACATAGGCCATAATCGAAAAGAGCCAAACACAGAAGTAACCGGGGCGTCCGTCTGTGCTTTTGAGTGTTTCAACGAGGCATCGAATCGCGTAACTCGCGCCGAAAAGAATCATCAACACCGACATTACGACTTGCCACCACAGATAGGCCATTAGAATCTTTCTCATATTGTCAGTTTTCAGGAAATAGGGTTGATACATCTATGTCGAATTTCTCGGCGATTAGCGACTGCGCGAGAGCGTCAGGCGTTTGTTTGCCTTGCAGCCACATTCGCACCGTGTTTGCAGAGCGTTTTGTCAGTTCTGCAATGTCTTCGATGAAAGACTGCGCCGGTGTCGGCTTCTCTTTCTCTCGGAGATAGAGGTCTTTGAATGTCATTTGCTTTGCCATTGTCGTTATTTTTGTGTCATAAATTCAATGAGGGCGTTTCTTTCAGCTTCTCTTAAAGGCAGATTCAGTTCGAGTTTCAGAACTATGGCTTTTTCAAGTCCGATTAAGTTTATTGCCGTGTTGTAGAGTTCATCATCAAGGTGCTGATGCGCTTTTTCAAGCATAACTGTTGCGGCGTTCAGCAAACCGGATTCAAGTTTGCGGATTTCTTCACGCTTGCTGTCGAGTTTTTCTTTCAGTTGCTCTGCCTGCTGAAAGAATGTGTTAAGCAACAAACTATCGTGGTGCTTCTTGTAGTCCTTGCAGAATGCTTCCTTGTCAATGATTTCTCCGGCTTCGAGATACATCCGCTCTACTGCTGAATAGCGATTGTCAGGGATTGTGTAGCCGGTACGTTCTTCAAATTCTTTCTTTGTCATATTGCGTTGAGTTTTATTTGCGTGTTAGGCACTAATTTTGTATATTTGCACACTCAATTTCGTTGAATGTGGCAATTACTTTCGTGATTGCTCTGCAAAGTTAGAGCAAATATCTGTAATCTCAAAATATTTCGCAGAGAAAATTACTGTAAAAATTCCAACTTTTACCTATATGGCTGAAAACGAAACAATTAAGGAGCGACTGATTTTCTTCATAAAACACCTGAATATTGGTCAAGGCAAGTTTGAAGCGCAATGCGGACTTGCTAATGGCTATGTCAACAACATTCGCCGCTCTGTAACACCTGATAAATTACAGCAAATCGCTCGGCAATATCCCGAACTAAATACGGGGTGGCTGATGACCGGCGAGGGCGAGATGCTGAAAGCAACAGTGTCGCAATCGACTCAAGGCGATAACTCACCGAATCTGAACGGCGACAACATCACATACAGCGATACTCATATAATAGGCAAGTTCCTTGATGAGATTGCCGAGCAACGAAAACTAACTGAATCCGCGCAGACGTGCCTCGCTACGGCGCAGGCTCAAATAACAGACTTGATAAATCAAAACAAGGAGCAATTCGCGCAATTTATGGCAATGCTCCAAGTAATGCAAACCGCGAAAGTGTAGAATATGCCGACAACGATATTGATTTCTGCGGCAATAGTCGCGGCGTGTGGTTTAGGCGTTAGCCTCATCAATAAATGGGAGAAACGAAAGAATCAGCCTACAGCAAATAATGACAATCCAATTCAACCGAAAACAGATATGGGAGATTTCGTAATTCAGAATAAGACAGCGGCATTTATGAATATTGAATACCCCAACCGCGTAAGAATCTTTGAAGACTGCAACCGGCTCATGCAGTCAACTACTAACTTTGACACATTCCAACGCCGAGCCGCTGAAGCTCTTGATTTCATCAAATGGACTTATGAGCAAAAAGCCGCCGGAATGCCGGTCAAGATGAATATGACGGAATCTGATGCAGTTGATGACTTCTGCCGCGTATTCAATAAGCACGCCGCACGAATAGCCGGAAGCATAGCCACAGCCGCAGACACATCGCGCAAAGCGAAAAACGCGCTGCCGAAACTTGAATCAATCAAGGCCGCGTTGAAAGATGCTGACAATAAGGCTGAATGCGAATCGGCTATCAATGCGTTAATCTTTAATCTCAATATAGACACAAATGGAGAATAACCGACTGCCGTATTTCCTGATAGACTTGATGAAGTCGTATATCAACGGCGATGCGCCACTTGATGACAAGGCCGATGTGCTGATTTTCGAGATTGGCCGTCAGATAGTGAACTGTAACGCGAATAACGAGCCGACCGCCGACCTTGAATATCTCTACGATACGGCAAAGTGGCTTCAATCTGAAATAAAGAAAATGTAATTATGAATAAGTTTTATAACGTAGTTCTGCTTGTGCTTTCGTGGCTCTTCCTTGTGGCCGCAGTTGTGATTCTGATATTCTTGCTGTCGTTGAACAACGGCGATATGTCGGCGATGTGGCCGATGCTGCTTGGCTCGGCCGTGTCTGCGTTGTTCTTTGCCGCTCTCGCTTGGGTGGCACGTAAAACATCGCTCTACATTGACAACAAGCGTACCGAAATTGAAGATGCTGAATGAGCAAGACGCGCAACTACAATCCCGATACGTTAGCCGTAATGGAGCGGTTCTTTACGGCGATTGAAGCGTGTAAGCAACAAAAGCTGATAAAGACCATAACGGCCTACTGTGCCGAATGCGGCATTGATGCTCCACACTTCTACACTCAAAGAAAAGACCGCACACGCGGATTCTTCGAGATAGGGTGGGCGGTGCCGCTGATTCGCAACTGCGGCGTATCTTCGCGGTGGCTGCTTACCGGCGTAGGTTCAATGTTCGCCGAGTGAAAAATACAATATTGGCTGGAAATTATATACAATATTTCCGGCCAATTATATAATCGCGCACTAATCTTTTGTGTCAGTGCTGAATATGTCGGGGATTCGAGATACTGCGGCCTGCTTGTTTTTGTCAAGCACTTTCGCGTAAATCTGCGTTGTTGAGAGTTCGCGGTGGCCGAGTAGTTTGCTGACTGTGTAGATGTCGGTGCCGAGGTCAAGCATCATAACCGCGAACGTATGTCGGGCGCAATGAAAAGTAATCTCTTTGTCGATTCCGGCGCGTTGAATCCATATCTTGATGATGTTGTTTGTCGTGCTTGTGCATGGGATTCCCTTAAACACAAGTTCAGATGCTTTTCCACGTGAGCCTAACATTTCGGCTGCTTGGGGAGTGATGTCAAGATATTCCTGGCCTTTGGTCTTCTTCTGCCGGAAGATGATGCGCGTGTAATCGCCCTGCTGTTGGACTTCGCCCCACGTCAGTTTCAGAATATCGGAACGGCGTAACCCGGTCAGGCACGAAAAGAGAAACGCACGTTTGATTAGGTCGCTGTCGCAATCGGTCTGCGCCGCTTTCTTGACTTCTTCGATTGTGAGATACATTCGCGTGCTTTCCTCGCCTGAAAAGCCGTCTATGCTGCGCATAGGATTGTGTGCGATGATTCGGTCTTCGTATGCTTGATTCAGGCAAGCACGTAGTTTGTTGAAATACGACTGCCGCGAGTTCTGCGAGAGTGGCTTCAACTCGCTTCGCTTTCGGAAGTCGCAACCGTAGGCGTATGCCTCTTTTTCGAGATAATCCCTGAAGCCTTGCACCCAACGCGGCGTGATGTCGGCAAATGTGATGTCTTTGCGCTTTTCGTACCGCTCAAGATGTTTCAGACAACAGTTCCAATTTCCCCAATTTCCGAGTGATTCAACACCACGCCGCTTTTCGACTAATGCCCGGTAGTAGTCAAAGAATCGCGTTTCTTCGGCATACTGTGATTTGAATCCAAATTCGCCGTTCTGAATCTCAACTATGCGTTGTGCCTTGATTGATTGAGCGAGTTGCAATGTCTGCCGGTTCTTCTCGCGGTCGGCTTTCGTGCGCTCCGGCACGAGATAGAGTTTCAGATACTCATTGTAACGCCGTCCGTCACGGCAAATGTCGAGGAATAGGGCGATAAGGCCGTTTGCGCGTTGACGCTGCCGGAGATACACCGGCTCTTTATTCGTTTTCTTCATTGTCGGATATTGCGTTGAAATTTGTTGCGCGTGTTGCGCGTGAAGTTTTGCGCAACAGAAACGCAACACAAAGGTAGCATATTCCCGGCATATATTCGCACACTTTAACCGAAAATCTTATTTTCATCTTTATCTACACTCGCCTAAATACTATGCTATTAGTGTGTTATGGCGATGCTATGGGAGTGCGATTTTATTTTCATTGAAAATCCGCGCTCATTTTCCGATGCAAAAAGTAAGTACTCTCACTTTATTCGATTTACAATTCCAAAAGGTACTAATATAGCTCAGGATTGCCTTACATTTAATACTCCGAAGATACCTTCATGGGTTTCAGAAGCAAATGATGAAACTGGCGTAAACATTCAAGAAAATATAAATAAAACAACAGGTATAAAATATCTTATTCAAGGTGTAGCGGATGCCTATAAGAATGAGAAAGTAAGCACGTCATTTAATTTTAACATTAAACGCAAATAATATATGGGCGAATTTTTCGGAAGCATCTATTGCTGGTTTGAAGATTTTTTCGGTCTTGAACTTGCAGAATATATGTGGGGATCATCTTCCCCCCTATCACCAAACAATTCCTTTATAGGGATTGGCTTTACCATGTTTGGCATAAGCCTTGCAATGGTGTTGGTCTATTACTATGTAGTGAATCACCCTCGCTTAAACAACTGGTGGGGTTGGCTTATCTTTTTAGGCATAAATGCCATTATCAACTTTATAGTTGGTTGGCAATGGGTGCTAAAAGATTACTATGATAATAAAATGGTGACTATTGACCCATCTACAAATTTGCAAGTTCCACTGAATATTGGAGAGTCTGAGATACTTTGTTTCGGAGTTTCTAATATGATTCTCTCAATACTCGCATTTATCATTTTCTCCTTCATATTCAAATGGTGGAGTTCAAATTGCTCACGCGCCCCATTTTAATCATATGTCAAAGATTTTCGTATTTGGGATAGGAGGCACCGGCTCTCGTGTGCTTCGTTCACTTACAATGATGTTAGCTTCAGGTGTCAAATTTGGAGCTGATGAAATAGTTCCTATTATCATCGATCCAGACACTGCAAATGCAGATTTGACACGTACTGTTTCTTTGCTGAATAATTATTCCTCGATTCGCCAGTCCCTTAATTTTAGTAGCGACAATCAGAGTAATTTTTTCAGAACCGAAATAGAGCAAATCCATCCTAACTACACTCTCCGTATTAACGACACAGACGATAAATCTTTCCAACAATTTATTGAATACGCGTCGATGTCCAAAGCGAATAAAGCTTTGGCTAAAATGCTTTTCTCTGACAAGAACTTACAATCCTCAATGGAAGTGGGTTTCAAAGGAAACCCGAATATCGGTAGTGTTGTTCTTAACCAAATCGCCCACTCAACAGATTTTGAAGACTTTGCCAACGCTTTCAGCGATGGCGATAGGATTTTTATTATCAGTTCTATCTTCGGTGGGACTGGAGCCAGTGGCTTTCCTCTACTTCTGAAAACACTCCGTAACGGAACTGACTTCCCCAATCATGATGTGATTAACAAAGCCACAATCGGAGCTGTTACTATCCTCCCATATTTTAAGCTTCAACAAAACGATGAAAGTGAAATAGATTCATCCACTTTCGTTTCTAAAACTAAATCAGCATTGGCATATTACGAGAACAACATCAGCAAAAATGGCTCTATCGATGCTCTTTACTACCTTGCTGATGATGTCTCTAAAACTTATGAGAATCATGAGGGCGGTTCGTCACAACGTAACGATGCCCATTTGATTGAGTTCTTGGGCGCAACTGCTATTGTTCACTTCTCTAATTCTCAATTTATGGCTCCAGCTAATATGGAATTGGGCATTAAAGAAGTCGGTGGCTCGGTGTCATTCGATTCGTTCTATCGTAAAATGCGTGAAATGCTTTATAGGCCTCTTGTGCAGTTTACCATGATGGCTAATGCTTTAACTCATAAAGCTAACACATTTCAATCGGCCTCCTTTAATGCTAATAAAGGTAACTTCGATGACTTCTATAGTGGTATGTTCTACAGCGACCTTGAGCCCTTTTTCCATAAGTATCACGAGTGGCTAAAAGAGATGAAGGAGAATAAACGTTCTCTGGATTTATTTAATGCTACCTGTGGTGACAAGCCCTTTGATCTCGTCACCGGCGTCAAGCCAAGAAAGATCTTTAGCAAGTTCTCCGACTACACTCTCGTGATAGACCGACTAAACTCTGCTGTTAGGAATTGCAAAAGCAAAGGGGTTGAAAATAAATTCTTGGAAATGTTCTATCTCGGAACTCAAAAGCTCGTTTCGGAAAAATTAAGCAATTAACAATCATGTCTAAAATATTCCGACTATATAAGGAGGGTACATCTACTTATGAGGACTGGAACAATAGTCCTGCGTTTCCTTACAACTCAGCCAGTCGTGACACCATCGAAGATCCTGATGGGACTTCTGCACGTCATGAAATCACCTCGATTCCGTCTCCTTTCGCTCGTATAGATTTAATCAAAACGGCTTTTAAAGAGGTGTGTAAACCAGATAAAAGAACAAAAAGAGCAGATCTTGACGGAAATACTATCTTTCACAAGATGGTTTCCGATACTCTTGATGTTGCTGAAATTTTCTTCAATATCGATAAGTATAACGGAAAAGTAGAGATAATCAAATGGGATCCTCAACTTATGCTAAGCGAGCTGAGCAATTCGGGAATTGCTGGTCATCAGTATCTTGCTGATGCACTTGATAAGTACATGGTGTCCGATTCAAAAACATACAATTTCGGTCAGTTGCATAATCTGTATTTGTTGAACTATGTTGAAGGACCAGATGAACTCAATATCATTGGCGCGACATCTCCTGCTACATTATTTTTCAGTAATGCAAATGATTTGAGCTATGTCAACAATATCTTCTTTGGCGAGGATAAGCCTTTTGATAGCGATTATCAACCCCTCTATAAGCGAGACTTCGAATTCATTAAGTATCTGTTCGCTCTCCGCAAAGCAATTCCAAATTTCGCCAATCTTTTCCCTGAGATTGATACATATTTGAATGCGACATATAAGGCTATTCCTGATCAGTCAAAAAAGAATCAGCTCAACAACATAACCTCGGTTGCCCTTGAAGATTTCGATTCTATAGATGTCGCAGATATTAACCAAAGTGATTTGGTAGAGGTCCTTGGCTATAATTTGTATAAGAAATCAAGTCGACCCGTCAATGCTCAGAGTGATTTTGTAATCAAATCTACTATATCTTCGGAGGAACCACTGGTTCTTCCTATTGAAGCTGGTAACAGGTATAGCGACCTCCAATATACAACAGGTAAGTGGGGTAAAACCAATAAGGCACCTTTCCAAGATACGGAGTTAGACTTGGCGAAACGAGTGTATGGGGCACAAAACGAAGCGTTTGATGTTGAGGTCGGTCGGATTTGATGAAAGCCTTTGAGTTTGCGGCAGTTAGGCGAGGGTAGGGGAGTGCGGTCAAAAAAACGAAGCGTTTACATTGGTTTAATTTCGGTTTAATTTTCGGCTCGACGAGTTTACACAGGGGCTACACCCGGCGCGTGATTGGCATCGGATGGTTTACACTGTGGCTTTAGTCAGCAGGAAGGGTAGGGGAGTCGGCTTTGCGCCGATTTTTTTGTGCCTGTTCCCTATTATAATTTTCTCAAAAGGTTGCAAATAGCGGTTATTTGTGTATATTTGCGGAAAATTTACGAGTATGAGACAGACCAAATGCATCATCGTTCACTTGACAGGCAAGCGTAAAACCCTCGCTTTCGGCTCGATTGCCGCCATTTTCCACCATCTGACCCCGGAACAAGTGGGTTGTGGGTATGATTATCTGCGCCGCGCCGGATTGAGTGGTGGCGGCACTGTTGTTACCAAACGTGCGATAATACAGCAAACTACGCTGCTCACATCCCCTCGTGGAGCCTGCGACGGCGCAGATGATTGAATGACATAATAGCGGCGTTATAACGGACTTAGAGAGCCGCTAAAACGCCTACTTTCCGGGGGAGCCTTGCGGTTCCCCTATTTTGTGTTCGAATGGTCGATTTTGACGGGTGGATATTCAGGTGGATATTCAAAGTGGATATTCACTTGTGGAAAAGTGGATATTCACATTTGGGGTAATCGGGGGGGGTAATAGAGGGGTAGAAAAATACCGTTTTTTCAAAATAGACCCCCGATTTTGGCATTTCACTATTAAGAAAAAACCGTTGCTTTGCGCTCGACTACCTTATTAAATATAGGAAATTCAAGGGATTGAGCCGATTTAGACCCCATTTTGAGGGGGTAACACCCCGGAGAAGGGCGATTCGAGGGTATTCCGGGGTTTCCTTTGGTATCCGTTTCGTTCAGTTGGGGCATATTCCAAATCTCTCCCATTCCTCTATAAGTCCACGGTGGATTTGGAAAGTTCCCTTGGTGCAGTTTGAAAGGACTCCTCGACAACGTTTTTTTCTCGCTCAAGCTGCGCGATGCGCTCCTTGAGGCGACCAATCTCTTCTGCTTGTTTCTGAATTGTAGTAACAAGGTTAGTTACCAATGATGAATCTGAAGCAACTTGTGATGGAGGTGCTTCTATGGGTGCGGTAGGTGGAATATAATTTTTGCCGGTCGTTGGATCTGTTTCGACAAGACACGAAGGAATGCCATTAGACGTGGACATCATATCCCCTACTCCTGTCAGAAGCCACTGAGCTGAATATTGGGGATAATTTTCAACTATGGCTTGAAGCCATTTGGATTGGATATCGGTTCCATTACTTATAGCACGAGAAAGTACGCCCTTGCTCGCACCAATAATGCGCTCAAGGGCTCCGATAGTTATCCCTTCATGCTCGGCTAACTGTTTTATCCGGGGGAGAATTTTACACATCGGTTGAAAATAATCGGTTAAAAATTTTGTAGGTTGAAAATTTTCACCTAACTTTGCATCGTATTCAGTAATGAACGAGCGGCCAAAGATACGAAAAAACCGCGAGTTCTCAAAATTTACAAATATGAGCGAGACAGACGAAATCAAGGAATGGCAGACGCAGAGCGTCAAGCATAAGGTGGCCGCAGTGCTGATTTTGGACGGCGTACCCTTCAGCTACAATGAAGAGAACGGCATCATGTTCACAGCCCCGGAATTCTATGTAGAGAAGTTGAAGCACCGCTTGATTTGCGCCTACGGCTGCTCCGTGAAACCGATTATTAACGAAATAAAATAAACGATTATGAGTGAGGCAAAACAAATACTGAAAGTCAATGCTGACAATCGTGAGGCGACTTTCAACGCAGCCTACAATGGCAGCTACTATACCATCTTAGGCTGTGCCGGAGACCTCAACGAGTGGACTGCCGGATACAAAGACCTACTTGAAACAAGAGGTATCGGAACACCCAAGGAATTCATCACTTTCAAAGGCGCGGATATGAATGAGTTTTACGGACTCACCGGCGACAATGCCTATAATGATGAACTGACCTGTCTGATGTTCCCCCTGAACGCTCTTGATGTGGCGAAGTTGGCAATTTTCAAACTGCAAGCAGGTGATAGATGGTTTGACGACATTGTGGATAACAATCAGCGTCGTCAAGAGGCAATAAACGGATAAGGGTTAGACCCAAGAGAGGGCAATCCTCCGGCAAGAGAGCCGGTTAAAGCCGAAAGGCACAACATTTGAACCGCCGCCGGAATTGCAAGCCCGGCGGCATTTCGGGAGGGTAGCTCAGAGGATAGAGCACTGGTGCGCACCGCTTGACCGAGCAGTCAGAGTCGCAGGTTCGAATCCTGCCCCTTCCACCAAATTTCAGAAAAGATGAAACAGCATTCAGAGAAAAGAACCGAGGTTGCAGTCAAGCTGCTCATGGAGACCTTGACACAGAACCTCAACGACACCGGGGTTGTCCTCGATGAGTTCGAGGCAACCCACAACGACTGGGAGTGCGATCAATCCAAGCAGTACGCCGCCCTTGTTGCCGGACACTTCGCTCTGAAAGAAGCCATCGACGAGATTAATAACCGACTAAATAAGTGAGAAAATGAAAAGACAAATTGCAGTATCGAAGGCCGACCGTCAGTTTCTGATGAAACTGTTCAAGGTCACCGAGCGCACAGTGTTCAATGCCTTGGCTCTTGACAAGCCGGGCAACGACCTCCTCAACCGAATCCGCAAGGCCGCTATGAATCGCGGTGGTGTAGTCATGGTTACCTCGCCGGAGATGGAGACTTTCCATGATGCGGACGGCACGATGCGTCAGTACCTCCCAAACGGAGCGGTACTTGAGTTCTATCGAAATGACGGTACCGGCCACATCTTTTTCAAGGGGAGAGAGGTGGCAAGTTTCGAGAATGTAACTATCCCGATGATTTACGAAATACAGGCTCAGGCAGTAGCATTGAGATAAAAGTTCGGGATATGGAATATTGCGACGGCAGACTTTGTATATCGACCCGCGAGTTGTTCGACGGCGGCATCGTTACGGAATCCAATTATCGTAATTGGACAAACCGTAACCGTGTCGAGGTGATACGGCGCGGAGGCGGAGCAAGGGGAAGCTATGCTCTCATTGCCGTTGACAGCTTACCCCAACATACTAAAGACAAAGTCGAGGAAGTTTACCCCGGCGGCGCACAGGCTCGGCTTGAGGGCTGGGTCAAGAGCAACTACGAGGTCGATCAACAGGCTGTGGCCTTCTTCTTTTCCAAAGAAAAGTGCGGCATGACGCTTCCACGCGAGAAGGCACAGGAATACGTCACTAACGCCTCGGTTCTCAACACCTGCATCAAGCTCTACGACAGAGCAGCCACCGCCCAAAGGCTGTTCGGAGGCAAATACGACTGGAGTATGATGGCCGCAACCATTGAGGTTCTGCGAAAGCATTTCGGCCACACCCTCCCGGCATCGACCCTGCGGTTCCGCAAGAAGGTCAACGACTACAAGGCCAACGGTTACGCCTGTCTTATCAGCGGTAAATTCGGCAATCAATGCGCCCGGAAGGTTGACCACAAGACCGAGCGTCTTATTCTCGGCATTGCAGTCCTTCCCAACAAGCCGTGGGGCACCAACGTCCTCGAACTGTACAACTCCTTCGTTACAGGCGAGCTTGACGTGTACGACCCGGAATCCGGCGAACTGTTCAATCCCGATGACTTTACCGACAAGAACGGAGAGCCGATGGTTCTGAGCGAGGCGACCATCATCAACTATCTGAACAAGCCGAAAAACAAAATCATCATCGACAAGGCGACCATGAGCTACACGACCTTCATGCACGAGACCATGCCGCACATGCACCGTCATCACGGCGAGTTCTCACTGTCGAAGGTGTCATTCGACGACCGCGACCTTCCGCGCAAACTCAAGGACACCCGGATTCGCCCGAAGGCTTACTATGCCTACGACGTGACAAGCGGCTGCTGTATCGGCTACGCCTACAACCGCGCCAAGAACGTCGACCTCGTGGTGGATATGTTCCGCAATATGTTCAGGCTGCTCGACCGTCAAGGCTGGGGTTGCCCTGCCGAGGTCGAGGTCGAGAACCACCTCATGAGCCAATGGCGAGACTCCTTTCTCCGTGCAGGTGTTATGTTCCCATTCGTAAGGTTCTGCGCCCCGATGAACTCACAGGAGAAACACGCCGAGCAGTTCAACGGTGCGAAAAAACGCAGCATCGAGCATCGGAACCATGTAGGCATCGGCAGGTTCTTCGCCAAGAGCCGACAGTACCGAACCGAGAGCAACAAGGTGTTCGACGAGTTCAACAACACTTACGTCGAGAAGGAATACTACACTTGGGATGAGTTGATCGCTGACGATATGCGCGACATCTACGAATACAACCATGCCCTGCATCCCAATCAGAAAAAGTACAAGGGCATGACAAGATGGGATGTGCTTGTCGCCAACATCAACCCGACACTACAACCCCTCGACAAAGCGACCATTGCCCGGTATGTCGGCGAAAGAGTCAGCACTACAATCCGGCGAAACTCATACTGCCGGGTAGCCGGAGTCGATTGGTGGCTGAGCAAGACAGAAGTTATCGAGCTGCTCGCCCCCAACGACTACAAGGTAGAGGCTTATTACCTCACCGACGATGAGGGCAAAATCACCGATATGTTCATCTATCAAGGCGATATGTATATCGACCGGCTTGAGAACCTCGGCACCTACAACACCGCCCGTGCCGAGCAGACCGAGGAAGACGAGAGAATCTTCACAGAGCAGCGAAAAAAGATCAGCCACTTCAACAAATATGTCGAAGACAACGCCATCGGGCGTGTGGGCGTAATAGAACGCGATACACGGCCTCAGACGATCGAGGTGGAAGAAGTTATCGTCCCGGAGCCGGAAACGCGAGAAACGCAAGAATACGGACTCAGTGAAGACTACGCCGCACGAGCTTTGCAAGACTTATAGAACGAAATTATAACACTGTTAGAATATGATTACAACAGACATCAAAAACAAAATCCTCACCGCGATCAAGTCGAACCGCGCCAACTATCCGAGCGATGCGAAACACGCAGCCTCCTTGGGCATCACCACATCGGTTTACAGCGCGGTCAAGAACGGCCAGACCGACCGGGTTCTGAGCGACGCCAACTGGATAAGCATCGCCCGTAAGCTCGGAGTCAGCCTCCGGGGAGAAATCGAATGGAAGGTAGCTAAGACCCCGACCTTCATGTTCATCACGGCACAGCTTGAAGCCTGTCAGTCGAGCGGCATCAGCGCGATCATGTGCGACCTGCCCAATATCGGCAAGACATTCACTGCCCGGCACTATGTCAAGACGCACCCCAACGCCATCTACATCGACTGCTCACAGGTCAAGACCAAGCTCAAGCTCGTGCGCAAGATTGCCGCCGAGTTTGGCGTGGACAGTAAAGGCCGGTATGCCGACGTGTATGAAGACCTTGTCTTTTATCTCCGCTCCATCGACAGCCCCCTAATCATTCTTGACGAGGCAGGAGACCTTCAGTATGAAGCCTTCCTCGAACTCAAGGCACTGTGGAATGCCACCGAGCGATGCTGCGCATGGTACATGATGGGAGCCGACGGTCTCAAGGAGAAAATCAATCGCTCCATCGAGTGCAAGAAGGTGGGCTACACCGAGATGCTCAGCCGTTACGGTGACCGCTACAGCAAGGTTACGCCGGACGATAGCAAGGAGCGCACCAAGTTCCTCATTGAACAGGCTCGAATCGTGGCCAAGCTCAATGCGCCGGAAGGCATCGATGCCGGGGAGATTGCCCGGAAGACAGGCGGAGGACTTCGCCGAGTTTATACTGAAATCGAAAAACTAAAGAGACAATGATGGATTTCAAAATTAAAGTCACGTTTGCGGATGGTAGCCGAAGAGTGCTTAAAGACCCGTCAGAGTTGACAAAAGCCAACAAGCGACGCGAGATTCGAGTGGTCTTTCAGGATGGCAAATACACCGACCTTCATTTAGGTCGCGTATGTCCTAAGTTAGGCATCGTAAAGGTCAATACCTTCGGACTTTTACTCGAAGGCATTAAGCTGGAAAAATCATGGGATGGTGCTATAAGTTCCCTCATAAAACCTCAAAACGTAAATAATCATGACAGTTATTGAAAAGCAGTATATGGATTCGGTTATCAATATCAACCGAATGATGCGCAGGGCGCAGGATGCTGAACCCGATTGGGAGCAGCGTCGATACGAGATTGCATTCGCCGTCTATATGGAGCGTAGAAAACTCTTGACATCAAGAGAGGATGATGTTAAGGACGCTGTAGCAGAAGCAGATTTGCTTATAGCGGAACTGAAAAAGACTCAAGAGAAGAAGTAACGATGGCCAAGCGAGCATATAGTCCGAAAGAGGTTCTTGCCAAGACCTACAAAACCCTGCCGTGGGGTGAGCGGTGGAGCCGACCTTTCGGCTTCCCGACCACCAACGAGGCATGGTTTATCAGCGGTGCGTCCGCTTCCGGCAAGAGCAGCTTTGTGATGCAGCTCGCCAAGGAACTCTGCAACTACGGCATGGTGCTTTACTGCTCCTTTGAGGAAGGTGTGGGGCAATCGTTCAAGGACAGGGTCGAACTGTTTAAGATGGGCGATGTTCAGGGCAGGTTCCGGGTTGCAACAAGCGACACGTATGATGAACTCGTTGAGCGTCTCGCCAAGCCGAAAAGTCCGCACTTTGTGGTAATTGACAGCTTCCAAGTCGCAGGGTGGACATACGATCAGGCAAAACAGTTAATAGAACGCTTCCCGGCAAAGAGCTTCATCTTTATATCGCAGGAATATAAGGGACAGCCAATGGGCAAAGCGTCCGTCCGTCTTCGATATATCGCCGGGATCAAAGTCCGGGTGGTAGGTTACAAGGCATTTTGCCAAGGACGATTCACCGAAGACCCCGGCAGCTATTATGTAGTGTGGGAAGAAGGTGTTTTAAGAACTTCAAACAATATCGGATAAATGAGTAAGAAAAGTGAAACAATAATACTTGAGCCGGAGGAACGTATCCGAAAAGAGGGGTTCTGCTCCCGGCCAATGACCTGCCCTTATTGTCACGGCAGAGGATACTTTCCACCCACAAAGCATCAGCCTTGGGAGACGATGTGTCCCGACTGCGAAGGAACTGGCGAAGTCATCGCCTTGGTAACGATAGATTGGAAACCGAATAAATAAAATGGCACAAAACATCAATCAGGTCTTTCGTCAGTTAGGCCGAACCGAAAAAGCTCAATTCATCGAGAAGAACCTTGAGTATGCCTCTGAATGGGCAATCGCCGAGTATGTGGATACTTATTTCTTAGGAGTTGCAAAGCACCTGTCTGAAGAGACTCTGATGGCAATGCTTCACTACAAACAAGAACAGACCAAGAACGATGAAACAGCAGGTAACTAACTTCGGGCGGTTCTACTCCGCCTTTCACAAGCTCACCATTCATGGAGAGCCGGACGAGGCAAAGCGTCAGTTTGTGTTGCAATATACTGCCGGACGCACCGATTCCCTCAAGGAAATGACGCGGAAGGAATATACCGACCTCTGCATCGCCATCGAGGGGATGAATGGGACGAGAGACGAACTCAAGCGTCGCCGGAGCATCGCACTCAAGCTGATGCAGGAACTTGAAGTTGATACGACCGATTGGGCGCAGATAAATGATTTCTGCCGCCACCCCCGAATCTCCGGGAAAGCCTTCGGGCAGCTCTCGATAGAGGAACTGATGGAACTCGCCACCAAGCTCCGCTCCATAAAGCGCAAGGGATGGCAGCGCAAGAAGTCAGAACCGACACAAACCCCGGAAACACCTCAGCAACGTATAACATATCTCATAAACCTTGCCGCTCCCGGCATGACAAGCTACAACTGAAATGAAGCAAGTAATAAAACAAATCGAAAACTACATTCAGCTCCACACCTCGGACATGGAGAACGGTGATTACGTCGAACTCTTGCGAGAGATAGCTGAATGGGCGACGAACCAAGCCAACCTCGTCGAATTCCAATGTGAAGAGTTAATACCCACCGAAGAATAATCACCATATAACACCAATTTCAACAATGGCAAAAAGACAGAAAAAAACAGTTATCTCCGGCGTTACCAAAGAAGCCGCAGAAGAAGCCTTCGCAACTTACGCCAAGGCAGACGCAGAACGTGCGAAAATCACAGCCGAAATTGAGCTGAAGTGCGCACAGATCCGAGAGAAGCACCAAGACCGCCTGTCGCAATTACAGGCGACGCAGGACGAGGCTTTCGACACGCTCCAAGCCTACGCCACCGAGAATCAGCCGGAACTCTTCAGCAAGAAGAAGAGCCTCGAAATGGTTCATGGCACCATCGGCTTCCGCACCGGCACCCCCAAGCTCAAAACCCTCAAAGGTTTCACATGGGCAAGCGCACTCCAGCTTGTGAAACGGCTGCTTCCCGGCTATATCCGCACCACCGAGGAGATAGCCAAGGACAGGCTTTTGGCCGAGCGCGACGCACAAATTGCCAAGCCGGGCGAACCGCTCAGTCCGGGAGTAACCCTCCGGGAAGTGATGATCGACTGCGGCATTACGGTGACGCAGGACGAGACCTTCTTCGTGGAACCCAAAAAAGAAGAAGGTGCCGCATGAAACGCGAAATAACAAGACCTCCCAAGGTCGCCCTCTGCCGGGTCTGCAAAGGCACCGGCAGGGTGGCCGGGGATGAAGAAGGCGAATTCCACACTTGCCTTCAGTGCGAGGGCAGCGGCAGGGTAACCGTAAGCTGCGAGATGACATTGGACATCAGACCGTATAAACCGCATCACAACAAACGATACTGACGCATGGGTAAGAAACCCGGAAAGAGTTATCAGAAGCGAGTCGCAGACATCAACAGGATATATGACCAACACGCCAAGCATGGAATTCCCAACCGGGAAATATGGCGCAGGTACATATATCCTGTGTATGGTATCTGTGAACGTACTTTTTACAACCTTTTGAAAGCTCCGACAAAGCCGGGGTTCACTGAAACTTTACCCGAATCTCCTAACCTTTTCGATATGCTGAAAGACGATGGCGAATAATTACGACCAAATAATCAAGAACATCCTCCGGGACATACAGGTTGAGATGACCGATGAGTTCGACCGCAATTTCGAGAGACAGGCATTCTTCTCGGAGGCATGGCAGCGGCGTAAGAGTCCGACCCGTCCCGGCGGTCATATCCTTGTTGACACCGGCGGTCTCCGCAGGAGCATCAGAAGTTATGAGACAGAGAACAGCATTGTGTTCCGAACGGAGCATCCGGCAGCAGCCATTCATAACGAAGGTGGCGAAATCAAGGTAACAGCCAAGATGAAACGGTTCTTCTGGCATAAATACTATGATACGTCAGGTTCATTCGGCAGACGCAAGGACGGCTCATTGCGCAAGGATAAAAGAACGGTGCAGTTATCTACGGAAGCCGAATTTTGGAAATTCATGGCATTGATGAAGGTCGGCACAAAAATAAGGATACCTCGCCGCCGATTCCTTGGAACCGCCCCCGAAGTCGAGCAGACTGTAAGGCAAATTATCGAAGAGAATCTCACTGAATTTTTTAACACCGATTTTGATATTATAGAACGATGAGAAAAGAACTTTACGACAAAATCAAGCAGCGTCTGACTCTCTTGTGTGTCAACGCTGTCGGGGAGTACCATATCGCTCCTCTCGATGCCGATGATGACTTGAACGACCGAGCCATAAAGCACATCGACTTGTGGAATCAGAACGTGGAATTCATAGAACAGGAATCCGCGTGGGAACGTCCGGCGGTATTCGTCGAGATTGAGCCGGTACAATGGAAATCCATAGTGCCCGGCACCGAATACCGAGCCGAGGCGCGAGTGCGTCTGCATATCGTGACCGACTGGGCATCTGCCGTGGCAGACGGTTCCGACGGCTCCGGGCAATTCTTTGAGCTGCCGGATAAGATTCATGATGTGCTTGCCGGACTTGAAGGCAATAGCTTCGCAGATTTCACTCTCGAAGAATCGATCACGAACCATAACCACGAGGATATTGTGGAGAGCATCGAGGTCTACAGCTTTATCGCCATCAAAAGAATAGGCAAATAAACGCGCTGTGTCGCGTCAAAAGACAGAGAGCCGTTACCTTTATCGGGTGACGGCTCTCTTGCGATATATGGGCGAGAAAAAGGCCTTATGCGGCGTTGTCGGGAGGGAGACCGGGTATCGTGAACAGCATGATGTCCGTGTACCGGGCATTGTAGTTCATCGTCGCTTTGAACTCCCTCCTCTGACAACGGGCAAACGGGTCTCCGAGCGAGGGGTGGCGACCCATCCACTCGCACAGTTCGACTATGCACGATTTCTCGGAAGTAAAATATATGAAGTTGTGGCCGGGCAGAACCGACAGCACATCGAGATAGTCGGCGAGTCTCCAATACATACGATAGGTTCCGACATCGGTGGAAAGGTATGGCGGATCAACGAGAAACACGACCCCCGGAGTGTCTTTGAACCGCTCGAACAGTTCCCGGTAATCACAGGATTCTATCTCAAGCCCGGCAAGGTAATCCGGGGAAGGTGCATAGTCGCTTTTGCGGACATTGTTGTATAGTACCTCGGAGCGCATATCTTCGATGCTCAGTTTGTACTTCATTGAGAACATCAGCGAGGACGAGAGCGTGATGAAGTCTATATACCCGTTCTCTCGCTCTTCCTGTTCGAGCAGTTTGAATATCTGCTCACGGGACTCCCCGGTTATAGGCTTATGCCGTTCGAATCGGTCTGATATAGGTCGTATGAGGGAGAGCAGCCGGTTGGTGCGCTCGATGTTGTTGATGCGGTGCCGGTAGTTGTCGAAGTCATTATATATCACTCTTGACTCCGGGTGGAAATGCTTGGTGATGTGAGAGAGCAAGCCGGAGCCGCCGAACAGATCAACGAATACAGTGCCGGGAGGATACTGTTTGATTACTTCTATGAAGTGCTTTGCAAACATTCGTTTTTGTCCTACGAATGGAAGCGGTGCCGATAGGTAGAGTGCGCTCATACGTTTAATTCGAATTTGACCGCATCCTCGCCGGAGAGCAGCCGGTTTGTATTTTCAATGTTGTTCTCGTATATGTGGACATTCCCAAGGAACAGTGTGATTGATTTTAACGGCAAATCGATATGACGCGCCATGAGGTAGAGGTGATATATGTCGGCAGGGAGTCCGAGATTGGCATCGGAACTGCGTTGATATGCTGTCAGCACAAGCGAGCCGTCCTCTATCTGAAACTGCACAAGCGACAGGCACGGTGCCTGATTGCTTTCCACCTCGGTCGCGCCGAGGAAAAGCACATAGTTCTTGGAATTGCGTTTCTCGGTATTGATACGTCTGATTAGAGGCGGCAGCTTCTCGAAGTAAGTGGGATAGGAATTGACGAGTATTGAGCCGCAATAATCCCACCAATTGATACCGGCCTCGCGGTATTTTTCAACCGACCTTTCGCCGCTCATGAAGAGCTTCAGTTCAGAGCGCAGCTTCTTTCGGGCGATGCCGTGTCCTTCGAAAATATCAAGTAGGTCGGCAGGTGTCAGCGTAAGCTGTTCGTTGAGCAAATATTTTATATTCCCCTTGCGGTTGGACTGCTCACGTCCTTTTTCAAGAATCCGCTTGAGGATTTGATGGTATTTGTTTGTCGCCATTTTGTTGAGAGAATTGAAACAGTGCAAAGTTAGCGCACCGGCGACTGTGGCACACTATCGACACGACGAATTACACTGCACCCGGATTGCAGTCACTTTGGAACCGCTTGATCAGAGTATAGACTTTGCGCTCTGATATACGGTAATTGGTGGCAAGGCAAGCCACCGCATACGACACTTTTTCTCCGGCGGCGACCATTTTGTTGAAGTCAACGAAAAGGTCGATGTAGTCGGCATCTTCAAGTCGAATCCCGGATTTACGGAGCCTGTTAAGCAGTTCCCGGTTGAATTTCAGAATCTCAAATATGGTCATGTCCCGAAATTTTTGTAATTTTGCACTGTCTCACTTATATAACAAGCACGGTTAGATCGGCCGGAGAAGGCATTATGCCCCCGGCGGCCGGTCTAACCGTGTTGTTTGTTAAAAGTAAGTGAGACGACTATTAACAGGCCGGGGGCATTTTTTATGCCCTCCCCCGAAGGGCAGATGGGTCAGTCTACTCGGTAGAGTTCCAAGTCAATCGCGTCCTTGGCGTTCCATCCGGCAAGCTGTATCTTCTTGATGTGGGATGTGTAGCCTTGGTAAAACTCTTCGATGTCACCGATGGTCTCGAATATACGGTAGACCGGCTTTTCATCAGAGCCGAATTTGAAGGTGACAGGCAGAGATCCCGGCAAACCGAGTCTGGCCTTGTTGTAGTCCCTCTCATAGTTGGTCTGATTCTCGATAGAGAGCCAGACGGTATTGCCCTCATACGAAAAGCCGGAGAGGATTGCATTTCGGGTTTGCTCATCAATCCAACCGCTGATGATTGATTTGATTTCCTCCACGGAAGGCTGATGGTTGAACTCCTCCTCCATGTAGGAGGTGGTGCCGGATTCGTCAGTAGTTACGTCCCAACGGATGCGCCATTTTTTTCTGATCGGGTTGGTACACTCAATCAGAGCGACATCGGGATTGCCTTGGACTCGTTTCATGTTTAAGTAAAGACGTATTTGGTTTTACCTTTGCCGAAGGTCTCCGCCTTGATGGTGGTCTCGAAGGGGAACCCGTCCGGCATTTCACTAACTTGCTGGAGGATGTTTTTCATCTCCTCCGAATTGGTGAAGAACTTCTTCTGTTCGCCGTTCTGCTCGATGGCGACAACGCAGCGGTCTTCGCCCTGCGAGGTCTTGACTCCCATCTCGAAGTCGCGGACTACGATGGGAAGGTTCACCAGTTCCCGGATGCTTACCACCGCTCCGGGGAATCGCTTCTTGCCGTCATCAGGCTTGTAAGCGACATTGAGGTCTTTGAATGATTTCATTTCTATGCCTGTTAATTTGTTAAAAAGATTATTACATTGCGCGTGCTTGGCCATTCCGTAGAATGATGCAACAAGCACACGTCGTCTTTTACGACTTTTCACTTCGCCCATCTTCCGGGCGAACTTCTTCTTGATGCGCTTGCGGATAAGCGCATGGTCGGGATAGATGACGTATCCCAAAAAATCAATGCCCTCGGTTACCGGGAATACACGCTCGTTCTCTTTTATCTTGAGACCTATGCTCCCCACGCACTCATGGACGATGTCCCGGATTCTCCACAGTTCCTCTTTGGAGGCGGCAAGGACTGCACCATCATCGCAGTATCGATAATAGAACGGCACTCCGAGACGGTCTTTAAGAATGTGATCGAGATGAACCGACAGGAGCAGGTTGCAAAGTCCTTGGGAACTTCTCAAGCCTATACTCACCCCGGAGGGCATCATACGGATAAACCGCTCAAGTATCACAATCAGCTTCTCATCCTTGAAGATGCGCCGGACGCAATCGATAATGGACTGCTGACTGACGCTCTCATAGAACTTGGAGATGTCGAACTTGTAACAGAACCGGGTCTCGTCCGGGTGTTCCCGGAGATCACGCTCGATGTAAGCCTTGAGGTCATGCATACCGCGACCCTTGATGCTTGCCGAAGTCGTGCGTATGAAGCGGCATTTCAGATGCTCATCGACAACAGACATCACAGCATGGACGGCGATGCGGTCTTTCATCGTAAGAACCTGTATGTGCCGTTCTTTGCCGCCCTCGATGATTGTGCGCTCCCTGTATCCACCGGCGATGAAATAGCTGCCGTCGGCAATCTGAGCCGAGAGTTCCGCTATAACCTCCTCCCGGTGCGCCAATAGCCAACGACCCTGTCGGCTCCGCTTCCGGCTTGTGCCTCGCAGAACTTGGTCGAATGACTGTGCCATATTGGGATAGGCGACAATCTCCTCTATGATATGTCCTTCTCGACGCATGGTGCGGAGCGTTTTAGAAATGTGTAACAACCGGCTCCTTGAGCCTTCCTTCTCCGAGTCCGGGTTCTTCGAGCTTACGCCTACCAAACCCTACTCGTTCACTTGATGTTCCGGCTTTCCGGCTTTCGCCGCTGTTGCCGTGGCTTATCCCTCTCGGCACCTCGTGGGGAACACGTTCCCGGTGATGTACGCCGATTGTTGGTTGTCCAGACGCGAGCCGACATTCGTGTTCGCATTCGAAGCATCGTTATTCGCATTCGCGTACGACACGCCGCCATTCGCATTCGCGTTGTTGTTGCCGCGATAGACCACACGGCCTATTGAGGGACTCCGCCTTTGAGACTGCAAATTTACTCATAATTTGGCGTTCAGCAGTGAATAAGTTATATCAGAAGCCTGTTGGCGGTCTTGAAAAGCATTAAAATCGTGCTCATAAACTTTTGTATGTCAGAAATTGTTTGTAAATTTGCAATCAAGAATCGCACTGTGTGTGGGCTAAACTTGCGTAAAGCATAAGGTGTCGCCACAGTCGGTTCTTTTTTTATTGTATCGTATCCGTTATCGAATACAGGAATCGGTCATGTCTGATTTTGCCGGTACGCGATATGATGTCGGTTTCTCCGACATTGAGATAGACCTTCCTGCCATGCAGCTCAGCCTCATAATAGTAGAATCTCTCGATGCGGTCGCGGCGAGGTTTTGATTTCGACACTTTTTTTATGAATTTCGCTCCGGCTAAAAGAGAGTCAAGTGAGGCGAGATCATCTTTAGTCAGCACGGAACTCCTCCCGAAAGTATCGGCGTATAAATGCTTGTTCCCATATTTGGAGAACCCGACACTCATAGGATGTCCGTTGCCATTGACAGAAATTTTCTTTGTAAGAAGCGGTTCCATCTCACGCATATAATGCTTTTTGACAACGGCACTTTCGGATTTTGACAGGTCGTTGTAACACTCATTTATGATGGCACACGCCTCACACAGACTGTTCATCGGCCTGAATGCGAATTTCCGCTTGTTTATGTCGCAATCCCGGCAGCGTCGTATGGTGTAGGGATTGTAGTCCGGCACCGTCTTTAGCTCAAGTCCGGGATTGAAGCGGAATATTCCCTTGCTGTCGCGTTGCAGAGCCTCGTCGCCAAGCCTCATAGCTTCGGCATGGGATGTCGCCGGATACTTTGACTTGCGAACCTGTACGACAGTGCATCGGCAGTTCCATCCATTCGGAGGATAGAACTCCGCCCAAAACGGGTCGGAAGGAGGGAGCGTCACACCATCGAGGGCGGCGTGTTCCGGGCGAACCTTATCATCCTTTTGAGTTCGATATTGGAGATGATAGCGGTCGCCATCCTGCATGAAACCTTCCCATTTAGCGGCCATCTCTGCTGAAGCGGTGACAAAGTTATACTCCGCCCGGAGGTAGTTTGCATTATAGGTCTGGTCTATGCTTCGAACATCGTTCAAAAAGCGTTCAAACGATTTTCGTTCGCCGTTCTCATCTACAAGCGAGGGGAAAGCCTCGTTGAGTTCGTGGAATGTCTTAATGCCGGAGAAGATAAAGTCCGAGCGGTGGAGTCTTTTACGCATGGCATCGGACATCTTTACTTGTTCGAATGACGAGTCAAGGACAGACGCATGACTCTCTATGAATTCTCGGACTTGCGGCGTCGATAGAATGTCGATGGAGAGCTGCGCTCCTTCGGTTTTATATACGGCCTTCATCATGCCGTCGAACAGAACTGAGAGCTGCTTGCGTATTTCATCTTCACGCTCTTTGCGCCCGGCCATGAACACCTCCGGCATATTCCTGAGCAGACGGGCATAGCGTTCATGCAGCCCCACATAGTCAGTGGGGCTTAGTCGAAAAAAGGTCTGCCGTTCTTTTGCTTGCCCTTATCCTCCGGCTTCGTGTCATCGCCGTCTTCCACATCATCTCCAGGCGGCATGGTTGGTGCCATCTCCCGGCGGTCTCCCACAGGCATACCGTATTTGTCGGCAAAGTATGAAGGATCGACCTCAAAATTATTTAGGATCATAGTCTCGTAATTAATCTGCTGTTCCGGCGTATAGTCCACTGCATCGTCCCATTCAAAGCGCAAGCCTTTGAGAGGGAAGCCGTGCTTGATCATGCGAGGAATAAGCTGATTATTTACGATGTCGCGGAGCATATCGCGGTCAGACTCCACAAGGTTCTCGAATACCTGTAAGTGCGTTTCGGACTGAGACAGCGATGAGCCGTCCTCGATTGTCATGGTCTGGCCGATGGTCAGCTTTGACAGTTCCGAATTGGCACGATCAATGCGCTTGTCATATACATTGAAGGCATCCCCTTTGCCGGATTCGACAAACTGAACCTCCGTCTCCATGCCGGTAACCATACCGAGGTTGCTCCCGGCTTCCTGTATCATCTGCTCAAGACGTCTCCACTCCTTGGGGTCGCGTGTAGTTGTCTTGGCGACACGCATGGGCATACCGAATATCTCGGCAAAGGCATCCCAAAACGCGAGAGCGTTCTTTTTAGGAATTGTCTGTTGTGCCGCCTTGAGGAACAGACCGAGATCATCAGACTGTCCGGCTTCTATCAGCCAATCCGAATATGGCCTTTCGTGATAGTCTATGCCCGAAGTCCAGTCGTCGCCAACATTTTGGACACAGCGGTGATACTCCGGGATAACGTGCTTGCGAGGTATGAGCCGGACACCGTCATAAGACAGGCAACCGTCTCCGTCCTGCGTGAGCTCTCCGAGTTCAATCAATGAGTGGCCGAACCATAACGAATCATGACAGAGGCGCAAGAGTTGTTTGAACCATGACTGATCAAAATAATGTTTGGCTGTCTCATCCTCGTCGCCGGATTCGTTAACGAGTTTGAATGAACGAGACATCACGAATCCTCGCCGCTGCTCGATACAGCCGGAGAGGTGGAGGTCAACGGCAACATCCCTGTATATGTCATAGAGACGCTGCCGGTTCGGGTTGTCAACATTTATTGCCAGCTGCCATGCCGCCCTCCAATCCGCGATGTCCTTTCGCGTCAGTGCATCAGTAGTCCGATGTATGTCCATGACGATACTCTGAAACTTTGCCCGGTCTTTCGGCTTGGCAAGATTCAGTTCCCCGTATGGGGTATTCAATATCATGGGGTCGCTCTTTTTGGAGTGAAAGTTCTCAAGGAATTTGTCGAGTACGCCCATAGTTTTACCAATTATGACGGAGTCGTGGCTCCGAGTGAAATATAGTACCGTTCATGATGGGTGTGTCCTCTTCTTCAATCAGCGGCAAGTCCGGGATGATCTTGCCGGACTGAACGCCTTCGAGCCATTCGATAGCCCGTTCATAACGCTCCTTGCGAATCTCAATACCCATCTTCTGAGGGAGCGAGGCCACAAGATGATAGAGGGCTATGTCGGCAGTCCGCATGACAATAAGCCTGTTCCGGGCATTCCCTTCGGCTGAAAAAATCGCCTCACAGTCATAGACAGGACGCAGGTAGCCGGAAATTTCCTCGATTGCCTCAAGTTCCGCATTGGCGCGGTTTTCCTCAGAGGCACGGGAGATAACCTTGAGCGCATCTTCGCCTATGACCACGGCGTAGTCGTTGTCGGTGATAAACATGACGCTGAAATTAAGTTGTTACGAAAAGAGCGTGTCTCTCAATATCCTCGACAGTCACACCCTTGCGGAATCGCTTGCGCTTGATGAGTTCCTTGATAGTCTGTTTCGGAACGACCTTGAGAGAGCCTCCGAGGTGAATGACATAATACTTCATACCGAACAGTTCGGCGAGTTTTTTAGCCTTGCGCACGGCTCTCTTGTATAGCCATGCGGCATAATACTTTTTGATGGTCTTAAACATATCACCATGAATTTTTAGGGTGCCGACGCGGTATCGACACCGGTTTGAATGTCTCTTGTCTTGTGCTTCGCTGTAGGAACCATATAGCACCTTCGTCTGCGTCCGGCGCGTCATCATGGACACGGGAGCCACGTTCAAGTGCAAGAGTCTGCTCTATGCCCACCTCCATGTCCGGGGTACCCTTGAGAGCTTCATTGTAGAATACGAATCCACGTTCCCACAGAGGCGAGACCGCCTCGATGCGCTGAATCTTCTCCGGCTTTTTTCGGGTGTCCGGCATGATGGGCAGCTGATAGCCGCGAATGTTTCCTTCCGTCGCAAACTCATCGAGGATAATATCCTGCATAAAATTCGCCTCCATATAGAATGTCACTACGACATTCTCCGGCAAACTTTCATAAAGGTTATACAGCCAACGCACCATGCCGGAGACGGTATCCTGTCGGACGTATGTGTCGATAAGATGCAGCTCGGTTCCTATCTTACCCCACAGGCGACACGCCTTATAGTCATTGGCTGTGGTTGACTTGAACGACGGGTCGGTATAGCAGACAAGCATATCGTACTTGTCGAGTTTGGGCATACGCTTGAACCGGATCCATTCATGCCTGAAGATGGTGCCGTCTGTGATGGGGTTGTGCATCATCTCCTTTTCCCATGCCCTGTAACCGACAAAATCCTTGTATGCCTGTGCCTCTTCCTTAGTCCATTTTTCAGCCCATACCGGGTTCCCGTCGCTGTCAACAGCCTTTATCTCGGACACATGAACACCTTTGGAAGCGGCAATATTGGCAAGCACCGAGTTTTTGGAGATAAGGTTGCCGACCATGATAAAACGGCCACGGCCAACGTCGAGCGCACCGAACAGAGCCTCCTTCACCCAATCGGTCAAATCCTTTATACGCTTTTCATTCCGGCATATCTCGTCATCGTCCAAGTCGTCGATGACAATATAATCCGGGCGAGCCTCGCGGTCACGGAGACCACGGGGAGACTGTCCACGGCCAACAGCAAGGAACTTGGCACCGCCCTTGGTCTTGAATTCTCCCTCAAGCCAAGAACCGAGGTTTTTCTGCTCGCCGAAGTCGGCAATCAATTTCTGGTTGAATTCAAGTTCGGCCTGTAAATCGCCGAGCAGACGGATTGCGCTGTCTTCGGACTTGCCGACGGTTATCATAAAATTGATGAGCCTCTTCGGTTGGAAAATCAGCCAAAGAGGAATGAACACACCGATATGGGTTGACTTGGCATGACCTCGTGGCCATTTGAACACAGCCTTGAGGTTGGGGGTATTCCTTATCTTCAGAGCTGCTTTCGTGTGGAAGGGGGCATTGTGTATCGTCTTGATGACCTCGCCGGTTGTCTTGTCGCGCAATGTAAGGAAATGGGCGAAGTAATACTCGCAGAACTCGTCATAGTTCGAGAGCAACCGTTTTATACGCCTGTCGCGTTCAACCGGGGTCTCTTTGGCGATAGCCATAGACACAGCTGTCAGGGTCTGAACTTCCCGGCAATGTTCCTGCCACCGTTCAAACGCCTCCTTCTGTTCTTTTGTCCATTTAGTCGCCATAGCAAACGAGTGTTCCCTTGTTAAAAGACTCTATGAGGAACCCGTCCTGCAATCTGTTGACTGTCTTGATAAGTTCAAGAGTAATCTCCGGGTCTGTCTTTGCCCAGAACTCAAGATATTTCGAGAAAGCGGTGAATACTTCGATTGCAGCCACGACATTTGCCTGTGATTTGTCGAGTTTATCAATGGCGGCTGTCAGTTTGGAGAGTTTATCTCCGAGACTGTCGATAAGGTTTAGGTCGCCGGAAGCGTTCACTTTGTCAAGAAGGGTGTTTGTTGCAAGCAGCAGCTTCTTGATCAGCTCCGGGCGCGATATTGTTTTTGCAGCACGGGTCTCCTTCCATCCGTCGGCAGTACACCATTTCGATATAGTTACCCTCGATACGCCGACCATGTCCGCGATCTCGGTCTGTTCCTTCCCGGACATATACAGGGTACGGGCAAGGTCTTTTTTTCTTTCGAGTTCTGCTTTTGTCATATTGATAATGATTTTGCGCGGTTACATTCCGGCAAGCATAAGGATGTCGAGCCGAAAATCAATGCAAAATTGGAGAGTTCACGCCTAAGAGCAAAAAAAGTGTGCAACGGTTTCATACAAGTGTGCAACCGTTGCACACTTTCTTGTCAGGCAGGGGATTACGTCGTAATATTGCACCGAATTTCAAACGCAAAGACCGCAATGGGAAAAAGAGTAAGAATGACTGATGACAGTCTCAACAGCCACGGAAGCCGGGTATTGACAGCCGGGTGTGACACCGCACAATATGAGCGGAACCCTGTGCTGCTGTATATGCACGAGCGCGGCAAGGTCATCGGCTACATGAAGGACATCGAGGTCAAGGACGGCGAGATCAGCGGCGAGCCGGTCTTCGACTGCGCGACCGAACTGTCCAAGCAGTGTAAAAAACAATGGGAGGTGGGCTCTCTCCGAATGGTCAGCATCGGAATCGACGTACTTGAACTGAGTGAAGATCCGGAACATCTTGTGGCCGGGCAGACCGCGCCGACCATTACGAAGAGTAAAATCTTCGAGACCTCCATCGTTGACATCGGAGCCAATGACAATGCCATAGTCATGCGCCACAATGGAAAGCAGATAACGCTTGGCAGGGACAGCGAGAATCCCCTGCCTATGCTCAGTAATAAACCTCAAACAACAAAACAGCAAATGGAACTCAAGACCATCGCCCTCAAACTGGGTTTGCCGGAAACGGCTGACGAGACCGCCGTGCTTGCTAAAATCGGCGAGCTGAAACTTACTGCCGCAGAAGTGGAGCAGCTCAAAAAAGACAAGGATGCGCTGACTCTTTCGCAGGTAACTTCTGCCGTCGAGACCGCCATCAAGGAAAACCGTCTCACTCCCGACAAGAAGGAACACTTCATCAACCTCGGCAAGACCATCGGCATCGACAGTCTAAAGGCAACCCTCGACGCAATGACCCCGGCGGCAAAGCTCAGTAAAACCATCACTCCGTCTAATGGTGGCACTTCTCCTGCCGGTCAGAAGACCTACAACAAATTCAGCGAGGTTCCCGAAGAAGAACTCCGCAAAATGCGCAGCGAGAATCCTGCCGAATACCGCCGCCTGTTCAAAGCCGAATACGGCTACGAATGCAACATCTAACACCAAATATCAACAACGATGAAAACAGCATCCAAAACCATCTGCGCTCTGCTTTTCAATATGCTCATGGGCGCAATCATCGCAACGCTTCTCGGCGTTCCCCCTCTCGTCGGTATGCTCTTCATGGTGGCCATAGGTATCACCATGAGCTTCGTGCCGGTTCCCAAAGGCGCACTCCGTGCCGGAGTCTATACCGAGGTATGGACAGGCGAGCTTGTTAAGGGACTCCGCGAGTTCCTAACAGGCTCATGGCTCGACGGTGTTCCTGACCAATCCTCTATCGTCAACAACGATGTCATCCACCTTGTAGAAGTGGGTGTTGACCCCGATGTCCTCATCAATAACACGACCTATCCGATTCCGCTTCAGGCACTCGAAGATAAGGACATCGCCATATCGCTCGACAAATTCCAGACAAAGGTCACTCCCGTCACCGACGATGAGTTGTATGCCATTTCGTATGACAAGATGTCCCGTGTCAAGGAAAGCCATGCCAACGCCCTCAGCGATGCTAAATTCGCAAAAGCGGCACACGCACTGTGCGCACAGGAGAATACAGCCAAGACACCCGTCCTTAAGACTACCGGCGCGGCAGACCCCACAACAGGCCGACATCGTCTTACCCTTAACGACCTAATCAGTCTGAAAGAAGCTCTCGACAACCTCAAGGTTCCGGCTTCTAATCGTCGTCTTGTCCTTTGTCCTGATCATGTAAACGACCTGCTGCGTTCCGAGCAGACGTTCCGTGAGCAGTTCAATATCAACCGCAATACCGGCACTGTCGGCAATCTGTATGGCTTCGACATCTATACTTACGGAGACAACCCCGTTTATACAACCGCCGGTAAGAAAAAAGCAGTCCAAGCAGCTGCAAGTGCAGGTGAATTCCAGTGTTCGTTTGCCTTCTATGTTCCCCGTGTGTTCAAGGCCACCGGCTCCACCAAGATGTATTACAGCGAGGCTTCGACCGATCCCGAATACCAGCGTAATAAAATCAACTTCCGCCATTACTTCATCGCAATGCCTAAGAAAGCCGATGCCGGAGCTGTGATGATGAGCGGATATACTGCTCCGACTACAGGTGGCGGTACACAGACTGAAGGTAAGTAACGCATGGCAAGACTCAAGTATCTCGTAATCCACTGCACCGCAACCCCGGAAGGACGTGATGTGTCCGCCGCAGACATTCGGCGTATGCACACCTCTCCGGTGAGTGCCGGTGGCCGTGGGTGGAAACAGCCGGGTTATACAGATGTGTTCCGGCTTGACGGTACTGTTGAGCGTATCGTGAATAACAACGAGGATGCCAATGTTGACCCGTGGGAGGTTACCAACGGTGCCAAGGGTTACAACTCCATCAGCCGACATATAGTGTACGCCGGTGGACTTGACAAGTTCCTGAACCCGAAGGATACACGAACCTCTGCTCAAAAAAAGGCAATGGCAGCATACGTTCTCGATTTTCACCGCCGGTTTCCCGATGTCAAGATTATCGGCCATCGCGATCTGTCTCCTGACCTCAATGGCAACGGTATAATCGAACCTTATGAATGGATGAAGGCCTGTCCGAGTTTTGAAGTCTCGGAATGGCTGAAATCTATCGGCATCAACCAATAATCAACAAATCCGAGTGGCTATGACATTCAGTGAAATTCTTAACATACTTCTTGGCGGTGGCTTCCTTGCCTTAATGGTGGGTGTCATTACGCTCAAGGCGACAGTCCGAAAGGCCAACGCCGATGCCGAGAAAGCAAAGGCCGATGCCGAAAGTGTGCGGATCACCAACACTGAGAACGCCACTCGGATTCTCGTACAAAATATCGTCAACCCCTTAAAAGAGGAACTCAATGCAACGAGACAGGAACTTCATACAACCAGAGAGAAATTATCGGCGACCGAAGGTGTCATGGCCGGTATGCAAAAAGAACTGGCCTCTACCAAGAGAGCTGTGTCCCGTCTGTCAAGGGCGGTTGAATCTGCTAAAAACTGTCCTCATTCTGACGATTGCGTCGTTCTGTACAAGTTGCGCAACAACCAAAAAGACACAGACGGAACAGATTCAGACAGTGCAGATGGTAGAGAAGCACGATACCGTAACCGTGATAAGGCAGACACTCAAGGAGACGGTACCGATGAGTCAGGCTCAGATAACCGTATCCGTGGACAGCCTCCTTAAGCTCCCGGCAGGTGCATCGTACCATAAGCGCAGCGGTCAAGCCGGAGCCGAGGTTTCCTTGAGAGGAGACACAATCTTCGTCACCGCTACCTGTGATAGCCTTCAGCGCGAAGTTGAATATTACGAGGAGCAATATCAAGCCACCCTCGAAGCTCTCGATAATCTCAAGGAGAGCGTTCAAACGGAGCGCGAACACTGTTCAAACCCAATTAAAATCGCATTGGCGGCATTTATTGCCGGACTGTTTGTCGGCGTACTCTCAACAATAATCATCTTATCAAAATCCCGATATGGAAAAAAATAAAAACTTCCTGTATGGCATCGGATCACTTGCTTTCGATGACTTCACAATGGGCTACATCGAAAAAGGCTCATTCGATTTCGGAGGCACCAAGCCGGAGTCTGTCGATGTGGAAGCGGAGCAAGTTCCCGATGCTCCCGTTCTGACACTCCTTCAGAAGAATGGTCAGATTGCCCCAACATTCAACCTCATTCAGCTTAACTACGAGAACATTGCCGCAGTCCTCGGAGGCAAGCTCCTCGGCACAAAACCCAACTACACCGGTTGGGAAGCACCATCGGAACTCGTTCAGAAGTCCGGCAAATGGACAATTAAGCTCGTATCCGGCCAAGTGATCACCATTCCAAACGGCACCATTCTCGCAAGCCTCGCCGGTAAGCTCACACTTACTGAAGTCGCAAAGCTCGAATGTCAGCTCAAGGTCAATAAGCCCGCCGATGGTTCGGCACCTTATACCATTAAGGATGAAACAACTACCACCGGTTCGTAATTCATGGAAGACAAGACCATCAGAATGATCCAACAGGAGGCAGCGGAGGCACTCTTAAACGTGGGTGTCTCCCTCCCCCTGAAGGAGTTCCGGCTACCGTTCCGAAAACGACCGATAGTCTTCAGGGTGACGATGCGCCGCCCATGTATGTCCGGCCAAATCGAAATTGCCCGGACATATTTGTCAATGGAGGTAAAAAGCTCGGAGATGGAGAAATTCACCAAGGAAGAGCAGATGGAGTTCCTTGCCAAACATGGAGGCAAGCTCTGCCGGATGATCGCTCTGACTCTTGGCAGGACAATCTATGTAAAACCGTTGACATGGTTCGTGCGCCATTTTGTCCGCTATGAATATCAGATGGCAGCTGTGAGGAAGTTCGTCAGCCTCATGGGAACCGACCCTTTTATACCTATTATCAGATCAGCCGAGAAGACAAATCCGATGCGGTTGAGACTGAGCCAAAAAAAGAAGGGGAGTTAACGACTCACTACGAGAATTCCCATAGCCCCTTCGGATTCCTGTGGCAAGTGGCTACCGCTACAGGATGGACGATTGACTACATACTCCACAAAGTCAATTATCAGACACTCATCATGATGTTGAGCGATGCGCCCCGGTATATTGAGAAACGAGCCTCAAAGCCGGAAGCCGGAAGTTCGGCAGAGGATGAAGCCAACGAAATAGCAGGATTTTTCAGAAGCAATCTCTTACAATGAAACCGGTCGAAATAGAATTCTTGATGAAGGACGGACTGACTCCCGGCTTGAAAAATGCCGGGAGAATAGTCCGTCAGTTCTCCGATGACGCAGCAGCCGAGTTAAAGGAGGTGTCGGAGTCTCTCAAATTGCAGAGGCAGCACGTTTCGCGCCTTGAAAAGACTCTCAAGGAATTGGAGAAAGCATCCAAGAGTGCTGCGCCCGGTGCTGAGTGGAGCAAAGCCAAGGCTCGTATTGAGGAAGTCAAGAAGGAACTCGAAGACGAGAAAGGTGGACTCGCCGAGCTTGTCGATATGGAGAATCAGCTCAAGGCTGCGTCGGAGGGTGCAGATGTCTCCCTTCGGCAGCAGCTCCGCAATCTTACCCAAGAGATAGCAACATTGATGGTGGCATACGCTCAACTCAGCGATGAAGAGCGTGCCACAGCCGAGGGGAAGGCTCTGCAACGTCATATCGAGGAACTGACCGAACAGGCTGGTATATTGAGGGACGCTATGGGCGATACCACTGCGGCCATCAATAACGCAGCTTCCGACACACGAGGTTTCGATCAGTTGACGGGAGCCCTTCAGCTTGCTATCGACAGTTTCGGACTGGCTACTGCCGGAGCCGAGATGTTCGGAGTCAGTCAAGAGGATTTGGTGGAGGCTCAGACAAAATTACAGGCGGCTCTTGTAGCGAGCAATGCACTCAGTTCCATTCAGAATAACTTGCAGAAGCAGTCTGCGCTTATGCAGGGTATCGGAATTATTCAGACCAAAGCCGCTACAACAGCAGAAACTATAAAGACCGCCGCCCAAGGTCGCGGTGTGATTGTCACCAAGGCTGCTACAATCGCACAAGCGGCGTTCAATGCGGTTGCCAAGGCAAATCCTTATGTCTTGCTCGCTATGGCCTGTGTAACGGTCGTAGGGGCTTTGTATGCCTTTGCCAAAGGAAGCAAGGCTGCTAAGAAAGCAGAGGAGGAACGACAGGCTCAGGCTGAGAAAATGAAACAGCAGCAGGAAGAATTCGCTCAAGCCATTGTTGACTCGGCAGGGCAACAAATCGCCTCGTTCCTAAAGTTGAAAAGAGCATGGGAGAACCTTGGAGATAGTTTTGATAAAAAGAAAAAATTCATCACAGACACCAAAGATGAATGGCGTAAGCTCGGTAAAGAGATAGATAACGTCAACGATATGGAGAAGATATTCCGTCAGCATACGAAAGATATGATGACGGCGATTATTCTCCGCGCAGAACTGAAAGCCTATGAAACGCGAATTCAGCAGGTGGCTGATGATATGGTGTCGGAAGTTGAAAGGAATAAAACTTTTACCTATAAAACAGTCCACGCCGGAGCATTGTCGGGAACAGGACAAGGCTTTGGTGTTTCCGGCCATACCGATTTCCAGACCCTGACTCCCGAAGAGGTTGCTGCTGCCCGTGCAGTCGGTGGCATTACTTCCTGGCATAGTGAATACGGAGGTCAATCGGGGACAGATCTTACAGCAGAAGGCGCACGTGTTGTAAACGAAATGCGGCGAAAGGCAGGGAACCAAGCAGCACTTAATAGGCAGGATGCCGCTCGCCAAAATGCAATTCAGACTATTTCGGGTTACGTTGACACCATGACACAACTCTCTAATGAGCTTGAACGAACGATGACGAATATGCCCGGTGCGGATGTTGATCCGGATGGGGGCAAGCCGGACAAACCCGATAAGCCGGACAAACCCGACAAAGATGATCGTGTCGAGCAGGAGCGTCGTGTCGCAGAAGAATTGCGAAAACTGCGATGGAAAAATCAGCAAGAGGAAATCGACCAACTTGAGGATGGGGCAGAGAAGCGTCGCCGTCAGATTGCCCTTGACTATGAAAAGCAGATGTCCGAAATACAGGATCAAGAGGATAAGTGGAGAGAGATGCAGAACGGGACGCTGTCGCCGGAGCAAACCGAGGCTATTGCCGAGGCTCGCCGTCTCGCCAACCAAGGTATGCAAAATGCTATTCGCGAGGTCGAGAATGACGAAGTCGCAAAGAACCGGGAAAAACTCAACGAGTTGCTTGAGCAGTATAAGGACTACGACCAACGCCGCCGGGATATAGAATCGTCATATAAGGCTGACATGGAAATCCTCAACAACGAACTTGCCCGACTCGAATCCGAGGGTATGGACACCACCGAAATCAAGTCTGCAATATCTGCCCGTGAACAGGCTTACCGTTCCTCTATTTCATCGCTTGAGGGAGAAATATTGCAGGCAAGCGATTTCTATGACAAACTGTTCGGCACGGTATCCGACCGAGGATATAAAGTCCTCAAGGATTTCTATGCACAGGCAAAGGAGACTCTTGAGAATGCAAAGGTTGACGGCGACGGTGTCGAAATAACCATCCCGGTAAAGGATGCTGACGGCAAGTTTGTAAAGAAAGCCGTCAAGATAACAGTCGATGAGTACCGACGAATGCTCAAGCAGGTACAGGAAATCAAGAAGCAGCTTGAAAAGAATAATCCTTTTGCCGCTTTCAGGACTTCATGGTCTGAACTTAACAAAGCCATCAAAGAGGGAGGTGATGTGTCCGGCGCGCTCAAAGACCTCAATGCAAAGGGGAAGGAAGTGACGAGTACCATACGGGGCTGGGGAGAATCCCTCGGCTCAGTGTTTGGTGATAACTTCAAGAACTCGATGAATGAGATTCTGACCTTCTGCGACGGAGCAATGGATATGGGTACCGGCATCGCACAGATATGGTCGGGAGATATTGTCGGTGGTATCACAAGTACTTTGAGCGGTCTTTCGTCTATTATTTCGCTGTTCAGCTCATGGAAAGAGAAGATGGAGGAAATGAAGCGAGAGTGGTATATTGCCGAGATTGAGACCAACCGTGCGCTCCGGGAACGCTCTGCCGAATATGCTGCCAACCGAAGTCAGATCTCAGACATCATCAAAGATGTGGAGCTCTTGAATTGGCTCATTGCAAAAGGATATGCCAAGCCTTCAAGCGTCAGTATTTGGGAGGCACAGTCCTCGGCTCTCAATGAATATACGAATAATCTCCGAAAAGAGAGTGCCGTGTATGATGAGCTGTGGGAGAAACTGCAGGGCAGCGAAGGCCACTACGAATGGGGCAATTCGCTTAATGGCGGTTCTGCCACATGGAGCCTCCGGGGATATAATGCCGACATGATTGAACTTTGGTACAACCAAGGTAAACTCAGCGATGCTGCTAAAGCATACTACGAGGCATGGGTTGAGAGTGGCAAGACAATCGAGGAACTTATCGACCAGATCAACGAGTGCAAGGAGTCCATGCGCGAGATGGTCATGGGTGTGTCCTTCGACAGTTTTCTCTCCAATGCCAAAGATGCTCTTAAAGAGATGCGTGGCGATATATCCAAACTCGGAGAGTTTACCGAGGACACACTTGCCAATGCCATACTCAACGGATTTATGTACCGAGACCTTGCCAAAGTGCTTGAGCCGCTCTACAATGAATTGTCGGATGCTTTCATAGACGGAACCGCCGATGCCGCTTACCTTGAGGATTGGCGGCGTAGGTTCGAGGAAGTGATGACAGCAGCCGGGAATCGCCTTGATGATATAGCCGATGCCGCAGGAGTTGACCTTAACGGAGGCTCCGGCACGACTCAATCGGGCAAAGCCGGAGGATTTGCTGCCATGAGCCAAGACCAAGGCACAAAACTTGAAGGTCTTTTTGTCAGCGTTCAGATGCACACCGCATCAATAGATGAGCAGATGGAGGATGTGTCGGATAAAATGACTCAAGCGGCAGAACGTCTCCGCAAGATTGAGGAGAACACAGGTCGCGCCGCAGACAAAATCGAGGAGATGTCCGATGACATAAAGAAAATTATGAGGGACGGAATTAGGACTATATAATATGGACACCGAAGCATTGAAAAACCTTGTCGTAATCAACGGCACTGATATATGGACTGAGTTCGGAGCCTTTCTGACCGAGGAGAAGAAGGGTGGCCGGGAAAACCTTACGGCAATAATGACAGCCTCCAAAGTTAAGAGTCATGTGGCGGTCAATATCCGGGAACAGAACGGTTCCAAGTATTCATCACGCCTTGATGTCAAAAACGAGGAGCGTGATGTAACTCTCCATTTCGCCCTGTTCGCCGAAACCAAGAGCGAGTGGCTGCGTCGCTACCGTGATTTCATTACCTTCCTCAAGACCGGCGAGGACGGCTGGCTCAATGTGAAATTTACCGAATTGAACCTCACTTTGCGGATGTTCTTTGTCGAACCATCAGGCTATAAACCGCTCACATATCTATGGAAAGAGGGTGTACAGGCAAGCCGGTTCAAGGTCAAATTCCGTGAGCCTGTGCCCACGTTTTAACGAAATTCAAACGCCGTTCAAATATGCTTATAACGATATACGACTCGGTCGGCAACCCCAAGGTTGACATATCGCCGAATGACAGCTCGACGCAGGTCAAGGCGGTGCAGAGCGACAGCGTCCTTACGCTTTCCTTCACACATTACGACCATATCGACCTTGATGTCGATGACTACGCAGACTTCCTTGGAGAGCGTTTTTGGCTGACTGAAAAGTACCGGCCAAGACAGAACTCCAAGAAGGAGTGGGTCTATGATCTCAAGCTCTATGGCGTGGAAAGCATGATAAAGCGTCTGCTTGTCATCAAAACTGTCGATGATGAAGATAACCCCGTCTTCACTCTGACCGCTCCTCCGCGAGATCATGTCGCCATGATTGTCAAGTGCATGAACGACGGCATGGGCAACATCACCGACTGGAAGGTCGGGCAAGTGAACGGCACGGAGAATATAGTCATTGACTATTTCGGCAAATACTGCGACGAGGCTCTCAAGGAGATTGCCGAGAAAGTCGGTGCCGAATGGTGGGTCGAGGGGCAGACCGTCAATATCTGCAAGTGTGAGCATGGAGAGCCGGTGGAACTCGGCTATAACAAAGGGTTGCTGTCCATTAATCCCGGAACTGCAAATAATGTCAAGTTCTACACCCGCCTTTATCCTGTGGGCAGCAGTCGGAACATCGACCCGGAGAAATACGGTTTTACCCGGCTTCAATTGCCCGGCGGTCAGAAGTATGTCGAAATCAATGCCGACAAATATGGACGTGTCGATCACTTCGAGCAGTCTGCCTTCGAGGATATTTACCCAAGGCGTGTCGGTGTTGTCAGCAGTGTCCGCAGCGAGGTCAAGACCGGCGAGGACGGGAATCCTTTTACCATCTACTATTTCACCGACAACAGCCTTCCTTTCGATCCCAATGCCTACATGATCGGTGGGCGTGTGATCCGAGTCTCCTTTCAAGAGGGCAGCGAGCTTGCCGGACTTGGAGAGGAAGAAGACGGCACATACTTCTTTGAGGTGAATTTCAACAGCACGACCCGTGAGTTTGAGATCATCACGATATGGCCTTATGACAACGACATTCAGCTTCCCGGAGACAAACTCGTGCCTAAAGCCGGAGACAAATATATCCTGTGGAACCTCCGTATGCCGGACGAGTATTATGCCCTCGCCGAAGAAGAATTCCTGACAGCTGTCAACAAATACAACGCAGATCATAATCTCGACATCTCGGTATATAAGGCACCGACCGATCATGTATGGATTGAAGATAACAATGTAGAGTTGAGCATCGGTCGCCGGGTGCGTCTTGTGAGCGAGGAATACTTTCCCGGCTTTGGATTCCGGGACAGCCGCATTACAAAGATTACCCGGAAGGTCAATCTTCCGTCATCGATGGATATTGAGATCAGCGATGCCCTCAGCCGGACGGCTCAAGAGAAGATGGCCGACTCAATCACCGATGTCCGCAGTTTCGCACAGTCGATAGGAGCCTCCACCTCATTGCCGGATATTATCCGCACATGGGATAAGACCCCGCCGACCGACAACAATCTGTTCTCCGCCCGGCGTAGTCAGAGGGAGTTCCTCAGTAAGAACAGTCGCGACCGAGCCAAGGAGACAATCATATTCGACAAAGGTATCGAGGCCGGGAATTATGTGCCCGGTTCTCAAGGCGGCTTTATCGACGGTTCCGGAAATGCCGAGCTGCTGACACTTGTTGTGCGCCTTCTTTTGAGTAGTCCCAAGTTTGTAGATGGTCTCGCCGGAGAGGGCTGGCGCATTTGGCTTGAGGACGGTCTGTCGCATCTTACAATTGACAAGTTGACGGTGCGTCAGATAATGACCGTGTTCGAGCTGCTTATTGAAAAGATCCGCAGCGTCGGAGGACAGATATGTGTATCTGCGGCTAATGGGAAAATAAAAACAATAGAAGACCTTGGGAACTCTTATCTGATAAATTTCGAGCAGCCCAATGGGTTTGTTCAGGGCGACCTTATACGATGTCAGACTTTTAACTCAAAAAGTTATTGGGTAGAGGTATATGATTCGGATGCGGAAGATGGTGTCGAAATTCTAAAAAGCGAGTTTGCCGGGCAATCTCTCCCGGAGGTTGGAGATGAATGCGTGCTCATGGGCAATACCTTCATTAAGAACCGTCAGAATCTTATCCTCATATCGGCTACCGAAGACGGACAACCCCGTATCGATGTCCTCGATGGAGTCAATGACAAAAACTTCACAGGCTGTCTGCGTACACGTCTTGGCAATCTTGACGGCATAACTGACGACTGGTTCCCGAAAGACAATCAGCCTCACGGCAATGGTCTCTATTCGGACAACGCATACCTTCGCGGCACCTTCCTTCTCGCAACCGGCGAGGATATAAAGACTAAGTTTGAGATAGTCGAGGGTAAGATAGAGAGCATGATTGAGGCGGTGCGCGATGATTTCGTGGCTGACAAAGGTTATCTGAACAATCCGGCATTCGCCTCCGGCATGGAAAAATGGGATACCTCGAATGAGACGGTTTTCTTTCTTGTTGGCAATAAATGGATATGGGCAAATAACAATGTCCTCTCCAAGAAAGGCAATAGTGCAAGCATCGCAAAGGATGACGGTCGCACGGTGGTTCGTATCATTAACAAGTACATCTTGCAGAAAAACTCCAACCTCCGAAGCAAACCGACATTCGAAGTTAACAGCGAAGGCAAGAAGGAGGCAGTTCCGGTTTATCTGAGTTTCTTCTACAAAGTCATAAAAGGCGGTTTGCTGAGTATTGAATTTGAGAATGTAGATAAAACAGGATTCGAGAATTTTAACTCTCTTGAATATACAACGGGGCTGAGTCCGACTGATGGCTATGTACAATTTTCGTGTGACGGTCTTTGGAACGGAACAGGGGATTTCAAGCTGTCGTTCACCGGCGAAATCTACCTGTATATGCTTGTTCTGTCCACAGACAAGATCGAGGCACTGACATACAAGTACCGTACCCTTTTTGAGCAGTCCGAAAAGCTGATAAAGATAGCGGCACAGAATTTCGATAATGATGGCAAGGTTATTGCTGAGTCCGGCATCCTCACCACGGCGCAGATGACCGGGCTGTATGCCATCGATAGTAACGGCAACCTTCGAGCTTTTGTCGGTGCCGGACAGGAAGGTGTCAAAATCAAAGCTGACCACATTCAGCTTGAAGGCATTGTTACTGCAAACGGTAATTTCAAAATTCTTGAGGATGGCAGCATTGAAACGGTTAACGGTAAATTTACCGGCGAAGTCAACGCAACATCCGGCAAAATAGGAGGCTTCATAATCGGTGCCAACAGCATTACCGCTGAGGGAGGCTACTCCGGCGGTAATGTGGACGGCGGCACAAGCAAGTTTTTCCTGTATTCCTCCGGCGACGGATTTCTCGGCTTCCGGGACAAATACCGATGGGTAGGTATGGGACTCGATACCATGCCAGCAGGCGTGGCGGTAGGCTCATGTCTGTTGAGAATATCAAATGATACTCCATTGGAGTATTTTGACAATTACGGAGCATATATCAACGTATCCGGTGGTCGTAACAATATCGGCCTTCTCATGTATGGTGATATAAGAGCTAATGCGAGGGGATATCACTCTCTTAACGGCACAGTCGTCATCGATGGAGCAGACGAATTGCGCGTAGCCACCGACATGGGGGCAGACGGCACCTATACCGAATATTACTCCGGTGTTAGTTTTAACCCGGCGGATTATGACCTTGACAAAGTGCGTTTTCAGGTGCGGAACGGACTAATAGTTGCGGTGATAAGAGAATAATACATAAAGATATGGCAAAAATCAATTTTCAGCGATTCAGAATCCCGGCAGGGATAGACCGAAGCAGGTATCAGACCGGCGATGCAAGGGAGAGTGTGGCAAACATGCTGTACCTTAATGTCAACGGCATACGCGCTCATGCCCTCGCGCTCAAAATCTACCATAGCGAGGGAGAAACCGACTTTACTGAAGAAGAAGTGAGAACCCTTAGTGAGGTGGCCGCCACCTATGCGACACCGGCGTTTATTGACGGACTTAACGAGCAGCTGCAAGGAGGTGTGGAATGAAAGTAATATACAACCGCTTCATACCGTTCCGAGGATTCAAGTGCATCAACCTCTTCGGCATCCTTTTCGTGCGTCAAGGCAGTGTCATGACACAGCTCGATTACAACCACGAGGCCATCCATACGGCGCAGATGAAGGAACTGCTTTATCTGCCGTTCTATATCCTCTATGTCATGGAATGGCTGTGGCGATTGTTCCGTCTCCGGGACGGAACAGCAGCCTATCGCGCTATCTCCCATGAACGGGAGGCATACGCCAACCAAGGCAATCCCGAATATCTGAACAATCGCAAACCATATAATCAAATCAAATCATTATGGCACTGACCCAAGCAGATAAAAACGAAATCATCAATGCGCTCAAGGCTGAATCGCAGGGAGTAGATGAACTTCCCATTGTCAGCAGTCTTGACGGCATAGTATCATTACCGGCTATCAGAGGCACAGAGGTTGTCAGTGTCCCGGTGTCGCTTCTCCGCAAGCCTGCGGAGGATGCGGCAGGAACCGCAAACGCAGCCGCCGCTGATGCCAATTCTGCCGCGACATCCGCATTTAATGCCGCTAATGACGCGACTGCCGCAGCCGAGTCTGCCGATGAAGCGGCGCAAGAGGCAGACAGAGCCGCAGAAAAGGCGTATGATGCTGTAACTGCGGCTCAGGGAGTTGTTTCAGATTACGAGTCAACGGCCATAGCCGCCCGAAATGGTGCGACAGCCCGGTTCTCCCGGTTCGTGCAGCTTGACGCGACCACGGAGAATATGAGCATCGTCTCAGAGGATGGAGAGATTGTCTTTTTACCTTCAAAGAAGGCTTTCGCGTTCCTTGTCAACGGTAAATACTATCTCTCATGGAAGAGTGACACTTACCCCATGCAGATGTACAACGAGGGCATCTCACAGGTAAAGAAAAACAAACTGTTCCTTTGCGGCGAGACCCTTTATGTGTGGAGCGACGAGAAAGAGACACTGATAGAGGCGAGCGGAAAGGGTAATGGCAGCGGATTCTACAATGTAACCGAGCAGCAGCCACTCACCACCGGCTACTATTCCAAGGCAACAGCTGTGGCCGTGCTCGCCAACGCCGACATCGAGGACGAACAGAAGCGCGGCATGATCATCACTTTTGAATCCGCGCCCGGCAAATGGGAGGACTACCGATTCATCGGAACCACACTCTCCACATTCACTTCGCCCGGCGCATGGGAGGAATATGGCTCAAAGAACACTGTCAAGCAGATAACGGTCAACGGCGAAAAGAAACTCCCGGATTCAAACGGCAATGTGTCAATCACCATCGACGAGGTCAGTGTCGATGACAGTCTCGACCCCGACAGCACCAACCCCGTGCAGAACGGAGCCGTCGCTTCCAAAGTGGCCGAGCTTGAGGCAGGGACACTATTCGGTGTCGATACCGAAGAGAACGATGACGGTTCCACCACTGTCAGGCTCAACAGCAAGACATCGACCATCGCCGAGTTCACTGTCAAAGGTGGCGGCGGTGGCGGTGGGGATGACGCATCCCTTACCAAGATCGTACTGTCGGCTTCCGTTGACAAAAAGACCATCAAGGAGGGAGATTCCGCACTTCTTTCATGGTTCTACGACCATCAGTATTCCGGCGGTGACGACAAAGGGCAGAGTACCGGGCAAAAGGCCACCGTCAGAATCGAGGTGCACCGAGGAACCGTCGTGACCTACACCGAGACCAAGCAGGATGTCAGCTCCAACACATACACACTCGACCTTTCCAAATATCTGCTTCTCGGCACAAGCGACATATATGTCATAGCCACGACCACAGACCCCAATACAGGGAAGGAACAGAGAAAACAGGCATACCTCTCGATCAAGGTAGTCACGCTGTCCCTGTCAAGCAGCTACAACATCGCGTCCGGCATCGCCCAAGGCGGATTCGGGGTACACGACACAGTCGAGATTCCCTATGCCGTCACCGGCTCCGGCACGAAATCAGTCGCCCTGTATGTAGACGGGGTACAGCGCAACCTCCACTCCATCACGCGAAGCGGCACCACCAACAGCAACTTCAACCTCGACATGGCAGGGCTTGCCGTCGGTCGCCATACCGTTCAGATGGTCGCCGAGATGGAACAGGACGGTCTCACCCTCAAGAGCGAGAGCATCTATTTCGATATTCTCAAGAGCGGCAGCAGCGCACCGTTCCTCGGCACAAAGATAGTCCACCCCGACGGGCGCATACTGACCGGCACCGAGCATACGACACCCACCATCGAGGTCGGGCAATATGAAAAGTGCGAGTTTGAGTTCGTAGCCTATGATCCGACTGTCATTCCGGCCACTGTCGAACTGTGGCAGAACGGCAAGCTCGCCCGGACAGTCGCTGCACCCCGAACCGTTCAGACCTACAGCAACCGTTTCACGGAAAAAGGCCGTCAGTCTCTTCAGCTCAAACTCGGCTCGGCCACCTACACCATCAATATCGATGTCGAGGAGAGCGGCATCGACATCAGCGAGGCCACATACGGTTTGCAGTTCAAGCTCGACGCCACCGGGCGCAGCAACGAGGAAAGTAACCCGGCCACATGGGAATCGAATGGCGTTACAACGTCATTCGAAGGAGTGGACTGGGCAAGCAGCGGATGGGTTGACGGTGCGCTCCGTCTCACCAACGGAGCCAAGGCCGTAATCCACACCAAACCCTTCTCCAGCGATGTCAAGACCACCGGCCTCACTGTCGAGATCACGATGCGTGTCAGCAATGTCATGGACAGGGAGGCGGCGGTCGTGAGCTGTCTCGACAATGGCAAAGGACTTCTGATCACGACACAGGAGGCAAGTTTCAGAACCGGCCAAAGCGTGAGCTATGAGAACGAGGACGGAGAGACAGTGCAGCGAGAAATCAAGCTCGCCACCAACTACGCAGCCGGGGATTGGATGAAGGTCGCCCTCATGGTCGGCACCGCGTCGGAAGACCGTCTTATGCAGCTGTATGTCACAGGCAACCGCACCGGTGCGGACATCTACGACACCTCGTTCAATTTCCGTCAGGACAATCCGCAGGAAATCACCATCGACAGTGCCGAAGCCGACGTGGAGATAAAATGCATCCGCGTCTATAACCGAGCCCTCAGCGACGACGAGGAGCTTGAGAACCGAATGGTGGACAGCGAGACCACCGACGAGATGATGGAGATCTATTCCGAGAACGACATCATCGGCGACACCGGGGATGTCGATATGGACAAACTCCGGGCAATGGGGAAGGGAGTCCTGCGCATCGTGCGTCAGAATATGCTCAATGACGTGTACGAGACCAACAACAAAAAGACCGACTTTCTCGCCGACGTGTACTTCTACTCTCCGCTCGGCAGCGACTACGACTTCATACTCACCAACTGCTACATCCGAATACAGGGCACTTCCTCCACAAAATATCCGAGCAAGAACATCCGCATATATTTCACCAAGGGGAGCGAGATGCTGTCAATGACAGGCAAGAACGTTCTGCCCGGCAACAAATATGTCATGCGTCCCGGCGCGGTTCCAGTGCCGATCGTATGCTGCAAGTCCGACTATTCCGATTCCTCGATGTCCCTGAACACCGGCGGCGCAAAGCTGTTCAACGACGTGATGAAGGAACTCGGACTGCTTACCCCACCGCAGCGGCATCAGTACGAACAGGGAGGCAACAGTCTCGGAGCAGTCAGCATCAGAACCGCCATCGACGGGATGCCCATCGACATATTCTGTGCGGAGACAGCAGACGGCGAGAACGTCTATTACGGACAGTACAACTTCAACAACGAGAAATCCAAGAGTGGCCCGGTATTCGGTATGGAAGGTGTCGAAGGCTACACCGCAGCCTGTCCCATCGCTCTTGAGATGCTCAACAACACATCACCCGTCTGCCTGTTCCAATCCACAAGCGACACTCATCTCGCCGAGAATTTCGATGCCGGAGCCGAGGTCAATTATGGTGTCGACGCTTCCGGGAAAGTCCAGAGCGACGGTGATGTCAAATGGGTGGGACTCGCCACCGCGCAGCAGACCGCACTAAAGCGTCTCTACTCGTGGATACGCTCCTGTGTGCCCTCCGGCGCGAATCCCGGCGACCTCTCCACATTCAAGAGCGAGAAGTTCAAGAACGAAATAGGACAGTATTTCGACAAGGACTTCATCCTGACCTATTACATCTTCACCGACTACTTTCTCAGCGTCGACCAGAGAGCCAAGAACATGATGCTCCGCACGTGGGACGGTCTCAAGTGGTACATAACCTACTATGACGGCGACACGCAGCTCGGCAAACGCAACGACTGCTTCCTCGTGTACCTCTACACCACCGACCGCAATACATGGGATGCGGAGGCGAGCAAATATGCTTTCGAGGGACACGACTCATGGCTGTGGAACCTTGTGCTTGCCAACCTTGAGGACGACCTCAAGAGATGCGCCGCCAACTTCCGCGCCGTCATGACAAACGAGCGCGTCCTCGCCATGCTCAACGACGAGCAGAGCGGCAACTGGAGCGACCGAGCCTTCAACAAGTCGGGATATCTGAAATATATCGCCCCGGCGGTTCAGACCATGTACGGCAAAAAGTGGCCGTTCATCTTCGCGTTGCAGGGCAGCAACAAGAGCCACCGCACCTTCTTCTTCACCAACCGTGCGGCACTGCTCGACGCAAAGTACGGCACGAGCAACTTCACCTCCGACAACATCGACCTCTACATGGCGAGAAGCGCGTCCGACGCAGCCGACACAGTCCGCATCACCGCCAACGAGACCTATGCCTTCGGCTACGGCACCAACAACAGCCCCAACATCGCAAACACCGGCATTGTCGCCGGAGGAACTGTTGCGACCCTCGACATAACGGGAGCTTACACGGTCAACGACCCCCTGCGCATCTACGGCGCGAGCAGGGCGCGAGTCCTCGATCTGACAGGAGCCTCCAACCACCTCAAGAACGCCCTTGACCTCGGCAAATGCACCGCGCTCCGGGAACTCAACCTACAGGCGGCGACAGGCGGCGGTTCGACGGGATGGTGGCTCGCTATCGACAACTGCCGACAGTTGCGCAAGCTCAACCTCCGCAATCAGGCACAGGCCAAGACAGGAGGCAGCACGAGCACCGCGCTCGACCTCACAAATCAGACAAAACTTGAGGAACTCGATGCACGGGGCACCAAGGTACAGAGCATCGTCTTCGCCAAGGGTGCGCCCGTCACCGTCGCCCGGATGCCGTCCACCATAACGACGCTCCGGCTTGAGTATCTGAGCAAGCTCACCTCGTCCGGCCTCACGCTCGAAAGCTACGGCAATGTCCGCACCCTCATCTTCGACAACTGTCCCGGAATAAACTGGGAGACCCTGCTGTCAAGATGCGCCAATGTTGACAGACTCCGCGTCACAGGTATAGACCGCGAGGATGACGGCACATGGCTCAACAAGTTCATGGCGATGGGTGGTGTCGATGCCTCCGGCAACTCCACCGACACCTGCGCCCTCGTCGGAACCGTCCGGCTCACCCGGTACATCGACGAGGCGCAGTATCAGAGGATGTGCGCCCATTTCCCGGAGCTGAACATCATACAGCCGGAATACACGATGATCCGCATCGACAATCCGGCAGACGACGCGAGTGTGTCCAACCTCGACAACAACACCGGCTATCAGTTCGGCAACGACTATGTGAGAAGCGGCCATCTCGCCGCCATCTTTGCCAAACGCCACCGTGTCCTTGCGAAAGTTACCCGGAAGCCTACGACAAGAACAGTCCGCATGGCCAACACCGATGTGACGGTCAACAACCACGACGGGCAGATGACCTATTTCCCCCTGCATGATGCGAACTCGAACTACTATGCGGATGCAGAGGACATAGCCAACTGCACTCCGGCCAAGCTCGACGGAAGCGAAGGCGACCTCATGATGTATGAGCCAGGAATGTGGGTAAAGGGCATCAACGACTATCTCAACGCCGCCAACTATTCATGTTACAGCTCCAACGACAGGAACCACCGTCCTGCCACGCCGGAGGCGGACATCCTCACCCTCGATGACATCAAGGCGAAAGGCGGCGTGATTGTCGGGCGCAAGATTGTCGGCAAGGATACCCTTGCGGCATCCTACACCAACGACAGCTCCTATTCGGTGTGTCAGGTCGATGTGTCGAAGCACAAGAGGGTGCGTTTCCCAAGTGTCCCCGGAACGGGACTCACCGGGGCTGTGTTCTGCGATGCATCCGGCAAGGTGCTTGAGAATATCGTCGTGCCCTCGCTTGCCAACAAATTCGAGGCCGGAATGTATCTCATAAAGGATGTTCCAGCCGGAGCGGTATCCCTCAACTTCACCATCCTCAACACAGCGGAATTCGACAAGGTCGTTCTGTCGAACTCCGACAAGATCGAGGACATGGAGCCGGAATGGTACTATGACGAGGAACATCTGTGCGCCGTTGTCGAGACCGTCATCGTCGGTGAGAAATTCCGCTCGTGCATCACAGGCGGCAGCTCCATCGCAAACATGCCGTGGACAGACTTCCACTATTATAGCCAGCAGAGGGGTATGCAGCAGATCGACGCGATGATGCACTCACGTCTCGCCAACCTCGCCTATGCCTTCTATGGCCGGAGGGATATGCAGGAGCAGTGCGGAGCCGGGTCGCATACCAACAGCCGAACCATCGGGGCTGACACCATGCTCCGGGGTATGCAGGACACCGTCGGCTATGAATACGCCAAGGCCATCAATCCGAATGTAACAAACAGCCTTATCGACAACCTCGTGCATCAGTACGCATGGTTCATCGACACAGACGCATTCGGAGCAAAGACCGTGACGCAGGTCAACAATATCTGCTGTCTCGGCTATGTAAATCTCTATGGGCATAAATACGAGATGATGGACTGGGTGGATGTTCCGAACGACACCAACAATGTCGGCAAGTGGCGTATATGGATGCCCGACGGCAGCGTCCGTTATGTCAAGGGCATGACCGCCTCCGGCTATTGGATTACCGGGGTCGCGCACGGTCTTTATATGGATATGACCCCCGTCGGCAGTTTCAACGGAAGCTCCTCCACATACTTCTGTGATACATATTGGTATTCCAGCTCAACAGGCCGTGTGGTCTATCGCGGCAACACCTACGCGTATGCGAGTGGCGGCGTGTCGTACGCGAATGCGAGTAACGATGCTTCGAATGCGAGCACGAGTGTCGGCTCGCGTCTGGCCTTCCGCGGACAGATCGTCAAAGCGTTGAGCGTAGCCGCGTTCAAGGCGTTGAGCGAGGCCGCGTGAGCGAAAAGCGAAAAAGCGGTCGCGCAGCGACCCAAAGCGAAAAAGAATGGCCTTCGGACAGTGTTCGGAGGCCATTCAAATACTGAGCCGGGGCAACCCCAATCCCCGGCGAAGCCGGGTCGAAAATTTTTTTGAAAAATGGTGGTTTGAGTAACGTTTCGTTTTTCAGCAGTGAACGCTTCGTTTTCCGAGGCGCGAACATTTCGTTTTGCGGATTATAAGTGCTCCCATTTGAGGGCTCGTTACATCCATATCTTACCATAAGTGATTTCCTCGAAGAAACGATTATCAAAGTACCTCATACTTTGAATAATACCAATTACTTCGACGGACGCATACATATTGATAAGTCAGAAATTGCATTTTTGTTGCCAATAACACCTTCGTTCTTCAAATACTTTACTGTTGAAGAACTAAGAGATGTCATGGCAGATGGGAAACCAATGTTTGAGATGAAACTTCTTGCTGGAGATTCGGTTTCTGTCACACTGCGTATTCCTATCAAAGGTGCTGGAAATGTATCCTACATCGAGTACACACGTTTGTACTACAACAATAGTTCAGCGGATGTAAAAAATAACGCAGGTAATATAGCCGAGATGAAATTCACCGGTTTTATCATGCCGCAGGTCCGTTTCAACAATCCTGAAGACGCAATCTACAATATATCTTGCGTACAAGCTTCGTCGGCAAAAACGGAGTTTATCTTCTATAAAGGGGCTGAAAAAATACTTCCGAACGCATCAGATTGTAGAAACGAGGATCAGCAATACCTTACTAAAGCGAATAACTATCTTGTCAAAGGCGAGAACTTTGATTATATTCAAGTTCGCAATCATCATGGTTACTGCGGCATCATAGTACCGATATTCAAACAACAGAGAAACGTTGAGCAGTTTGAATTTGCAGTGGACTTGGGAACATCCAATACTCATATAGAGTACCGTAAGGGGCAAGACAAGCCTCAGGTCTTCGGATTCTCAAAAGCTGACCGTCAACTTTGCGAGATGTTTACACCCACAAAAAATGAATACGGATTTTTTGAGGATTTACTTGAAGAGACCGAACTCATTGAACGTGATTTCCTTCCTGAGGAAATAGGTAGTGATGATTACTCTTTCCCAACAAGAACGGTTCTCTCTTGTTCAAAAACGGTAGATTGGAGCGAGGAAGTAAATCCTTTCAACTTAGTAAATCTGCCATTCACCTATGACAAGAGAGCAGATCTACCATACAACAATTTGAAGTACAATATCAAATGGGGTAATGGAGATGATCTTCGAGTTATGGAAGCCTATGTACGCTGCCTTATGCTCATTATCCGTAACAAGGTCTTGTTGAACAATGGTGATCTCAAGCATACCAAAATCACCTGGTTCTATCCGATAAGTATGGCCCCCAAACGCTTGCGCCGGCTCAAAGAAACTTGGGACGAAGCTTACAAGGAATACTTTGGAGATGGAGTGACAAATTATATGACTGAATCTGCAGCTCCTATCCAGTATTTCTTTAAGCGTTATGCAACTGCGACAAGCCTTGTCAACGTTGATATCGGTGGCGGCACCACAGACATCGCGTTTGCGAAAGATAAATCTATCCATCATGTGACATCTTTCCGCTTTGCGTCTAACGCACTTTTTGAGAACTCATTCTCTGACCTTGATGACAACAATGGTATTGTTGATTGGCACAAAGGTGAAATATTGAAACTTCTGGAAGAAAAGAATCTTTCAGAACTTGTACGAGTGTTCAATAGCGCCAACAATCATCGCCCATCGAATATGGCATCCTTCCTCTTTGGACTTAAGGATAACTCTATCCCGAAGAAAGCAGGGATTAACGGAAAAGCTCTTGACTTCAACTACCTGCTACAAGAGGACGAAGATTTCAAGATTGTCTTTATAGTATTCTATACTTCTATCATATAACGCGAGTTCGGGATAAGAACTTTATGATTTTCAACCAAGCAAAAGACATAGAGTATTGGGCGGCCTTTCAAGGTCGCCTGATTTATTTGTACAGTTTGGTGTTGTTAATCCCAGAGGACAAGCTGC
>SCEJ01000375.1 GCA_004102785.1 Muribaculaceae bacterium Isolate-013 (NCI)
CGGTCAACCACAGCAAGCTGATACAACTGCTTGGCGAGACAATCAATGACGGCAGGGTCATATCGCTTATTCACAAGTATCTCAACGCAGGAGTGATAGTCAGCCACAAGTATGAGGACACAACGGATGGCGTGCCGCAAGGCGGTCCACTCAGCCCCATATTGAGCAACATAATGCTGACGGAACTTGACCGCGAACTTGAAAGGCGCGGACTTCCGTTTGTGCGTTATGCCG
>SCEJ01000376.1 GCA_004102785.1 Muribaculaceae bacterium Isolate-013 (NCI)
CAGCAAGCCGAAAGTAATTTACCCACCCTCGGATTGCATAGGTCAGTTTCTCCTTGCGCTTCTCGTAGCCCCAGCCGTTACTGCGCGATGTCAGCTCTTTGAGCTTCGCCCGCAGTTTGGCTTTGGTCTTCGGATGAACGCACAAGCGAGACTTTCCTCTTCACATGTTGAACGAGTAGCCGAGGTACTTCTGTCCGTGGACACTGCCGACGTGGGTCTTCTCTCGGTTCA
>SCEJ01000377.1 GCA_004102785.1 Muribaculaceae bacterium Isolate-013 (NCI)
GACAACCTTAACAGAGCGTACAGACAAGTCAAGGCCAACAAGGGGAGCGGTGGAATCGACAGAATGGATGTAGACAAACTGCTTCCATATCTGCGAGAACACAAGGATGAAATAACTGAAAGTCTGAAGGGCGGACGCTACCGCCCCAATCCCGTAAGGAGGGTAGATATACCCAAGGATGGAGGCAAGACGCGCCAACTCGGCATACCCACCGTTGTTGACCGCGT
>SCEJ01000378.1 GCA_004102785.1 Muribaculaceae bacterium Isolate-013 (NCI)
TCGGGCGGAAGCCGTAGCTTGCCTCCGAGAATTTAGGTTCGTACACCAGGCTCAGCACCTGGGCTATGGATTGCTGGATTACGCGGTCAACAACGGTGGGTATGCCGAGTTGGCGCGTCTTGCCTCCCTCCTTGGGTATATCTACCCTCCTTACGGGATTGGGGCGGTAGCGTCCGCCCATCAGACTTTCAGTTATTTCATCCTTGTGTTCACGCAGATACGGAAG
>SCEJ01000379.1 GCA_004102785.1 Muribaculaceae bacterium Isolate-013 (NCI)
GTGCTGCATGGTTGTCGTCAGCTCGTGCCGTGAGGTGTCGGCTTAAGTGCCATAACGAGCGCAACCCCCACCGACAGTTGCTAACTGGTCAAGCAGAGGACTCTGTCGGGACTGCCGGCGCAAGCTGCGAGGAAGGCGGGGATGACGTCAAATCAGCACGGCCCTTACGTCCGGGGCGACACACGTGTTACAATGGCAGGTACAGCGGGAAGCGACC
>SCEJ01000380.1 GCA_004102785.1 Muribaculaceae bacterium Isolate-013 (NCI)
GTGCTGCATGGTTGTCGTCAGCTCGTGCCGTGAGGTGTCGGCTTAAGTGCCATAACGAGCGCAACCCCCACCGACAGTTGCTAACTGGTCAAGCAGAGGACTCTGTCGGGACTGCCGGCGCAAGCTGTGAGGAAGGCGGGGATGACGTCAAATCAGCACGGCCCTTACGTCCGGGGCGACACACGTGTTACAATGGCAGGTACAGCGGGAAGCGACC
>SCEJ01000381.1 GCA_004102785.1 Muribaculaceae bacterium Isolate-013 (NCI)
GTGCTGCATGGTTGTCGTCAGCTCGTGCCGTGAGGTGTCGGCTTAAGTGCCATAACGAGCGCAACCCCCACCGACAGTTGCTAACTGGTTAAGCAGAGGACTCTGTCGGGACTGCCGGCGCAAGCTGTGAGGAAGGCGGGGATGACGTCAAATCAGCACGGCCCTTACGTCCGGGGCGACACACGTGTTACAATGGCAGGTACAGCGGGAAGCGACC
>SCEJ01000382.1 GCA_004102785.1 Muribaculaceae bacterium Isolate-013 (NCI)
GACAACCTTAACAGAGCGTACAGACAAGTCAAGGCCAACAAGGGGAGCGGTGGAATCGACAGAATGGATGTAGACAAACTGCTTCCATATCTGCGAGAACACAAGGATGAAATAACTGAAAGTCTGATGGGCGGACGCTACCGCCCCAATCCCGTAAGGAGGGTGGAGATACCCAAGGAGGGAGGCAAGACGCGCCAACTCGGCATAC
>SCEJ01000383.1 GCA_004102785.1 Muribaculaceae bacterium Isolate-013 (NCI)
TCGGGCGGAAGCCGTAGCTTGCCTCCGAGAATTTCGGTTCGTACACCAGGCTCAGCACCTGGGCTATGGATTGCTGGATGACGCGGTCAACAACGGTGGGTATGCCGAGTTGGCGCGTCTTGCCTCCATCCTTGGGTATATCTACCCTCCTTACGGGATTGGGGCGGTAGCGTCCGCCCTTCAGACTTTCAGTTATTTCATCCTTGT
>SCEJ01000384.1 GCA_004102785.1 Muribaculaceae bacterium Isolate-013 (NCI)
CCTCTGGATTTGTCGGCCGTGCCGATATAATTGCTTTTGGCAAACACAATATCAAAAGGTTCCGCAAAATGGGGATGTTGAAAAATGGGGTGCCGTCCGAAGCGACCCTTTGCCGAGTGGATAACGGGATCAATGACTGCGCCATGGCCGACAGGATGCAGGAATTTGTCGAAGTGTTTCATGCCCAGTTGCGGAGCCGATCCTG
>SCEJ01000050.1 GCA_004102785.1 Muribaculaceae bacterium Isolate-013 (NCI)
GCATGGCAGTGGGCAAACACCCGAAAAGGTTACTGGCGCACCGCTCATGCATTCTTACACAGAGCTATATCTAACGAGAACTTGAAACGCGCCCACTATCCCACACTTACGGAATATTACGAGAAACAGCATCCGCGTTAAGAACCGCCGTATGCCGAACGGCACGTACGGTGGTGTGAGAGGTCGGTAAACACGAAAATAGGAGATAAACACCCTATGATTAGTGTTTACCTCCTACTCGATTATTTTTCACAAACATCTGCTCCGGGGTGGGGTCAGAGTGCGCGGTAGGGCGGGAGGTCGGGGAGGAACCGCGCCGTGCCGCCGGTGTGGTCGACAGAGAGGCAGAAGTGGCGAAGCCCGTTCGACACCACAAGATATGGAGCACGGAGCACCATGTTGTAGCGTGCTATCTGGTCGAAAACCTTCTGAGTGATTTCAATGTGTGGAGCCTTGTATTCGATAATCATGCGCGGGTGCAGCCCCTCGCGGGTGAAAAGCACAGTGTCGCAGCGGCGCGCCGTGTCGTTGAGTGTCAGCGACACTTCGTTGGCCATCAGAGCCGCCGGATAGCCCAGCGTGCCGGTGAGCCATGCTGTGAAGTGGCTCCGCACCCATTCTTCCGGGGTCAGGGCCACAAATTTGCCCCGCAAAGGGTCAAAAATGCGGCGCACGCCGTCAGCTCCGGTTTCGATACGGAGCTTTTCGAGCGGCGGCAGGTTGAGTTGTGGTAGCTGTTGTGCCATAACGGACCGTAAAATTACGAAGTTTCCGACTGATGTGCAAGGCGGCCGTGCCGTAGTGTGTGAAAAATGCGTAACTTTGTGCCGGAATATGCATACACCGGTTATTACACAGAAATTCAGGGAGCGTACCGATGCCGCGAGAGTGCTGATGCTTCTCGGGGTGGTGCTGATACACTGCAATATCCTGTCGTTTATTCCGGGTGGCGGCAATCGCGCCGTGACGTGTGCCGTGGGCTTTTTCAGCGAGGGGCTCCCGTCGATGTGTGTGCCCTGGTTTTTCCTGGTGTCGGCCTATCTGTCGGCCATCCGGAGAAGTGATGCCGACTACGGCGGTTTCGTGCGCAGGCGCGTAAGGAGCATACTGGTGCCATACCTCGTGTGGAACTCCCTGGCTGTGGCGGTGCGCATGGCGGTGCAGCTCACTCCGCTGGGGCAATACACCTCCGGGGGGCATCAGTTCACTTCGTTGTGGCAGACCCTCGTGGATGTTTATGTGGAGCCGGCCTTGTGGCCGTTGTGGTTCCTTCGCAATCTGTTTGTGTTCACGCTTATGTTGCCGGTACTTCGCCGGATGATAGACCGGAATATCGCCGTGACCCTGGCGGTGCTGTTGATTGCCGACACATTCACCCCTCTTGTCGGGATATTCTATTACGGAGCAGGAGTCGCCGCCGCCCGCCTTCTTTCGCCAGCCGGGGCCGAACGGATGCTTGGCCGCTGCGGCTGGCTGTTTCCGTTATATTGTGCGGTGACATTCGTGAGCGTATGGTGCGGCTTTGACCTGTTTTCGGTGCTCCGCAATGTAATGTCTATTGTCGGCATGGCGGGGCTGTGGGGATTGGCTCTGCGGGGCGGCTGGAGCGGCCTGGGATTCCTCGGGCGCCCCGACGCCACATTCTTCGTTTACGCCTTTCATGGCCTCGTGTCGCCTTACATTGTAAAGGGGCTTGTGCGGTGTGTGCCCTGGGAGGGATACGGCTGGCTGTGCTGCTATGCCGTGGCTTTCGCCGGAGTGGCGGGGGTGTCGTATGCGGTGTATTACGCGGTTTCCCTCTCCTGCGGCAGGGTGCTTCCGTGGCTCACCGGGGGGCGTAGCGCCGGAGTGTGATCGGCGCGGCTTCCCATTTTTTGTTAACATCGGTGGCATTCTTTTGGCCGAATGGGAAAAACTGCGTAAATTTACAATGTTTTAAAATAATTTTGAACAGTAACTTATCTATGGCAGAAGCAGTGACATTCCAGGCGGTATCCGACGCCATACGCAAAGGGCGTGTGGCTCCGGTGTATATGCTCCATGGCGAGGAAGGGTTCTATATCGACGCCATTTCAAAAAGCGTGGAGAATCTTGTGCCTGAAAGTGACCGCGATTTCAACCTCACGGTGCTGTATGCGTCGCAGACAGAGCCGGCCGCTGTGGTTGAGGCCTGCCGCCGCTACCCGATGATGGCCGACCGGCAGGTGGTGATATTGCGCGAGGCGCAGGGGGGGATGCCCCCGCGGTTCGGTGCCGCGGCCTATCTCAAGGCTCTGGCGCATTATGTGGCCGAGCCGAGCGCCACAACTGTGCTCTGCATCTGTTTCCGCGGAGCCGAGGCCAAGAGCGCGGAGTTTTTCAAGGCATTGCCCAAGGGGGGCGGTGTCAACTTCATATCGAGGAAACTCAACGACCGCACCGTGGGGCCGGCAGTGGCCGATTTTGTGAAATCGCGCGGCCTCACCATCGAGCCAAAGGCCCTGGCTATGCTGTGCGATTATGTGGGAGCCGACCTTTCGCGTCTCTACAACGAGGTCGGCAAACTCACCGTGAGTCTCGGACCGGGTGCTATGATCACTCCGGAGGCGATAGAGCGCAATATCGGCATATCGAAGGATTACAACGCTTTCGAGCTTGTGAGTGCCCTGGCCACGGGCGATGCCGCAAAGGCTTTCACAATAGTGAACTATTTCCGCGGCGACCCCAAGAACAATCCCGTGCAGCCGTTGTGTGCCACCCTGTTCAATTACTTCTCCAATCTGCTCATAGCATGGTACACAAAAGACCGCTCCGAGCGCTCGCTGATGCAGGCCCTGGGGTTCAGATGGCCCGGACAGTTGCGCGATATAACCGCCGGTATGCGCCGCTACGGGCCGTGGCATGTGATAGAAATCATCTCGTTGCTGCGGGTGTTCGACGGCAACACCAAAGGCAACGGCTCGCGCCTTGACCCCTACGACCTGCTGAACGATCTCGTTTTCCATATTCTTAACCCTGTCGGCGAGAAAGCCGTGAAAATATAAGAGGTTGTTTATAAGAGGTTGTTTATAATTTAATTTTAACACCCTGTTGGAGTAAGATGCTATTTTAACAGTTGATTATGAAAAAGATTCTGATTTCGATATTCGCCGCCACTCTGATAGTGCCGTCGGCAATGGCCTACCTCACTCCCGAGGACGCAAGGCGTATGGCCGAGGACGGCGACACGGCAGGAGCCATCGAGACTCTTAAGGAGTTTCTCGGATATGAGCCTAAAAACGCCGAGGGCCGCCTGCTTCTCGGCGAGCTTGCATGGGCCACAGGGCAGGATTCGTTGGCGGAGGCGGTGCTTGACGAGGCGCGCCGTCAGGGGAGCCGCGCCGCTCTGCTGAAACTGGCAGAGATGGCTATCGACACCTACCGTTTTGACCGGGCAGAGGAGCTCCTTGACTCATATGTGCGTACCAATGCCGGCAAAAGGGGGCGCAAGGCCGCCCCTGTCGATGAGGATGCGGCAAGGCTTCGCGAGAGGCTCCAGCGGCTTCAGGGGCTGATGGAGCGTGTGGAGCGTATCGCTGTAATCGACTCTGTAAATGTAGATGCCGGGCGCTTCCTTTCGGCCTACCGACTCTCGCCCGAAAGCGGCAAAGTGGCTCCGGTTTCGGATATGCCCCCGGGACTCGGCAAGATTGAAGGCGCCACATTATTCCTGCCTCAGAGCGGACGCCAGGTGATATGGTCGGGAAAAAATGCCGACGGCGGATATTCCCTGCGTCAGGCCGATGCTCTCACCGGCGGAGAGTGGGAGAGTCCGGTGGATATCGACCCTATGGCCGGAGAGGATGGCGACGTGAACTATCCCTTCCTGCTTCCCGACGGCATCACCCTCTATTATGCTTCCGACGGCGAAAGCTCCATAGGCGGCTACGATATATATATGGCGCGCCGCAATGCCGACAACGGCTTTCTCGAGCCGGTAAACCTCGGTATGCCATATAACTCGCCGTTCAACGACTATATGATGGCCATCGACGAATATACCGGAGTGGGGTGGTTCGCCTCCGACCGCAACCGTATCCCCGGCAAGGTCACAGTGTATGTTTTCGTGCCGTCGGAAATGCGTGTCAACGTTGATGCCGACGACCCCGCCCTGCGTGCCCGCGCCCTGTTGTCGCCCATCGCCGCCACACAGGAGGAGGGAGTGGATTATTCACACCTTCTTGAGGCCGTGCGCCGTGCCGGCGCCGAATCATCGGCCGCAGCACGCGAAATCAGCCTTTATATCCCCGGCCGCGGACTGGTGACATCGCTCTCGCAGTTGAAAACCGATGCCGGCCGCCATGCCGCCAAGGTCTACGCGCAGGCCTGCGGGGAGTATGCCGCCGAGGTGGCGCGCCTTGACGCCATGCGTGTGGAATACGGCCGCGGCAATGAGTCGCTTGCCCCCTCCATACGGTCGGCCGAGGAGAGTCTCGACACCAGGCGGCAGCATCTCACCTCGTTGCTCAATAAGGTAATACAGGCTGAGAAAAAGTAAATGACAGAGAAAATCGAGTAAATATAACCTCAGATAATAAAGTAAAAGTATATGATCTCTTTCCTTATATCGCTTGCAGTGCTCATCGGAGGCTATTTCGTTTATGGCCTCTTTGTGGAGAAAGTTTTCGGCATTGATGCCTCACGGAAGACTCCGGCCGTGGAACGCCCCGACGGCGTGGATTTCATACCGCTCCCCACATGGAAGGTTTTCATGATTCAGTTTCTCAACATCGCAGGCCTCGGGCCGATATTCGGAGCTATAATGGGGGTGATGTTCGGGCCGGCGGCATTTCTGTGGATTGTGCTCGGCACAATCTTTGGCGGAGCCGTGCACGATTTCCTTTCTGCCATGATTTCGCTGCGAAAGGGGGGCGCCTCGCTCCCTGAAATCGTAGGTGACGAGCTGGGCATGACTGTGCGCCAGGTGATGAGGGTTTTCTCCATCCTGCTGCTCATTCTGGTGGGCGCGGTGTTTGTGGTCACCCCCTCGGGCCTGATAGCCTCGATGACTCCCGGTTGGATGGACGCCCGTTTCTGGGCTGTCGCCATATTCATATATTATATACTGGCCACGATGCTCCCCGTCGACAAGCTCATCGGCAATCTCTACCCCCTTTTCGGCGGCGCTCTTCTCTTTATGGCCGTGGCGCTGATGTGCACCCTCTTCTTCGGCGACGTCACCATCCCTGACGGTTTCAGCGAGGGGCTTTTCAACCGCAAGGCCGATGCCGCCGGGCAGCCGGTGTTCCCTATGATGTTCGTGTCGATAGCCTGCGGAGCCATTTCCGGCTTCCATGCCACCCAGTCGCCGATGATGGCGCGCTGCCTCAAAAACGAGAAACTTGCGCGACCGGTGTTCTACGGCGCCATGGTGGCCGAGGGTATCGTGGCGCTGATATGGGCGGCCGCGGCCATAGCTTTCACCGGAGGCTACGTGGAGCTGCAGCAGTATATGGCCGCCGAGGGGCATTCCGCCGGCTCGCTGGTGCACGATATTTCCATCTCATGGCTTGGTGCCGTAGGTGGCGTGCTTGCAATCATCGGCGTGGTTGCGGCTCCGATTACCACCGGCGACACAGCTTTGAGGTCGGCGCGTCTCATCGTGGCCGACATGACGGGCTTCTCGCAGAAGCAGATGTGGCACCGGGCCTTGCTCTGCCTGCCTATTTTCGGGGTTACGTTCGCGCTGATGATGATTGATTTCAATGTGCTGTGGCGCTATTTCGCATGGAGCAACCAGACCCTTTCGGTGTTTACCCTGTGGGCCGTCACGGTATATCTTGCCCGCCGTGGCCGGTTCTATCCGGTGACACTGCTGCCGGCGCTCTTCATGACGGTGGTATGCGTGAGCTACATACTCCACGCCCCCGTGCCTGAAGGGTTCGGACTCGATTACGCTATGGCTGTGGGTGCCGGCATGGCGGTGGCTGCGGTGATGCTCAGTTTCTTCGCCAAGTTTCTGCGCTCGGTGCGCGCCGCCAGGGTGCAAACCCCGGCTGAGGTTTGATTGTTGTAATTAAGCAGACCCGTGCGGCCTGCTGACAATATTGTTGCTTAGTTATGGATATCAAGAAAGAACTCGGCGCAAGCCGACGGTATAATCTTCACACCCATACGCCGTTCTGCGACGGACGGGCGCCTATGGAGGATTTTGTGCGCGAGGCCGTGCGCCTGGGATTCACACACCTTGGTTTCTCTCCCCACTCCCCTTTGGCGATAGAGTCGCCGTGCAATATGGAGCGCGAGCGTGTGCCTCATTATTTCGGCGAGGTTGAGCGTCTGCGGCGCGTCTACGGCAAGCAGTTGCGTATTCTCGCAGGGATGGAAATCGATTATCTGTCGCAGTCGTGGGGACCGCACATCACCTATTTCCGCGAGCTCCCGCTGGACTACCGCATCGGCTCGGTGCATTTTGTGCCTACAAGGGATGGCCGCATGTATGTCGATATCGACGGTCGTCCGGAGTCATTCCGTCGCAAGCTGGCCGAATATTTCGACGGCGACCTCCGCTACGTGGTGCAGGCATTCTCGCGCCAGACACGTGAGATGATTCTTGCCGGCGGATTCGATATAGTGGGACATCTCGACAAGGTGGGGTTCAACGCCTCGCAGGTGCGTCCGGGAATAGAGGAGGAGCACTGGTACCGCAGGCTTGTCGATGATATCGTCGACCTCATCGCCGAGCGCGGGCTGATGGTGGAAGTCAATACCAAGGCATACTCCGGACCCGACGCCGGGCGAGTGTTCCCCTCGCGCAGGATTATATCGCGGCTCAAAGCCGCCGGAGTGCCGATGATAGTCAATTCCGACGCCCATGAGCCTTCTCTGCTTGACGCCTCGCGCGACGAAGCGTTCCGTCTGCTGGCCGTGCTGCCCGACCGTCTGCCCGGCTGAAAAAAATTTTTTTCAGCATTCACCGAACTATTTCAAACCTGCGTTTGTAATATAGATAGAAGTAACTTTAATGCAGCTTCCCGCGTTTGCAACTGTTTCATTTATGAAAGGGAAAATTGGAATTTTAATGGTGATAGCAGCGATTTATCCCCTTGGTCTTCTGGCCGGGGGGATATGCTGTATGTCTGACAGTGCTCACGGTGTGACCGCGGTGGAGGAGTGTGCGGACCGGCTGGAGTCGCTGTCCCCCTTCAGTGCCACGGTGAATTATGCCGTAACCCTGCCGCAGGCCGATGACGATATTGTATATCAGGTGCGCCTTGCTTCGGAGGCCGCTCCCGGCGATTCGCTTTGCGAGGCCCGCTATCTTATCGAATGGGAACTTCCGCGCGGCGAGGAGGTGTCAGACGGCTTTTCGGCTTACAGCGACGGAAATCATTTCCGTTATCACGACGGCCGGCTGCAGGAGTATCACTTCCAGTGGGATTCGATTCCTTTCCTGATTGGCCGCGGCGGAGTGCAGCGCTCGCCGCAGTTTGCCGAGCTGTTGCCGCAGATGATGGCGCGCGACCTCCGCGCAATGCTTGCCGACTCCACCTACCGCCTGCGGTTCGTGCCTGACACGGTGATATCAGGAAACCATGTGGCCGTGATAAAGGGGTTGCAGCGTGCGCGCGGATATGACGGACGATACCTTACGATTGTTCTTGACCCTGCCACAGGGAGGCCGCTACGCTCGGAGAGTGATTTCAATCCGGGGCAGATTTCAGAGCAGTCGGTGGCTGTGGAATATACTTATCCGGGCGGGAATGTGTCCGTGCCGCGGAGCGAGGATGAGCTGATAGCACTCTACCCGGATGTGTTCGGGAAGTACCGCAGCAGCAATTTCCGCGTGGAGAATCTCCGAGGCCGTAAGCTGCCCCATTTCTCGTTGCCGACAGTGTCGGGCGAGAGATACACCTATGATGCCTCGCGCGGATTCCGTGCGCCGGCTGTGATTGCTTTCCTTGACACTGAGGTGGCCACCGCGGCCGAAACCGTGGAGCAGCTCCGCAAGGGTGTGGCTCCGGCGGGTGCGGATTTGATTATGGTGTTTCCCGGAGGCGACCGCGATGCGGCCGAGGCTTTGGCCGGCGGTGCCCGGGTTGGCGAGTATGTGCTCGTGTCGGGGCGTTCCCTTGCCCGCGACTGCGGCGTGACTGTAAGTCCCGCTGTGATTGTGGCCGACCGGTCGGGGGAAGTAACAGATGTGATGCTCGGATTCAACCGAAACCTCGCTGAAAATGTTATACAGGCAGTGGCGCTCGCCCAGGAGTGACCAGCTACTTAAATTAAATAAACAAAATTATTTATATGGAGACTGTATATTTCAAAGGAACACCATGCCATACCGGCGGACGTATGCCTCGCGTCGGCGAGAAAGCACCCAATTTCAATTTTGTCACCCCCGACCTTAAGGAGATTCATGATTCCGATTTTCATGGCAAGCGGGTGGTGCTGAATGTATTCCCGTCGCTCGATACTCCGGTGTGCGCCGCATCGGTGCGCCGTTTCAACCAGGAGGCTTCGACTCTTGACAACACTGTGGTACTGTGTGTTTCGATGGATCTGCCCTTTGCCGCCGGCCGCTTCTGTACGGCCGAGGGGCTTGAGGATGTTATTCCGGCATCGGCCTTCCGCTCGCCTATGTTTGCCGAGAATTACGGCCTGCAGCTTGTTGACGGCCCTCTGGCCGGACTGCTCGCCCGCGCCGTGATAGTGATCGACGGCGACCGAAACATCGTGTATACGGACCTTGTGGAGGAAATCACCGAAGAACCCCGCTACGACGAGGCTCTGGAGGTGCTCCGCCGCAAATAACCCTCCCGGCTACTCACCCCGGAGTATTATCCGGAAAGCAGCCCGGGTATATATTGTGTGCTCAATCGGCCTCTTGTTTCATGGAAAATAGCTATATTTGCGGTGAATAATCATCGCAGATATGGAGGTCAGAATAGATTCAACATGGAAGGCGGTACTCGCCGATCAGTTTCAAGCCCCTTATTTCGAGGGGCTTGCTGAGTTTGTGCGCAATGCCTATGCCACAACCACCGTTTACCCGCCGGCCGGCCGGATTTTTGCGGCTTTCGACGCATGCCCCTTCCCGCAGGTGAAAGTGGTGATTCTCGGGCAGGACCCCTATCATGGTCCCGGCCAGGCCAACGGACTGTGTTTCTCAGTCAATCCCGGAGTACCGGCCCCGCCGTCGCTTCAGAATATTTTCAAGGAGGTGCAGGCCGATACCGCCGCGCCGCTCCCTGCCGACGGCGACCTATCGCGTTGGGCTTCGCAGGGGGTGCTACTTCTCAACACCACACTCACGGTCGAGGCTCACCGCGCGGCATCGCACCAGGGGCATGGATGGGAAACCTTTACCGACGCCGTTATCCGCGCGCTTTCAGAAAAGGGGGATAACATAGTGTTTCTCCTTTGGGGCTCGCCGGCGATACGGAAAGGTGCCATGATTGACCGTACGCGCCACCTGGTGCTTACCTCGCCGCATCCGTCGCCACTGTCGGCCTATCGCGGATTTTTCGGCAACCATCATTTCTCACAGGCCAATGCCTATCTGCAGGCTCATGGCAAAACTCCGGTGCAATGGTAGCGCTCCGCTCTCTCATCACAGCCGCGGCGTTTGCCTGCATGGCGGCGCTGCACGCCGAAAACACCTCTACGGCGATTTTCGATGATTCGTTCCGCACGCTCACCGTGCAGATCGAGGGTGACCGTCTGGCCCCGCCGGTGCTGACCCTCAACAGTTCCGACCGACTGATAATCGGTTTTGACCGGCTCAGTGACGAACGCGACTACCTGCGCTACACCATACGCCACTGCAATGCCGACTGGACCCCCTCGCAGCTTGTGGATGCCGAAGTGTTCGATGGCTTCAACTATGCCGATGTCACGGAGTATGCCTTTTCGCGGGCTACAACGGTGCATTATGTGCACTATACCATAGTGCTGCCCGACAGTGAGTTCCGGTTCCGCCTCTCGGGCAACTATCTGCTCCAGGTTTATGACGAGAGCGACCCCGACGAGATTCTGCTCCAGCAGCGCTTCATGGTGTGCGAGAATGCCGTGGGGGTAGGGGGAACAGCCACCTCGCGTACGGACGTGGACTACAATGACTCGCACCAGCAGCTTGAGCTGCAGCTCGACACGCGCGGATATCCGGTGCGCGACCCTTTCAACGATCTCACCCTCGTCGTAGAGCAGAACTATTATCCCGCATCGCGCCGCGTAATCACACATCCCACGCGGATGCAGGGCGACCGCCTGCTTTACGAGCATCAGCCTCAGCTTGTGTTTCCCGCCTCGAATGAGTACAGGCGCATGGAGACAGTGTCGGTGCAGTTCCCATCCATGGGGGTGGACCATGTGGAGTACAACGCTCCATATTACAACCACTACCTTAATGTCGACACTCCTCGGTTCAGCCGGAATTACAGCTATGACTCCACCCAGCACGGCCGTTTCTTCGTGCGTGAATACAATTCCGACAACTCTGACACCGAGGCCGACTATACCATAGTGCACTTCACACTCGACCAGCCGGAGATTCCCGGGGCGGCGGTATATCTCGAAGGTGATTTCACCCACCGAACCTGCGACAGCAATTCACAGGTGCCGTACAACCCCTCGACCGGGCGATACGAACGCGCCATGCTGCTGAAGCAGGGGGCTTACAATTACCGCTATGTGGCCGTGCCTCCGAAATTCCCTGTGGAGGGCGACAAATACCAGACTGTCAACGAATACTCCGTGGCAGTGTACTACCGCGCGCCGGGCGAGCGCTACGACCGCCTGCTGGGCTATTCACTCATTTTCTCAGGCCGATGACCTGCCTGCAAAAACAACAGCTTATTCCCTTATGTTTCAGATACAGAACATTCTTGTAACTCTCGATATTGTTGAAGAATTCTTTTGTTGCGACCTCGAGCGCTGCCTCGGAGCATGCTGCATAGAGGGGGACGCCGGCGCGCCGGTGACCCCGGCCGAAGTGGAGCTTATCGAGAAAGCGCTCCCGGTCATCGAGGAGGATATGTTGCCCCGGGCCGTCGAGGAGGTGCGTGAGCATGGTGTGGCATACACCGACGAGGAGGGCGACCTTGTCACCACTCTGCTTGACGGCCGCAACTGTGCGTTCACCTGCTATGGCAAGGGGGGAGTGTGTCTGTGTGCGATAGAGAAAGCCCGCCGCGAGGGGCGCCTTGACGGATTCCTCAAACCGTCGTCGTGCGCGCTCTATCCTATCCGTGTGAAGGAGTATCCCACATTCACCGCCCTCAACTATCACCGCTGGAAAATCTGCCGCCCTGCCGTTGAGCTCGGGCGCCGCAAGGGGATACGTCTCTACCAGTTTCTCCGCGGGCCGCTTGAGGCGCGTTTCGGCAAGGAGTGGTATGAAGAACTGTGCGCCGCCTGCGAGCTGTATCTTAAGGAGTACCCCGACGGCATAAGATAGCCGCTGATTTGCAGGCGTCCGGGAGTGTGTCTCGCAGTGAACCATTGCGGTCTGATTTCTGTTTCGACTATAAACCCTTTAATCACGAAAGGAGACAGATTATGAAAGCCGTAAGATTACTAACCCACGCCTTTGCAGAAAACTTCATGAAAGTAGGCCGCACGACGATGGAATACGCAAAGAACCGCCTGCGTATGCTCCTTGGGGCGGCTGTCGTTCTGTCGGCCGGGCAGATTGCCATGGCCTCGCCCGACGCCGGACCCGACAAAGCCTCGACCGCCGACCCGTCGGCCGCCATGCAGGTGCCCCCGGGCTACACGGGTATCGGACCGGTGGAGCAGGGGTCGGTGTTGTTCGACAATATCCCTGCCAAATCGCGCAAGTTCCTCCAGAAAAACTGCGACGGACATGCCATAGTGAAATGTGAGAAACAGTTCGCTTCCGGCGATTACGAGATTTCGCTTGCCGACGGCATCGACATGGAGTTCGATGCTAAGGGCAACATGACTGAGATAGAGGCCCCCGACGGATATTCCCTCTCGCCGCAGTTGTTGCGCGCGGTGGTGCCCGGCAAGCTGTACAGGCTGCTGGAGCATAACGGATTCGAGCAGAGCGTGGAAGCTGTGCACCGTGACCGTGCGGGTTACCGCCTGGCTATTTCCGACCCGGTGTTCGATACCGTATGCTACGACTCTTCGGGGGTGCTGACCCTCGTGGTTGATAAATGAATTCCCCCCGGCCTGCCTTCCGACATTCCCCAATCTCTCTATATATTCTCCCTGGAAGAGGGTGTATCAAATTTGCCAGAATCCATCAGGTAGTAGGAACGCTCCGTGGAGCGTCCGGAGAATCTGTTGATTTTCAGTCATTTGCGCTGGCGCTCCATGGGGCGTCCCTACTGCGAGGCTGTTTCAGGCATTTTGACTCACCCTCTTCTATTGCGGATGGATGTGGAATGGAGGTTGGATGGATGAAGAATGGATGGTTGGTGGCGATGAAAATATGTTATACAGCATAAATTGCGTAAAAGTCGCTTTTTTGCTAAATTTGTAATTTAATTGTAACGATAAAAAAGCGTGGATATAAAGATTTTGTTGTAACTTTGAAAGCGTGAAGATGAGCCTTGGCAAAGGCTGCTGTTTTAGGTGAAATCCACATGGTGAATTTAGGTTGTTAACAACTTTTAACGCCGTGTATGCGTTCTGAACCCTAAAATCGTTGTAACTTTGCCTCGCTTTTCAGAAGCACTCCCTCCTTGCCGATGCCGGTGATTGGTATTTGTCAGCGGCTTTCAGCAGGGGAAGATCTTAGTTAACCCCGTAATATCTGCGCTTGATTCCTAAAAAGAAAAGCATCATGTCTGAAAAAATTGAAATTTCCGATGCTGATGTCCGTTTCATGGAAATGGCCGCAGAAATCGCAGAGAAAAACATTGACCGCGGAGGCGGTTCGTTCGGCGCGGTGATTGTGCGCGGCGCAGAGGTGGTGGCTACCGGAGCCAATACGGTGACACTTTCCAACGACCCTACCGCACATGCCGAGGTGAATGCCATCAGGGAAGCATGCCGCCAGCTCGGCACATTCTCCCTTAAGGATTGCATCGTTTACAGCTCGTGTGAGCCTTGCCCCATGTGTCTGTCGGCATTGTACTGGGCCGGTGTGAAGCGGATATATTTCGGCAACACCAAGGAGGATGCCGATGCTATCAACTTCTCCGACGGGTTTATCTACAAGGAGCTTGAAAAGCCGCGTGTCGACAGGGTGCTCCCCTGTATACACATAGAGTCTGAAAAAAATATACGCGCGTTCCAGAAGTGGGCCGCGAAAAAAGATAAGATTGAATATTGATTGATTAGAGATTGAATATTGGAGATTGAATTATTGACATTGCGTTGATTAGAATACTGATTGCACCTAATTATTGGTACATTGTTTGTTTCTTAAACTGGTCAAACAATTACAAGAATAGGATAAGTAAAGAATCAGAAGAATACTGATAAGTTTGTTTCATATACAAATGCCAATAAGGAAGGAGCCGGGAACGATGTGAATCGAGCTCGGTTTCGTTTTTTATACCCCTCTCTGTGCATGTGGTGCGCCGCTACGTTGATTGTTTTCTCGGTAGACGTACGAAACGGCCCGGCCGGGTGGCCGGGCGGTCAGTCGGGCAGGAGCGAGGAGATGTAGTTCTGGAGTGCCGGACGGAAGGAGTCGCTCACCGGAATCTGATGGCTGCCGATTATGATGGTGCCGCGCTCGATGGTAGATATTTTTGTGAGATTGACGATGAAAGAGCGGTGAACGCGCATGAAAGTGGCGGCCGGCAGGTTGCGTTCAAGTGATTTTAGGCTGAGAAGCGACACGGTGGGGCGCGCCTCGCCGTCGATGTATATCTTCACATAATCCTTGAGACCCTCCACGAAAAGGATGTCGGCCTTCGGAATCTGACGCAGGCGGTACTCGGTCTTTACCATGATGTAGTCGCTCTCGGCGGCTGAACTCTGCGCGACAGCCAGTGTTGCCGGCGCCACTGGGCCTGCCGCGCGCTCCACCGCCTCGAGAAATTCCGGATAACTCACCGGTTTGAGCAGATAGCCGATGGCGTTGACCTTATAGCCTTCGATGGCATAGCCGGCATAGGCGGTGGTGAAAATCACCCGGGTGTCGCGAGGCAGAATGCGTGCGAATTCCAGACCTGAAAGCTGAGGCATCTGTATGTCAAGGAAAACCAGAGCGATGTCGCCGGCGGAGATCGTGGCGAATGCATCCTGCGCCGAATTGAATACTCCGGCGAGCTCCAGCGAAGGGGTGCGCCGCACGTAGGCGGCTATGAGTTCTGCTGCAAGTGGCTCGTCGTCAATCACGCAGCATCTGAGTTTCTGTGAGGTCATCGGCGGGAGGTCTTTATGGTGATTGAAACGGTGAAATGGTTGTTGTCGGAAGCTATGGATAGTGAGGCGTTGGGGCCGTAGATTAGTTTCAGGCGACGCCTGAGATTCTGCAATCCGATTCCGCCGCTGTGTTCCGGCTTGTGCTCCGAGGGGTTGAAGGTGTTGTCGGCCATGCAGCTTATCTCATGTCCGGTGGCTGCGATACGGATATTGACGGCGCTTTGCGGCGAACCGGTGTCGCAATGCTTGAAGGCATTCTCGATTATTGATATGAATATCAGCGGCGCAATCTCCAGCTTCTCCTCCGAGGGGGGGATGTCGATGTCGAGGCCTACGCGGGTTGTGGCCCCGAGGCGGAGGGTCATGAGCTGGGTGTAGGAGCGCACGAATTCCGTCTCGCGCCGCAGCTCCACTTTTGCCGAGTCCTCATAGAGCACATAGCGCAGCATTCCGCTCAGGCGGTGTACGGCCTCCTGGGCTGTGTCGGGGTTTACGGCGATGAGCGCGTATATGGTGTTTAGGGTGTTGAACAGAAAGTGGGGGTTGAGCTGCTCCTTGAGGCTGGAAAGCTCCTGCTGGCGCTGGGCCAGGCGTCTTTCATCCTCTTTTTCGCGGAGCACCTTGTAGCGGCGTACCATGTCGAGGGCTACCGCCAGCGCTATGGTCAGCACTATCATCACGGAGTCGCGGAGAATCCACTTCAGATTCCACAGTATCAGCGATGGATGCGGCGGTTTGGCGCCTCTTCGAGGGAATACTTTATGCCAGTATGGCTCGGACCACCGGTATATGGCCCAGAGAAGCAGCAGCGCTCCGGCCAGCACCAGGATGTTCCAGAGGAGGGGGCGCATCATGGAATGCCCCTGCCTGATGGCGCGCGGAAGCACCAGCAGGTAGTTGATGTAGAAAACGGCGATGTAGACCCCGGCCTTGAGGCAGGTGCCGGCCTGGAGCTGCCAGGGGAGCTGCACGGGGCGGCCGAGGGTCGACACCATTTCCGGGAGGATGAAAAGGGCTCCGATGGCAAGCAGGTGAGCTGCCACGGTGGTGAGGCGTGTGCGGTTGCTGCAGGTGGTATGCATTGGTGTCGATTTCAGTTGCCGGATGGTGACTGGTAGGGGAGCGGCGCGCTCCGCCGGGCAAGCTCGCGGGCCACGGCGCGGGCCCGTTCGGCGTCGGTGTCGTATTCTTCCGCCAGCCTGTCGGGGAAAAAGAACAGTCTGAACACCAGGAACAGAATCGCGAGCTTTATAAGAATCAGCGCCCACAGCCTGCGCCCCACCGTCATTTCGCGGAATCCGCCGGCATACATCTCCACAACCCTTCTTAAGAAGGAGGGCTTGCCGTTTTGCGGAGGGTGGTGTGGATAATTTTCAGCCAACGGTAGTTTGCAAAGTTTGAAAATTAGGAGTAACTTTGCAAAGTTAATAAAAAGTATTCAGTAATACATATAAGAAATGTCAAACTGGTTTGAATGTAAAGTCCGTTACGATAAACTCCAGGAGAACGGTTCGGTGAAGAAAGTTACCGAGCCCTATCTTGTGGACGCTCTCTCGATTACAGAGGCTGTGGCCCGCATCACCGACGAGATGGCGCCTTTCATTTCGGGCGACTACTCGGTGTCGTCGGCAAAGAGCACAAAGATTGCCGAGATATTCTGGGATGACTCGGCCGACAAATGGTATCTCGTGAAAGTGGCTTTCATCACTATCGACGAGAAGACCGCCGCCGAAAAGAAATCCGTGTCGCAGATTCTCGTGGCCGGCAGTTCGTTCAAGGGGGCTTTCGACAACTTCATGGAGAACATGAAAACGACAATGACCGACTTTGAAATCGTCTCCATTGCCGAAACCCCGTATATGGACGTGTATAAAGTGAAACTCGGCAACCTCCCTGATCAGGCGAAAGAATGAGCTCCGTCAGCGATATATCCTCCCGTATAGCGGCCATCCGTTCCACCCTCCCGCAGGGGGTGGAGCTGGTGGCCGTTTCCAAATTCCATCCGCTCGAATCCATTCTGGAGGCGGCTGCCTCGGGGCAGCGCCTATTCGGAGAGAGCCGTGTGCAGGAGCTGGAGCGCAAGGTGGCCTCCATGGCCGCCTCGGAGAGCACGGAGGAGCTGCGCTGGCATTTCATCGGTCATCTCCAGACCAACAAGGTGCGCCAGTTGCTGCGGCTGCGCCCGGCTATGATAGAGAGCGTGGACTCGCTGCGGCTGCTTCATATTATCGACCGCGAGGCGCTTGCCGCAGGCATTGTGCAGCCGGTGCTGATGCAGGTGCATGTGGCACGCGAGGAGACCAAGACCGGCTTCTCGCCCGACGAGCTTCTTGCATTTTTCCGCAGCCGCGGATTCGAGGAACTGCGCGCCACCCATATCTGCGGCGTGATGGGCATGGCCTCAAATACCGATGACGAAGCGCGCGTGGAGGCTGATTTCCGGGCCATCCGCTCATGTTTCGATGAAATACTCCGCATCGCTCCCGACCTGCGCAGCTTCAGCACCGTGAGCATGGGCATGAGCGGCGACTATCCACTGGCGATAGACTGCGGAGCCAACCTTGTGAGAGTGGGCACCGCCATTTTCGGCGACCGTCAATACTGAAAAAATCCTTATTATGGCATCAATACCAGGCATTCCCGCTCCAGCAGACGTTATAAATCATACAAGTGGTTTCCGCTTACGGTTTTCCAGACTGTCTTACCTCAGAACCAATTCTAAAAACTAATCCATTTATAATTTATCATGAAACAACAAACTTCCACAAAGCAGAATTTCGCGCTCCCTATCGCGATTATGTTCGCTTTGTTTTTTATGATTGCCTTTGTCACAGGTTATCAGAATCCCCTCGGCTCCGTTATTGAGAAGATGAGCGAGGGCAACCCAATCATGTCGCAGCTCGGCACCCTGGCCAACTTCATCGCATATGCCTTCATGGGCTATCCCGCCGGTAAGCTGTTGCAGAACAAAGGCTTCCGTGTGACGGCTCTCTGCGCCGTGTCAATCGGTTTCGTGGGTGTGCTGATTACCTACATGTCGGGCTTTATCGCCGATGCCTCCACTGCCGTGGCGATTTACCTTATAGGCGCTTTCGTGGCCGGCTTCTCGATGTGTCTGCTCAACACCGTGGTTAACCCCATGCTCAACTCGCTGGGCAAGAACCCCAACCAGGGCAACCAGTTGGTGCAGTTCGGCGGCTCGTTCAACTCGCTCGGCGCCACCCTGGCTCCCGTGATTGTGGGCGGTCTGCTTGGCGGCAGCGCCTCCACCATCGCCTCGGCCAACCCCGTGTTCTTCCTTGCCATGGGCATCTTCCTGGCCGCGTTCCTGGTGATCTTCTTCTCGAAACTCCCCGAATCGCCTGATCTGGGCAAGCCCCAGGCCAGGGTGAAGGTATCAGGAGCGTTCCGCTACCGCAACTTCACATTCGGCGTGCTGGCGATTTTCTGCTATGTGGGCCTTGAGGTCGGTCTGGCCAACTGGACCTACCAGTATCTTGAGAAGAGCGAGCTGGTTGTTGTGAACAACGTAGGCTTCGAGGCCGCAGCCCTGGCAGGCACCGTGGTAGGCATCTACTGGCTGCTGATGCTTGTTGGCCGTCTGCTCGGCGGTGTTGTGGGCAGCAAGATTTCCTCGCGCGCCATGCTGGTCACCGCAGCCCTGGGTGCCATGCTCTTCATTGTGCTCGGCATCTTTACTGAGGAAAACTTCGTGCCGTTCATCGGCTTTGATTCAAAGGAATTCGCTTTCAGTGTTGTCAATATACCGCTGAATGCCATCTTCTTCGTGCTCTGTGGCCTCTTCGCATCAATCATGTGGGGCGCGATATTCAACCTCTCCGTCACCGGCCTCGGCAAATACACCGCCGTGGCTTCGGGTATCTTCATGGTAATGGTGTGTGGCGGCGGCATTTTCCCCGCCATCCAGTCGGTTCTCGCTTCCGGTTCGATTCTGGGCAGCTTCTGGCTCCCCTTCGCGCTGGCTGCCTACATTCTGGTTTACGCCATGGTGCTCTCGCGCCCGTCGAAGAATCTGCCCGAAGAGGCTGAGGTTCTTGTTGAAGAATAATCATTAATGAAGCCGCGTCACACAGCGGTGTGTCCGCGTCGCAGCATTAGGCCGTATCATAAAAGCTGAATCCACCTTGAAGTAGGGACGCTCCGCGGAGCATCCGGAAAGTGTTGTACTTCAGCAGTTCGTTCGGACGCTCCGCGGAGCATCCCTGCGGCAAGGAAGTTTCCTGCCTTTTTTGATACAGACTCCCTGCCGAGGCTGGCGCCAGCCGGTGATGCCGCTTCCAAATCAATATCTTAAACAAATGGATAAGACTGTATTGAACCGTGCGGCCGATACCATCCGCGTATTGGCGGCAAGCATGGTAGAGAAAGCCAAGTCGGGTCATCCCGGTGGCGCCATGGGCGGCGCCGACTTCGTGAATGTGCTCTACTCCAAGTATCTCATCACCGACCCCGACGACCCTACCTGGATTGCGCGTGACCGTTTCTTCCTTGATCCGGGTCACATGTCGCCTATGCTTTATGCCGTGCTGGCGCTCACAGGGAAATACACTGTGGAAGAGCTTCAGCAATTCCGTCAGTGGGGCTCGGTATGCCCCGGTCATCCTGAAGTGGATCCCGCCCGCGGCGTGGAGAATACCTCCGGGCCCCTCGGGCAGGGCCACACAATGGCTGTCGGCTGCGCCATCGCTGAGCGTTTCCTGCAGGCGCGCTTCGGCGATGTTGTGGCTCACAAGACCTATGCTTTCATCTCCGACGGAGGTGTGCAGGAAGAGATTTCGCAGGGCGCCGGACGTATCGCCGGATTCCTGGGACTGTCGAACCTCATTATGTTCTACGACAGCAACCGCGTGCAGCTCTCCACCGATGTCGACGCTGTTGACGACGAGGATGTGGCCGCCAAGTACCGCGCCTGGAACTGGAACGTGATTGAAATAGACGGCAACGATCCCGTAGCCATCTCCGAGGCTCTCGAAAAGGCTCACGCCGAGACTCAGCGCCCCACGCTCATCATCGGCAACACCGTGATGGGGCTCGGATGCCGCACCGCTTCCGGCGAGAGTTTCGAGGGGCAGTGCTCAACCCACGGCCAGCCTCTGAGCAAGGCCGGTGTGGATATGGAGAAAACTATTCTGGCCCTGGGCGCCGACCCCGCGCAGCCGTGGCTCATCCCCGCCGAGGTGGAGAAGCTTTATGCCGACCGCAACGCCGAGCTGCGCCGCATCTGCGCCGACCGCAAGGCCAAAGAGGCCGAGTGGGCAAAGGCCAATCCCGAAAAGGCTCTTCAGCTCGACAACTTCCTCAACGGCAAACTCTCTGAAATCGACTATGCATCGATACTCGTGAAGGCCAATGGCCCCACCCGTAACGCGTCGGCCGCCGTGCTCGCCGAGCTCTCGAAGAAGGTAGGCAACATGATTGTGTCGAGCGCCGACCTTGCCAATTCCGACAAGACCGACGGCTTCCTCAAAGGCACCCACGCTTTCACCAAGGGTGACCTCTCGGGGGCTTTCCTCCATGCCGGGGTGTCGGAGCTTACGATGGCTTCAATAATGAACGGCATAGCGCTCCATGGCGGACTCATCTGCGCCTGCGGCACATTCTTCGTGTTCTCCGACTACATGAAGCCCGCAATCCGCATGGCCGCCCTGATGGAACTGCCTGTGAAATATGTATGGAGCCACGATGCCTTCCGTGTAGGCGAGGACGGCCCCACCCATCAGCCCGTGGAGCAGGAGGCGCAGATTCGTCTGCTCGAGGAGCTGCGCAACCTTTCGGGCGAACGCTCAATGCTGGTGCTCCGCCCCGCCGACGGCGTGGAGGCTGTGGTGTGCTGGCAGATGGCGATGGAGAACACAAAGACCCCTACCGGCCTTATTTTCTCGCGCCAGGATATAAAGGACCTTCCCGCCGCGACAGAAAGCCGTTACGACGAGGCCCAGGGCGTGCGTCACGGCGGCTATGTGGTGATGGATACTCCTCATCCGCAGGTGGTGCTGGTGGGCAACGGCTCTGAGGTGTCGCTGCTGTGTGATGTGGCCGTGCAGCTTGAGGCCGGCCAGGTGCCCTGCCGGGTTGTGTCGGTGCCGTCGCTCGGTCTGTTCGAGGATCAGGACGCCGACTACCGCAACAGCGTGATTCCCACCAACGGCACCCCGGTGTTCGGCCTCACCGCCGGTCTCCCCTCGACGCTCAGAAGCGTTGTCGGCCCTCACGGCAAAGTGTTCGGTCTCGACCACTTCGGAGCCTCGGCGCCGTTCAAGGTGCTTGACCGTGAGTTCGGTTTCACCGTTGAGAACATCACTGAGGAGGTGCTCCGTTTTCTTGGCCGTATCTGATTGACCCCTGCGCGCCCCCTGGATAAGGCGCGGTAATGTTAAAACCACATCCCGGCCGGAACTTTTTCTCCGGCCGGGATGTTTCATTTTAAGAAAAATTTCACTATAAGGCAGATTTTTGCGATAAATGTGAATTTTTTAAAAAATAATGCGTACCTTAGCGCCGAATTTCCGGCTTTGTATCATTCAAAGATTGCGGCATAAAGCGCATTTTTGCGTTTTGTGGCTGTGATTGTGCTGGCTGCCAGTACGTTATTCTTTGCCTGAGGTTACGGGACTATGAGTCGCACACTTCCGTCACGGTGGTAGCGCGGGTGTAGTCCGGAAGTCCGCCCGGCGGATTTTGAAATGCATTTGAAAACTTAATCTATTTCAACTTTTTCTACTTTAGCTATGAAGAAAAGTATTGCTCTCGCATTCGGCTTCGCCATGCTTGCCGGCTCTGCAATGGCCCAGAATGCACAGGAGATAACCTATGTGGAGGATCCCTCGCAGGGCTATCTGTTCAACCGTTTCCGCGACAACTGGTTCATCCAGGGTGAAGGTGGTGTCACCATCGGTTTCACCGACGAGGATAACCATCGCAAGCTCTTCGACCGTCTCACCCCCTCGGCCCACCTATATGTAGGCAAGTGGTTCTCGCCCCTGCTGGGTGTGCGCATCGGTGCCAGCTACGTTTCGGTTAAGGGTCTCTCCAACGACCCCAACTGCGTAGGTCTCCAGCCCTGGGAAGGTAAGACAGAGGACGGATTCTGGAAAACTTATCAGAACTACTTCGGCCCGTCGTTCTCCGTGATGCTGAACCTCACCAACTGGTGGTGCGGCTATCGTCCCGGTCGCGTTTACAACGCATACCTCTATGGCGGCGGTGACTTCTACTGGACTTTTGCCAAAGAGCAGCAGAACGACGGCTCGTTCAAGTATAAAAACTGCCACGACCGCGTTATCGGTCTCCACGCAGGTATCGTTAACGAGTTCAACATCACCAAGAACTTCGCTCTCGGTCTTGACATCCGTGCCAACGCCATCTCCAACCACACCGACGAGTGGGGCAAGACTTTCGTTGCCGGCGAGGCTCTTCTTACCGCTACCTACAAGTTTAACAAATCCGAATGGAGCGCTCCCATCGTGCCCGTTTGTCCTCCCGCAGAAAACTGCGACGAGTACCGCGCACGCCTCCAGGCCGCCGATGCACGTATCGCCGACCTCGAAGCCCAGTTGAAGGCATGCCTGTCGCGTCCCGTAGAGAAAGCCGAGGTTGTGAAATACCCCCTCGCCACCATCTACTACCCCTGCGACGTTTACCGTCTGACCTCCGTTGACCGCAAGGTGCTTGAGTCTGTTGCCAACGTAATGAAGGCCGACACCTCCAAGCAGTATGTCCTCACCGGATGGGCCGACAACTACACCGGTAACGACGCCATCAACGTACGTCTCCGTCACAACCGTGTGAACGGTGTCAAGAACCAGCTCCTCCGCTACGGTGTGAACGAGTCGCAGCTTGAAGCCACCACCAACAACGGCAACCGTGTTGACCTCGGCGACAAGTGCCTCACCCTCGACCGTTGCGTTACCATCGTAGAGAAATAATCTATCCGATGTGACCGGGAAAGCTCCCGGCAAACCATACACGCGGCAACGCCCTTGACAGGAAGCGTTGCCGCGCTTTTCATATACCGGCATGTGTCTCGTCCTGAAAAAAGTTGACTCCTAACGAGTCAAAAAGATGATTAAATTTCAGAGTCTGCCGAGACAAAAACGACAAGCAATCCGCGATGAAGTCCTACGGCTTTATGCGGAAACAGATTTCA
>SCEJ01000385.1 GCA_004102785.1 Muribaculaceae bacterium Isolate-013 (NCI)
CAGGATCGGCTCCGCAACTGGGCATGAAACACTTCGACAAATTCCTGCATCCTGTCGGCCATGGCGCAGTCATTGATCCCGTTATCCACTCGGCAAAGGGTCGCTTCGGACGGCACCCCATTTTTCATCATCCCCATTTTGCGGAACCTTTTGATATTGTGTTTGCCGAAAGCAATTATATCGGCACGGCCGACAAATCCAGAGG
>SCEJ01000386.1 GCA_004102785.1 Muribaculaceae bacterium Isolate-013 (NCI)
AAGAGCTTCCCCTCTATGAACTTCGTGATACTTTCGCACACCCTTTCGGCGGCTCTCGGACTTTTACAAAAGATGACGCAGTCATCGGCATAACGCACAAACGGAAGTCCGCGCCTTTCAAGTTCGCGGTCAAGTTCCGTCAGCATTATGTTGCTCAATATGGGGCTGAGTGGACCGCCTTGCGGCACGCCCTCCGTTGTGTCCT
>SCEJ01000051.1 GCA_004102785.1 Muribaculaceae bacterium Isolate-013 (NCI)
CGAGCTATTCTTCCGAGGGTAGCTTTCTGATGTTTTCGGCTTTTCTCCTTTCATCGGGTAAAATAAAGTTTTGCTCGTGTGGTTAAGTTTTGCCCTTCTTCATCGCCCACGAGCTTTAAGGCGATGACTACTATGGCATCTGCTGACTTCTGTGGGTTCGTTGTTACTGCTTGCCGTGCGGCTCGCCCCACAGACCTCCCCGATTAAGAACATAATCTTTCTGTCTTATACTCCCTTGATTTACTCTCGTCAGTCCGGATAGCTTTCGGGCTTTGGTTTGTGTAGCAACCTTACCCCTGACTTTGAGCCTTATATCAAGTTTCTGTGCGTGGAGCCAGACTTTTGTCCTTAGCTTCCTTCCGATTCTCCTCACGGTAGACACCGTTGCCTCGGACTATGTGCTTCCCGCTATCGGGGCGCGCTCGGGACTTTCACCCGTTAGATTATGCCCATGTCGGGCGAACAACGAACGCGCCCCGGAATCCTTGCGGAAACCGGGGCGCGGTGTCTGTTATGGCAACGGGCTATCAGGCATTCTTCACCTTGTCAACAATAGCCTTGAAAGCGGCGGGGTTGTTGAGGGCGAGGTCAGCGAGAACCTTGCGGTTGATCTCGATGCCGGCCTTGTGGATAAGACCCATGAGCTTGGAGTAAGAAAGGTCCTCCATGCGGGCGGCAGCGTTGATACGCTGAATCCAAAGAGCGCGGAAGTTGCGCTTCTTGTTCTTGCGGTCGCGGTAAGCGTAGGTGAGACCCTTTTCCCAAGTATTCTTGGCAACGGTCCACACGTTTTTGCGGCAGCCGAAATAACCGCGGGTTAATTTCAGGATTTTCTTACGACGAGCACGTGATGCTACGTGGTTAACTGATCTTGGCATTGTAGTTCTTTTTTGGGGAGTTAGCGGCCTCGGGCATAGAAGCACAGGCTCTTTCAGCTAATCACCCGGTTAATAAATGAATTGAACGATGATTTGAGCTAAGGCGTAATCCGCGCTTGAGAAGCTGGATTATTTAAGGCCAAGTAATGCCTTTACGTTGGCTTCGTCAACCTTTGCTACGGTAGAGAAGTGGGTAAGGTTACGTTTCTGCTTCTTAGTCTTCTTTGTGAGAATGTGCGACTTGAAAGCATGTTTTCTCTTGATCTTTCCTGATCCGGTAAGGGCGAACCTCTTTTTGGCACCGGAGTTAGTCTTAATCTTTGGCATTTTTATTTAATTAATAATGAGTATATATCATCGCCAACTCGTGGCGTGAACTTTCGTCAGCGGGGTGACAACGGCGCATGGGCCACTGCGTGTCAGGGCTGCACTTTCTTTTTGGGCGAGAGCATGATAGTCATGCGCTTGCCTTCGAGAACCGGCATCTGCTCAACCTTGCCCAGCTCCTCGAGATCGTTGGCAAAGCGGAGGAGGAGAACCTCACCCTGCTCCTTGAAAAGAATCGAGCGTCCTTTGAAGAATACGTAGGCTTTTACTTTCGAGCCTTCCTGAAGGAAGCTCTGGGCGTGCTTGAGCTTGAAGTTGTAATCGTGGTCGTCGGTCTGGGGCCCGAAACGAATCTCCTTCACAACCACCTTTGTAGCCTTGGCTTTCTGCTCCTTGAGTCGCTTTTTCTGCTGATAGAGAAACTTGGAATAGTCAAGAATCTTGCATACGGGCGGCTCAGCGGTGGGAGAGATTTCAACAAGGTCGAGTTCAAGCTCGTCGGCCATCTTCTGGGCCTGCTGAATGGTGTATATGCCGTTCTCCACATTATCGCCGACCACACGCACCTCCTTGGCGCGGATGCGCTCGTTGATTGCGTATGGTTCCTCCTTGCGCGGAGGACGCGGACCGTTGAAGCGGGCGCCGCCGGGACGGGGACCGCCGGGACGGGGGCCGGAAAAGCCACCCGGACGAGGCCCGGAGAAACCGCCGGGACGCGGACCGGAAAAGCCACCCGGGCGCGAACCCTGGCCGGCTCCCTGCGGACGGGGAGCACCGGTGGTGTTTGGACGGCTGGCGCCTGCGCCCTGTGGACGGGCACCGCCATGATTGTTAGGGCGCGGGGCGCCCTGATTAGAAGGTTTTTTATCCATTCAGTAGGGTTGGTGGTATCTTTTTCTTGCCGGGAGAAGGTGTGAATCGCAATGATTTCATTTAAGTTCCTTCACCAGTCGAGCGATTTCGGCTGCAAAGTTAGCAATTTTCATCGTACCTTTATCACCTTCGCCCTGTTTTCTTACAGAAACTTCGCCATTTTCGGCCTCTTTTTCGCCTACGACGAGCATAAACGGCACACGGCGCAGCTCGTTGTCGCGGATTTTACGGCCAATCTTCTCGTTGCGGTCATCGATTGTGACACGCACGTCAGCCTCTTCGAGTTCGGCGGCGACCTTGCGGGCGTAATCGTTGTACTTCTCCGAGATGGGGAGTATTATGGCCTGCTCAGGAGCCAGCCAGAGGGGGAACTTGCCGGCGGTGTGCTCAAGCAGCACTGCCACAAAGCGCTCGAGTGAGCCGAACGGCGCGCGGTGAATCATCACCGGACGGTGCTTCTGGTTGTCGGCTCCGGTATACTCGAGCTGGAAACGCTCGGGGAGATTATAGTCCACCTGGATGGTTCCGAGCTGCCAGCGGCGGCCGATGGCGTCCTTGACCATAAAGTCAAGCTTAGGACCATAGAAGGCAGCCTCTCCCAGCTCCTTGCGGGCTTTGAGCCCTTTCTCCTCGCAAGCCTCGATGATGGCATTCTCGGCGAGCTCCCAGTTTTCATCGCTGCCGATGTATTTCTGCTTGTTTTTCGGGTCGCGGAGCGAAATCTGCGCCTCGAAGTTATCAAAGTCAAGAGCCTTGAAGATGTAGAAGATGATATCCATCACTTTCAGGAACTCATCTTTAATCTGCTCGGGAGCACAATAGATATGTGCGTCGTCCTGAGTGAAGCCACGCACACGTGTCAGTCCGTGGAGCTCACCGGTCTGCTCGTAGCGGTAAACCGTGCCGAACTCTGCCAGACGCAGCGGAAGCTCACGGTAAGAGCGGGGCGAACTGCGGAAAATCTCACAGTGGTGAGGGCAGTTCATCGGCTTGAGCATATACTCCTCGCCCTCCTGGGGAGTTTGTATCGGCTGGAATGAATCCTTGCCGTACTTGGCATAGTGCCCGGAGGTTACGTAGAGGTTCTTGTTGCCGATATGCGGGGTGATTACCTGCTGGTAGCCGTATTTCTTCTGTATTTTGCGGAGGAACTGCTCCAGACGGTCGCGCAGTGCGGCGCCTTTGGGGAGCCACAGAGGCAGACCGGCGCCCACATTGGTTGAGAATGCAAACAGCTCCATCTCCTTGCCGATTTTGCGGTGGTCGCGCTTCTTGGCCTCCTCCAGGAGTGCGAGATACTCGTCGAGCATCTTCTTCTTGGGGAAAGTGATGCCGTATACACGCACGAGCTGATTGCGCTTTTCATCACCGCGCCAGTAGGCTCCGGCGAGGCTCATGACCTTGCAGGCCTTGATGACACCGGTAGAGGGGAGGTGCGGGCCGCGGCAGAGGTCGGTGAAAGCACCTTGTGTATAGGTTGTGATGTGGCCGTCCTCAAGCTCGGAAATAAGCTCACACTTATATTCCTCGCCCCGGTCGCCGAACGTCTTGAGAGCATCAGATTTTGAGATGTCGGCACGCACGATTTTCTCGTCGCGGCGCGCCAGCTCAAGCATCTTGGCCTCGATGGCGGGAAAATCGGCCGCGGTTATGCTGTGGCCGTTGGGGTCAATATCGTAATAGAATCCGTTCTCGATAGCCGGACCGATGCCGAATTTCACATTGGGGAAGAGCTCCTGAAGAGCCTCGGCGAGCAAGTGAGCCGAACTGTGCCAGAAAGCATGCTTGCCTTCGGAGTCATCCCATTTGAAGAGCCGGAGGGTAGCATCCTCCTCAATAGGGCGCGAGAGATCCCATTCCTGTTCGTTAACGGATGCGGCGAGCACTTCCCTTGCCAGTTGCGGCGAGAGGCTGCGCGCGATTTCAAGCGGAGTGACACCGCTCTCGAACTGTTTCACCGACTTGTCGGGAAAAGTAATATTAATCATTTTAAAGCAATGTTTATCAACCAACTGCCGTAAACAACACGGCAACCACACGACTTTTCTGCGACGCACCATCCGGCCCGGAAGCCTGCCGATGCGCCAAATCGACTACAAAGTTACAAAATAATAACTTACCGCGCAAATTATCGCCACACAATCTCAGGCCACAGCGCCGTAACGCCATGGCGCACCCGCCGGCATCGTAAGCATAGCTTTAGAAAATATAATTAACATCAAAAAAGACTAAGGTGTTATGCCGCAATAATCTTTTTGAGTAGATTTGCACTGCAAACGCAAATGATTTGAACAGCAACATAATCATAATTCTAATGACCAATCTTTTTTCACGATACAGACACACGCTGCAGCGTTGCTGCATAGCCTTATGCCTGACCGCACTTGCCATGTCGTCGTTCGCCCGCCAACCCGAACGGGGCTATCGCGGCTTCGCCGAATTCGACGCCCTCGCCGAAATTATGATTTCCATCTACGAACCTGCCGAAAAGTCGAAGTTTTACCCCGGACTCTCCACATCGCACGGCTATCAGTTCAATCCCCACATCTTCCTCGGGGGCGGCGTGGCAGCCGACTACTCCCTGTCGGACAGACGCTTTTACTGTGTGCCGATATTCGTGCATTTCCGCAACGACCTGAAAATACGCAGATTCACACCATACTTCGATGCCCGCCTGGGCTACAACTTCATTGACGGCGGTGGCGTATTTGCGTCGCTCCAGGCAGGCTATCGTATCAATTGGGGCAGAAAAACCGCCATCAACATCGGCATCGGAGCCACTTTGCGCGGCTACAAGGGAGATGACTACGCAGAGTGGTGGACTCCCGAGAGCGGCATGCAGTCAGCTTACATCGGGCAGTCGGGCCGCCACGAGATACTGCCCCAGTTGCGTGTGGGTGTGGAGTTCTGATCATTTCAGCAGAACAAATGTAAAATTCCGGCCGGAGGATACCCCCAGAGCGCGCGCCGAAAAATAGCGGTCCGGCCTGGAAAGGGTGCCGGCCGGCGGCAACGCGATGTCGTCAACACCGCAGCCGCGCAACTGCATGGCCACGGCAAGAGGCAAGTCGACATGAGGTTTCACGCCATAAGCTCGGCTAACGCAGGCTTCAGGGAACCGCGCCGCAACCTCCTCCCCTACCTCAAACTCTTCGGCAACGATACACGGCCCCATCAGCGCCTTCACCCGGCGCGGGTTCGCACCGAGCCGAACCATCTCATGCATCGCCCGCTCAGCTATTCCGGCCACAGCTCCGCGCCATCCGGCATGAACGGCTCCGGCCACGCCGGCCTCTTCGTCAATCAGCACAAGGGGGAGGCAGTCGGCGGTATTCACCCCTGCCACTACTCCGCGCAGGTCGGTCACTACGGCGTCAATTCCCGCAAGCTGAGCCTCGTCAACCCCGCTAAAGCCCTCGTTATAATCCCGGCGTGACAACACGAGCACCTGCGTGCCATGCGTCTGCCGCGGCACCACCACCCTTTCGGCGGGAACGCCACAGCATTGCGCCAGCGCACGGAGGCACCCATCACAGTGAGCCGCTTCATCGCCCGTATAATTGCAGAGCGAGAAACCGCTGTATGGATTGTCAGCCGACACAGCCATGCCTCGCCATGTCGTGGCTACAAAGGCCCTAAACGACTCATGAAGCACCTCGAGAGGCACTTCATGAGCATTATCGTGATATATCGGCGGCATGTCAGTCAACACGGTGCAGTTCGTGCCCCATGCGGTGTTTCTTGGTTGAGAGATAGAAACGGTCGTTTTCGTTAGGCTCGATTTCGATGGGCACATTCTCCACCACTTCAAGTCCGTAGCCTTCAAGCCCGACACGCTTCACCGGGTTGTTGGTCATCAGGCGCATCTTGCGTATTCCCAGTTCGTGAAGAATCTGCGCGCCCACACCATAGTCGCGTTCGTCGGCCTTGTGGCCCAGGTGAAGATTAGCCTCGACAGTATCCATCCCCTGCTCCTGGAGCTTGTATGCACGGATTTTATCCATCAGACCAATGCCGCGTCCCTCCTGAAGCAGGTAGACCACAGCGCCGCGTCCCTCCTTCTCAATCATGCGGAGAGCCTGGTGGAGCTGCTCGCCGCAGTCGCATCGGAGCGAGCCGAAGATATCGCCGGTAGCACAGGACGAATGCACACGCACCAGCACCGGATCATCGCCGGCAACATCGCCCTTTATAATGGCAATATGCTCCAGGCCGTTGCTCTTCTGACGGAAAGGTATGAGGCGGAAATCACCATATGCAGTGGGAAGTTTCACCTCCTCGCCCTTCTCCACGAGCGACTCCATACGCAGACGATATGTGATGAGGTCGCGTATGGATATGAGTTTCATGCCCCATTCGTCGGCACGACGGCGCAATTCAGGCAGACGCGCCATAGAGCCGTCGTCGCTCATAATCTCCATCAGGGCCGCGGCAGGCTGCAAGCCCGACAGACGCGCCAGATCAACGGCGGCCTCCGTATGCCCGGAGCGGCGCAGCACCCCCTGGTCCTGCGCATAGAGCGGATTAATATGGCCGGGGCGTCCGAATGTGGCCGCGGTTGAGGCGGGGTCGGCCAGCGCGCGGATTGTGGCGCAACGGTCCTGGATGGATACCCCTGTCGAGCACCCCTCGAGCTTATCCACCGTTATGGTAAACGGAGTGCCGAGCACAGAAGTGTTGTCAGTAGTCTGCGGGTCAAGCCCCAGCTCGCGGCAGCGGCTGATTGTGAGCGGGGTGCAGAGCACGCCACGGGCATTCTTGAGCATGAAGTTCACCTGCTCGGGCGTGATTTTCTCGGCGGCCACAATGAGGTCGCCCTCATTCTCACGGTCCTCGTCGTCGACCACAATCACCATTTTGCCTTCGCGGAAGTCATGAAGAGCTTCTTCGATAGAGTCAAGCCGTATCATATATTATCAATTTGTTGTTTGTCAATAATTTCTTCAAGGAGAGAGGCTGTGCGCGCACAAGAACGGGCATTGCGTGCCGTGACCTGGAAAGGGAATTCGTTTACCAGCGCTATCACCTGAGGCGAGCGGCTGTCGGCCAGATACTCCACCAGGTCATTGAGCAGCATCTGCGCCTGCGTACGCGGCGGATAACGCCTCACGAAATACCATGCGCGTTTCCACATCGGCAGACGGCGATACCCCTCGGCCAGGTTCAGGCACCCCTCGCGGAAAGCCGACACCAGTTGCCTGGCGCGCGCCGGCTCCACCTCCTGCATCACGAACTCCTTCACTTCAAGCTCACGACGCAGTTTGCCGCGCAGACGCAGCCAAAAGAGCCGGTAGGCATCCATATTGAACACAGCAGAATCACGCATAGCCTTGTAGGTAAAGAAGATTCCCAGCGGCAGCAGCACTGCCGAGCTGAGCCATATCCCCTGCCACACCTCAAGTTTGCCGTCACGCGCCATCTTGTAGCCGGTGTTGTCGATAATGTAGTAGACGATGAAAAGGAATACCGAAATAACCAGCGGTGTTCCCAGGCCACCCTTCCGGATAATCGCTCCCAGCGGAGCGCCGATGAAGAAGAACACCAGGCAGGCGAACGACAGAGTGAATTTCTTCTGCATCTCTATGCCATGGCGTCGGATGGTGTAGCGGTCATCCTCCATCGCATAACTTTTGAACTCATATTCCTGCTTCGCACGCTGCACGCGTGAAATCGCCATGGCTATATAAGTGGCCGTCTGGCCCGGATTCCGCTTATAAAATAATGAGTCGATATCTATCGGCCCGGCCGGCATTGCCACATCGGGCCGTCGCACCAGGCGCGTCTTGCCGTCGGGAGTGTACTGAAGTTCATCGTAGCTCACCCGCAGATAAGTAGCCTCTTTCAGGTCGCGTGCGTATATCGCTCCTACGGAATCCACACGCTCGCCCACGGAATCGATTGTGGCTTTCAGCTCGGTGATGTTCTTCCCTACATACTGGTTGCGCATCCCGGACTCGTCCATTCGGTTGAAACCGGCATCGAACGCCATCAGTATCTCCTTGAGGCGGAACGATTCACGACGGTAGGGCTGGTTGGCCCCGATACCGGAGAAAGCCGTCTCGCGGAGATTCTCGAACTGCTTGCCGTCATGCAGCCTCAGAAAGAGATGCTCCTTGTCCTCGGCCATCTTTAGCTGCCCCGAGTCAGCGAGAATCACGCGCACATTCTCGAAGCCGCGCGACACGTCGTAGATCATTATATCGTAAAGCTCGCCAGTCTGCGGATTCTTTTTCCCCACATAAAAATTATAGCCCGGAATCTGGTCGTAGAACACCCCCTCGGGAATCTCCAGCTCCGGCGACTTCTGCCGCACGCTGTAAAGGAGGGTCCACATCTTGGTCTGGGCGATGGGCAGCACATTGTTCTGAAAGAAGAACGCACCCACGGCAACAAGTCCGATGAATATAATCAGCGGCTTCATCACCTTCAGCAGTGACACACCCGAAGCCTTTATCGCCGTGAGTTCGAACCGCTCGCCGAGATTGCCGAATGTCATCAGCGACGCCAGCAGAATGGCCAGCGGCAACGCCATCGGCACCATTGTCAGCGCGGCATAAAAGAAGAGTTCCCCTATCACACCGACAGAAAGACCCTTGCCTACAAGGTCATCGATATAACGCCAGAGGAACTGCATCAGCACGATAAACAGGCAGATGAAAAAAGTCATCATGAACAGCGGCAGGAAACTGCGCAGCATAAACCCGTAAAGTCGTTTGATTCTCAGCATCTTGTTATAAAATCACTCCCTTGATGGTTTGTTATGCGGGAGCCTTTCCACGGCAAAGTTACGAATATTCCCCAAAATAAGTGCTAACTTTGCCTATACATTACACGATACGCAGGCCGATGACAGAACAAAAAAAACAGATAAACACCGGAAAGCTATGCCCGCAATGCCTCGTGACCACCAGGTGCATGGAAGCCGGAGAATCCGGCGCGCCGCGGCTGCAACCCGGCAGGCGCGCCATGGTGTGCCCGCGCTGTGGCGCATATGTCTATTGCCACCCGCTGACTTCCGAAGCTCTCGGGAGCGTGGCCGACGCCCCTCTGCGCCGCCTGCGGTGGCAGACCCACCAGGTGTTCGACCTGGTTTGGAAACTCCGGCTTAAACGCTCGCGCTACAATGCATACTCGTGGCTCTCGCTGCGGCTGGGGTTGCCAAAAGATGTGGCGCATGTGGGGCTTTTTGATGAAGACACATGTCGGCGGGCCATCACAATCTGCGCGCAATACATCCGCAGGCACCGGCCGGAAGAACCGCTGCCGGCATTCTGCGGGGAGTTCACTTGCCTGGCTGAGACTGCTCATCAGGGAAAAAGGCCGCCGAGATAGCGCGGCGTATCTGCCGAGCCTGCTCGGTTTCCGTGTGCAGAATCTCAATTATCGCGTCGATATATGCCGATTTTCCCGCAGGCAGTCCGCAAAGCCCCGACACATTGCATCCTGGAAGCATCGACTTCTGATTATAGACCCTCAGCACCGAAGCATAGTCACCTTCGTTGAGATACGCAGTGAAACTGCGGCAGAAATTCTCGTAGACCGACCTTGGCGAAAGCTCGCGCATCAGTTCACCCAGATGGCGCTCCAGGTCGGTAATCGACGAGAAACGTCCGTCGATACGGTAAGTCATCGTCATTTTCACGAAATGGCGCGTATGCAGCAGCGCCTGGCGGCGCAGGTCGGTGCGGAACTGCCCAAGTATCGATTTCTTCACAGCGGCGAACACCTTTTCAGGCGAGCGGCCGTGAAACGACGCCACAGCCTTCACTACCCCCTCCAGCAGCAGCAGGTTCTCCACCTCTGCCACATCGGCCACAAAGATATTCTTGCGCCTCAGATAAGCCACCTCCTGCACATTGCGGCGGTCGCGGTCAACAATGCCGCAGCTCTTCAGGTGGTGAAAGTCGCGGAGGTCGTTGAATGTGCGCACGGCTTCGATTACCTTGTTGCACGAACCGAGCGAACGCACCGTGTAGTCGGCGAACACCAGCGGGTATATTTTGGCGTCAATGGAATTCACACCATCCCCCTCTATAAACAGCACCGGACGGCGTGCGCCGAGAATAGCCATATACATCCCCTCCGGCAACGAACCGGGCGACGGCGGAAGCAGTTCGTAATCCCATGCCATCGCCTCTGCATCGAATGCCTTCACCCATATAACGGCGTTGTCGCGGCGCGAAGCGGCAAACTCGAGGTCGTGGGTCACATATACAAAACGGCAGTCGCCGCGAAGGGATTCTATCGTATCCCACACGCGGCTGATTACCGACGCGTGAAGAAACAGTCCGGGATTATCCACGAACACCACCGCTTTCTCGGGCGCGAACAGCACTGCCCCAAGATAATACAACACAGCTTTCTCGCCATGCGACAGGCGCATATGGGAATAGCGGTCGTCATTGCCTCGGCGCGAGAAAATAAGCGCGCCCCCCTCCAGCACACCCTTGCTGTCAGGAAAAATCGAGCGCCACAGTCGCAGCACAGTATCGATTTTAGTCCGTGGCAACGCGCCGTCATTGCCGCCGGCGCATGTCTTGTATGAAATCAGCGACGCAATCTCCTCGTTGAGAAGCATTGAAATCATGCGTTCCAGAGGCGTGCGCGCGTCATTGCGCAGAAACGCAGGCGAGGAAGCCATGGCGGCATATACATCGTCGGTGCACTCCGGCGCAGGTGCGGCTCCGGCAGTGTCAGGCAACGCCCCTCCGTAAAGAGCATCCAGCGATGAAATGCCGAACACCGGCACACCGACCTGGCGGCATTGCTTGCGGAACGCGGATGCAAAACGCGATTTGCCGCTGCCGTTGGCACCGACCAAAGTAATGCGGCGGCAATCAGGAGGCAAAGTTGCCGTAACAGCGCCGATGCGAGCAGGAAGTTTCATGGCTAAAGTTTTTAGAGTTTTCAGGAGTCGATGAAGCGGCGGGTAAGCCCCGAATAGGCATCTATGCGGCGGTCGCGCAGGAAAGGCCACCAGCGACGCACCTGCTCCGAACGGCTCAGCGACACTTCGGTCACCACAACAGCCTCGTCATCAACAGATGCCTGGGCAAGGAATTCCCCCTGAGGCCCGGCTATAAACGACGAACCCCAGAAATTAATGCCGGAAGTGACGCCCGACGGATCGGGCTCGAAGCCGACGCGGTTCACGGCCACCACAGGCACTCCGTTGGCAACGGCATGGCCGCGCTGCACCGTAATCCATGCCTCACGCTGCCGCTCCTGCTCATCGACGGCATCTTCGGGATTCCACCCTATCGCAGTGGGATATATCAGCATCTCGGCGCCGGCCAAGGCCATAAGGCGGGCAGCCTCGGGATACCACTGGTCCCAGCACACGAGCACCCCCAGGCGCCCCACCGATGTGTCAATCGGCCGGAAGCCCATATCGCCCGGAGCGAAATAGAATTTCTCATAAAAACCGGGGTCGTCGGGTATATGCATCTTTCGGTAAGAGCCGGCCAGAGAGCCGTCGGCATCAAACACCAGGGCTATGTTGTGGTAAAGTCCCGGAGCACGCCGCTCGAAGAATGAACACACAATCACCACTCCGAGTTCACCTGCCAGTGAGGCATAGAACGAAGTGGCCTCAGAGGGGATATCCACCGCCAGGTCGCACAGGTCCACATCCTCGCACTGGCAGAAGTATAGAGTGTCGTGCAGCTCCTGGTTTACAATCAGGCGTGCGCCGGCGGCGGCGGCACGGCGTATCTTTTCTGCCAGACGGCGACGGTTGTCGGCCACATCGGCGGTGTTATGTTGCTGTATGAGCGCTGTGGCAAGTATCTTTTCTTTCATAGGGGCAGAATTGTATTTCTTTTCATGCAAGGGGCACAAACCGGCGCGGAATCTGCATTGTGGCGCAATGCAGCGAGCCGTGCTGGCGTATCAGCGCGCGGCAGTCCACGGTAATAACCTCGCGGCCGGGGGCAAACACCGATTCAAGCATCTGACGGGCCATCATATCGTTGCGTTCCTGGCCATAGACTGGCATTAACACCGCGTGAGGTGTAATCAGAAAGTTGGCGTAGGTGGCAGGCAACCGATGGCCGTCGTCAGGGTCATAACAAGGTTCGGGCAAAGGAAGGCCCACAAGGTTGTAAGGCTGCCCGGCAGGGGTACGCAACTCCTTTAGCTGCTTCTCCATAAGCTGGAGGTCAAGATAATGGGAGTCATCCTCACGATAGCATTTCACATATATTATAGTGTCGTCGGATGCCAGACGGGCAAGAGTGTCGACATGGCTGTCGGTATCATCCCCTTCGAGCGCTCCATGGTCAAGCCACATTACCCGCCCGGCTCCCAGACACCGGGCAAGCATGGCCTCGGCCTCGGATTTGGATTTGAAATTGTTGCGGTTGTCGGAGAGGAGGCATTCCGAGGTGGTGAGCACAGTGCCTTTGCCGTCGGTCTCAACTGAGCCTCCCTCAAGCACAACAGGGCGGAAATCGGTTCTGTCGGCATTCGGGAGCATGGCAAGAAGCCGTGCGGTCACGCCGTTATCGAGATTCGAGGCGAACTTCAGCCCCCAGCCGTTGAACTGGAAATCGGCCGCCACAGGAGTTTCCGGCGTATCACCCTCGAGAGTAAGCATACCGTAATCGCGTATCCAGGTGTCGTTGGTGGGCATCTCCACCACTACAATATTTTTGGAGGGGAGGTGCCGCAGTTCGGCGCGTGTGGCCGCGGCATCGGGGGTTATGACCACCAGCGTGCAGCCGGCCTTGATTATTGCCGCTGCCAGAGAGCGGTAGCATTCCCTGGCCTGGTCGAGCATCGGCGCCCAGTCTGTATCTTCGTGAGGCCATGAAATCATCACGGCGCCAAGGCGTCCGTCATATTCGGCCAACAGTTTTCGAGTCATTCGTCGTAATCGTTGAGGGAATCCCAGATAGATTCCCGGGAATCCATATAGTCGTCGGCAAAGTCAAGGAATCCGCGGCGCTCGGTGCTGCCGACCTCGCGGCAATAATCGCGGTAACGGCGATGCAGCTCCTCGTCCTCTCCGATCATTTTTTTGAATTCGGCCTCAGCCATGTCAATGCTTCCGGCCTGGGCTATGATGTCTTGAAACAGTTCGGTTATTTCGTTATCCATGGGTGTGTTATTGACGGGTTCATACAGTTGAACAGAACACTGGTAATAGTTTCAATGCCATATTCATACCACAAAGTTACGAAAATATTTCAAAACATCAAACTCTGCTGTCATTTCACAGCGCGGAAAGGCTGTCAGCGCGGTTTCGGAATCTCATCGGGGGGAATCAGATGATTCACGATTGCGAAAATAGTAAGCCCGGCAGGGGTGTGGATGCTGAGTTTCTGCGATATATTGCGCCGATGAGTGGTGACGGTGTGGACCGAGAGACACAGCCTGTCGGCGATTTCCTTGTTTGACAATCCCTTCGCGATATTGACGATAATCTCTTTCTCCCTTTCCGAAAGGGCCTCTATCTTCTCGGCGTCAGTGGTATCGGCCGAAGTCTGAGCGGAGCCGTTGTTGCCGTTCGCGGAATCTGGTACCGGGGCCTTTCGTGCGGCTTCCTCTTCGTAATGCTTGACAACCGGCACAAAAAGACGGTCCTCAACCTCGCAATGAAGCGTCAGATCTGTCTCGCAGATGATGATATCGAACAGTGCCGAATTGAGCATATCCGTTCCCGCTCCGGGATAATACCTTACGATAATATCTTTCAGTTCCTTCATCTTCGGGGCAATAGCCTCATGGTTGCGGCTGAAATCGATTATCCTGAACGAGGACTCCCCCGAGTGCGAGCCATCCAGGAGCGCCTGCACATAAGGGAACACCTTGCGGTTCTCCACCTCCATATGGCGGCGCACCTCGGCTGCGAAATCATCGAAGAAGCGGAGTATCAGCAGCCCCAGCCCCTCGGCATCCGAAATATCCACAGCCTCAATGAGCTTTCGGCGAATCATCGGGAGCTGGAAGTTCAGGAAATAATCATGGGCCTTTATCAGATATTTCATCAGCGCTCCGGGGAGCACACCGGAGTCATCGACCGGACGCCCCCCCATGAAATTGGCCACCGACAGAAATGTGCTGGTATCGATACCATGGCGGCCGCACACCTCTTCCACGGTCTTGTCGCCGAATCCCAGCGGTATGCCGAAACGGCTCAGAGCCATCAGGAGCTGGGCATTGTCGGCAATCAGCCCACGGAGCTTGTCGGTCGGACTATATGCTTCTGGCTTTTCTTTCATCTACCTCTTATTTTATACCGCAAAGTTACAAAAAAGCCGGGAAATAATTCTTAAATTTGCAAAATAGAAACCACGCCCAGACAATGAAATTCTGCGATATTCCCGGACACGAACATGCAAAAGAGCGCCTGCGCTCGATGGCCGACTCAGGCCGGCTGCCGCACGCCCTGCTGCTCGAAGGCCCCGCCGGCATAGGCAAGCTGGCGCTGGCACGCGCTTTCGCACAATATATACACTGCACGGCACGCACCCCCGACGGTGAACCGTGCGGCGTGTGCCCCCAGTGCGTGCAGCACTCCACGTTCAACCATATCGACACCATATTTTCCTACCCTGTGCTCAAGAACGGCCGCTCCACAGCCGTATCCGACGATTATCTGCCCGACTGGCGCTCTTTTCTTGAGAAAGAGCCGCTGGCCGATTTCGGAAGCTGGCAGAAAATACTCGGAAACCCAAACGGGCAGCCGCAGATTTACGTGGAGGAGAGCCAGCAGATCATATCACGGCTGAGCTTTACCTCACATGCCGCGTCATGCAAAATAGTGATAATGTGGCTGCCGGAGAAGATGAACCTCCAGTGCGCCAACAAGCTGCTTAAGCTAATCGAGGAGCCGCTGCCGGGGGTGATGCTGATTATGATATCCGACGCTCCGGGTCAGATTCTTCCCACTATATACTCGCGCCTCCAGCGTGTGCCGCTCCAGCGCTATACCGACAGCGAGGTCGAGGCGTTTCTCACCGCCCGAGGCATCGGCGCCACGCAGGCCGCGGCGGCCGCACGTCTCGGCGGCGGCTCACTTCTAAAAGCGCTTAAAGCCGCCGAAAACGCCCCGGAGGACAACGCTTTCTTCGAGAGTTTCTGCTCACTGATGCGCCTGGCCTACATGCGCGATGTGGCGGCTCTGAAAAAATGGAGCACCGACACGGCCGCACTCGGACGCGAAGGGATAGTGCGGTTCCTGCAATACTCACAGCGCATGGTGCGGGAGAACTTCAGCATGAATATCTCCATGAGGCAGCTATGCGCCATGACTCCGGCCGAGGAGGCCTTCTCGGCCCGTTTCTCGCAGTTTATCACCGTAAACAACGCCGAGCGCATAGTGGCCCATCTCAACGACGCTGCCGCTGACATCGCCGCCAACTCACAGACCAAGATAGTGCTTTTTGACATGGCGGTGAAAATAATAATCCTCATACGGCGCTGCTGACCACGGCGCCCTACGCCCCATAATGAAATCGCTTCTTGAATTGGTTGTTGACGCCTATCTGGCCAATGAGTCTGCCGAAATGCTGGCCGACTGCTGCTTTGTGTTTCCGAACAAACGCACCGGAGTCTATTTCCACAATATCGTAAACGAAAAATTCGCTGCTTCCGGGCGCAAAGGGCTGCATCCGGCATCCATGCCGGTGACCGAATTCATCGCTTCGCTCGCCGACGGCATCCAGGCCGACCGCCTCGAATCGATGTTCATCCTCTACAACGCATACCGGCATGTGGTGACACAGATGAAAGGAAGCGGCGCCGATATTGACTTCAACAAGTTCCAGCGCTGGGGTGATGTGCTGATGGCCGACTTCAATGATGTGGATATGTCGCTGGTCGACGCGGCCGAGCTGTTTCCCAATCTTGAATCACTGCGCGAGATTTCAGCCAACTACCTCACCGAAAACCAGATTGCCGCCATACGGCGCCACTGGGATGAAGAGCGTATCCCCGCAGAGGTATCGGATTTCTGGAACCACATCACGCACACGCTCCGTCCGCCCGGCCGAAAACCGCCGATGGAGTTTGTGAAGCTGTGGCAGGTGATGCTGCCCGTATATGAGGAATACCGCAAACGCCTCGCCGAGAAAGGACTCTTCTACATGGGGATGGCATACCGCCAGGTGGCCACGCGCCTCCGGGAGATAAAAGCCGGAGAATTGCCTTTCAGACGATATGTGTTCGTGGGGTTCTCCCTCCTCACTCCGGTGGAAAAAAAGATATTCTCCACCCTGCGCGACAAGTACACCCCCGACGGCTCCCCCGTGGCTGATTTCTACTGGGACAACGCCTCGCCCGCATTCGACATGCCCGGCAACACCGGAGCTTTCATCAACCGGATGGCCCGCGAATACCCCTCGCTGCACCCATGCGTGGAAAAATTGCCCGGATTTCCGCGGATAAGCATCATCGGTGTGCCGTCGCGCGTGGGGCAGGCCAAACTCGCAGGCGAAATCATCACACGCCTGTATCCGCACACCGTGCCCGAAAGCGCCTCGGAGCAGGAGCGCGCCACGCTGCTTCGGCGCACCGCCGTGGTGTTTCCAGACGAGACTCTTGCCATCCCGGCTCTGCGCTCCATCCCCCCCTATATCGACCCGGTGAACCTCACAATGGGTTATCGGCTGAGGCAGTCGGCTGCCGCTACTTTCGTAAGTTCGGTAGTCAAGATGCAGTTGCGCGGACGCGCCACGGCACGCGACGGCGCAGGCAAATTTCTCACCGAGGATGTGCTCCAGGTGCTCACCCACCCCATCATTCACCAGGGTGCACAGAAAGCCGCCATATCGGCCACACTGCGGCTGAGACTGATGCGCACATTCACAGTCGATGCCGCATTTTTCATGAACCCCAGGCTGCAGGAGCTGGCTCCGGTATTCAGCTTCGTAAGGAATTCCGACGACCCCGATGCGGTGCTGTCATACCTGCATACCCTGCTGCAATGGACGCTTAAAGCCCTCAGCACACCTGCGGAAACCGACGCCGCGACATCAGCGGCCGACAACGAGGAACTCGAGCTATACGACCTTGACGGCACACCTATCACTCCGTCCTCCGAAGCCTCGCCTCAGATTGTGGACCTTGCCATAGCGCAGCGGTATTTCGATGCCATAACGCATCTTCGTCACCTCAGCGGAGAATATCTGCGCAAAGACAGCATTTTCCTGGCCGACTCCACCGTGTTCAGAATGATCGAGCGCCTTGTGGCCGGCGAGACTCTCAGCTTCCAGGGGCAGCCGCTGCGCGGTCTCCAGCTCATGGGGGTGCTCGAAGCACGTGCCCTCGACTTCGACAACCTTATCATCCCCTCGCTCAACGAGAAGATTTTCCCGCGGCGACACTATCAGAAATCACTCATCCCGCCGGTGCTCCGCAAGGCCTACGGCATGATTACAACGGAGCATCAGGAGGCACTGTATTCATACTACTTCTACCGTATGATATCGCGCGCCCGGCGAGTATGGCTGCTCTACGACGCCCGCCGCGGCGCACCCCACGGCGGCGGCCAGATGTCGCGCTACCTTCATCAGCTCATACGCCTTTACCGCCCCGAGGGGCTGCGTCTGAGCCTTCACGGCTACCCGGTGCTTGCCCCCGTGAGCCGCGGCGTCGAGGTGAAGAAAACACCGGAAATAATGGCTGTGATACGCCGGTATTTCTCCGAACAAGAGCCTCTTTACCTCTCGGCATCGTCAATCAACGAATACATCAACTGCCCGCTCAGTTTCTATATCAAGAACATAAAGGGATACAGCCGCGAGGACTCAATCAAAGAGTGGATTGACGAAAGCACTTTCGGCACCGTCATGCACCAGGCGCTGGAGGAAATCTACGAGACTATGGCCGGAGCCAATGCCGGGAGGATGATTACCGCCCAGGCAATAGAGCAGGTGCTGGCATCGCCGCATCTAATCGACACCAAGGTGGTACACGCCATAAACGAGCACCACCACAGCCTCGGCAAAGAGAATTCCACGCCCCTTAACGGCGCACCGCTGGTGGTCGGCCAACTGATTGCCCAGTATATCAGAAGCGTGCTCCGCCGCGAGACCGACATGACTCCGTTCGAGTATATCGCCGGCGAGCAGGTGATACTCCACCACATAACCCTGACCGACACCGACCCTGACACTGGCGAGACGCGTGACACCATCTCGTTCAACATCAAGGCCATCATCGACCGCATCGACCGCATCGCGCATCCGTCGCAACCCGGCTCCCGCCTCATGCGCATTGTCGACTACAAGACCGGAGCCGACCCCACCGACGCCCCATCGGTGCAGGCTCTGTTCGAGCATCCGCAGAACCAGCGCGCATCGCGCCCAAAGGCAATGCTCCAGCTTCTGCTGTACTCACAGACTCTCCAGGAGCACCGTGGCAGCGACGAGCCGGTGCAACCGCTGATATATTCGTTGCGTCAGGTGTCGACAAAGAGTTTCACACCCCTGCGTATCGGTGGCGAAGAGGTGCTCGACCACCGCGACTATGTGCGCCGGATGAGCCATTATCTCATCCCCGTGCTACGTGAACTGGCCGACGAGAACATCCCATTCCGCAACACAACCGACCTGCGGGCCTGCCACTATTGCAAATTCCAGGACATCTGCGACAGGAAACTTGAAAACTGACACACATGCACACCATATCCGATGCACCGGCACCCCCATCTCCCGCCGCCACGCTCTACATCCATATTCCCTTCTGCCGCAGCAAATGCGCCTACTGCGATTTTTTCTCCGCACCGGCGCGCGGCGGCGACAACGGGCTTTACGAGCGCTACACCGACGCCCTGCTCGCCGAATGGAGAATGCGGAAAAATGAGCTTCCGACTCTGCCGTCAACTATATATCTCGGAGGAGGCACCCCCTCGTTGCTTCCGATGCCGGTTCTGAAAAGGCTTATGGATGCGCTGCTGGCAGAAATACCGCGCCACACACTCATGGAAGCCACCATCGAGGCCAACCCCGAGGATGTGACACCCCGGTGGCTCGAAATGATACACGAGGTCGGCTTCAACAGAGTCAGTATCGGCATCCAGTCGTTCGACTCCTCTGAACTTGCAGCCGTAGAGCGACAACATTCTCCCATCGACTCCATCCGGGCACTCACCGCCCTGGCAGAAAACGGCTGGAACCATTCGGCCGACCTCATCTACGGGCTGCCCGGCCAGACCCTTGAATTGTGGCGCCGGAATATCGAACGCCTGCTGGCATTCAGGCCGCCGCATCTGTCGGCCTACCTGCTATCATACGAACCGGGCACACGACTATACGCCCGCATGGCAGCAGGGAAAGTGGCCGAAACAGATGAAGATACGGCGCAGCAGATGTATGACTATCTATGCCGGCGCACGGCCGAAGAAGGCTACCTACATTATGAAATCTCGAATTTCGCTCTGCCGGGACGCCATGCCATACACAATTCCGCCTACTGGAATCTCACCCCTTATTTAGGGCTCGGATGCTCGGCCCACTCTCTCGACAAGGACTCTGTGCGGCGCTACAATCCGTTGTCGGTCAAAGAATACATCCACACACTTCTTTCGGCTCCGGCCAGGATTGCGGCGCGCGTCGACCCGGAGACCCCATCAAACCGCTTCAACGACCTTGTCATCACGGCATTGCGCACTTCAGCCGGGCTGCGCAAGGATGCCATACCCGACACATTCCGCACAGAATTCCAGGTCAATCTACGCCCGCTCCTCGCTTCCGGAGCCGTGACAGACCTCGGTGACTCATATGCCATACCGGCCTCCCGCTGGCTCACCGCCGACTCGATACTCCGCGACCTTATTGTCACCTGACCGTCCGGCGATTTGAACTTTCCGAACTTGACAACAACCGGTAAAATTCACTGTACAAGGATTTCAACAGAAATCGAGTAGGAGGTAAACACTAATCATAGGGTGTTTATCTCCTATTTTCGTGTTTACCGACCTCTCACACCACCGTACGTGCCGTTCGGCATACGGCGGTTCTTAACGCGGATGCTGTTTCTCGTAATATTCCGTAAGTGTGGGATAGTGGGCGCGTTTCAAGTTCTCGTTAGATATAGCTCTGTGTAAGAATGCATGAGCGGTGCGCCAGTAACCTTTTCGGGTGTTTGCCCACTGCCATGC
>SCEJ01000052.1 GCA_004102785.1 Muribaculaceae bacterium Isolate-013 (NCI)
CCCTCGGTCAGATGTGTCTGATAGAGATTGATTTCGTGCATAATATTAGCTTTTCTCCTTCAACACTCTGATTGAGGGTTTGTTATGCCTAATAACATTATTTCGCACTAATTTTTAGACAATCTCTAAGTACATGACAAAAATTTGATATTTTCAAATTTTTGTCATGTACTTAGGGATGAAATAACAAATTATTCTCACCCCGATGAGAGCATGAAAGTTTTACACGAGCATAAGTCAGCGGCAAAGGAATATATGAATGCAAAGTTCTCACATTTGAGTTGCTTGTGTTATGAACCGTCAAAATTGAAGTAAATAGCCTTATAAGATGAATCAGAAGTCATTTGTTCCCGGAAATAGATGTGGAGAATGAGCATACTCTATTCATTATTGGCAACGTGTTTGGTTTAGCTCATGAGATAAAGTCGCAGCATAGCGACTATGCGGAATAGACGCGATATCGGAGTAATGACTGTATATATTAATGATTATGCCGTAGGTCACGCAATATCTGAAGTGTAGGCACTTCTCGCAGGTTACATCTCTAATGTAACTCCGGCGATGATGCGGGTTTTCGACGAAAAAATCTTCATCGTGCCTCCAATTATGCTGTAGGTCATGCTACATCGGAGGTGTCCGCGCTCCTTGCGGGCTACATATCAAATGTAACTCCGGCGATGATGCAGGCTTTCAACGAGAAAATATTTATCATACCTCAGATATGATGAAGTTGATATAGACAAACTTTTACAACCGGAATGTCGGTTTATCGTAGTACGCATATCTCAAATGTGCCCAATTATCGCAGTTTGCAATGAGGAATTTTGCCAATTTACCGAAGTTTTGCTATCTTTGCGCCATAAATACAAGACATCAATGGAGACTTCAGTACTGCTTGAAATATTACGTGACCAACGAGAAGAACTTGACTCACTTCGTTCTCTATGCTTTTGCAAGCGAAAGGAAGAAGATATGGTTAAACTTGAGAGTAAAAAGGCTCAGGTAGTAATAGGAGTGCGCCGTAGTGGAAAATCAACATTGTGTTTCAATGTATTGAATAAGGCTCAGGTAAAATTTGCTTATGTGAATTTTGACGATGAGCGTTTAGTTCGTTTGTCTGCTGATGATCTGAACGATGTATTAAAATGCCTCTACCAGATTTATGGTGACTTCACTCACCTATTTCTTGACGAGGCTCAGAATGTAGAGGGCTGGCATCTTTTCGTCAATAGATTGCTCCGGCACGGAATGAAGTTGATTATAACCGGCAGCAACGCAAAACTACTCAGTAGCGAGCTTTCTACATATCTCACTGGACGCTATAATGAAATTGAATTGTTCCCTTTCTCGTTCCGTGAATTTTGCGAAATGGAGAAAGTGGAAACAACAAATCTTTCTACAAAAACTGACGCCTTACTTCGTAGAGCATTTGACAAGTACATGGAAACAGGTGGTTTCCCGGAGATAATCAGTGGTGAAGAAACTGCTGAGGAATATATCGATACACTTGTTTCAAATATTCTTGAAAGAGACATCGTGCAACGTTTTAAGGTAAGATACAAAGATGCCTTTAAGTCACTGTCTCATCATCTTATGAATAATGCTCCATGCGAAGTTATATATACAGCCTTGCAGAAGACTTTTAATTTCAAAAATGACAAAACCGTTGAGAATTATGTCGGATACCTTTATCAGGCTTATCTCCTGAAACAGTTACGCAAATATTCTACCAAAAGCAGCGAGCGGATTCGTAATGCGAAATGCTACCCCATAGATGTATCGCTTATGAACGCCAGAAAGAATGCTTTTGCAAAAGACAATTTTGGATGGAGGCTTGAATCTCTGGTTTATTTGGCGTTATGCAGAAAATATGGAGTTGGATACGATGTCTATTATCACAAAACGGAGTCTTACGAAGTTGATTTCGTAGTCTGCCATCGAGCAACGGTTGTTGAACTTGTGCAGGTCTCCTATGACATATCTTCGGGAAAAACTCTCAATCGCGAAACTTCTGCTTTGGTGAAAGCCGGAACATCGCTAAAATGTGACAAATTAACTCTGGTGACCGCCTTTGATGAGCGTATGTTGGCTATTCAGGGACAAGTCATTAATGTATGTGCTGCTTACAAATGGCTTCTTATATAACCTTGTCGTTGGCGTTGCAGTTTTTCAATCCCACTTCAACAGCATCGAATTAATTATATAGTTGTATAGGTCTCGCAAATAACAAATATGTGTGAACTATAAATATGTAGCGGTGAACACTTGGCTGTTGACAGTTGTTTGAGTTACTGAGCGCTAAAATTTCATAACGTTTCAACAGGTATTGTTAAGAAAGATTGGCATTCATATTCATCAACCCGTTAAACTCCACCCCGCCAATGCCAAACCATACGACCTTACGCGATGTTGTGCCAATATTGGAAGATTTGAGGCAGCTTACGAAAGTTCCGCTGGTAGCCAAACAGGATACAATTTTTTACAAGCGAATTACCGAAGCCACCAGCAAACTATGTTCTATTGACATCGAAAATGCTATCATCGAATCTCACGCCTCTGGAGAAATCGGAAAGGTACAAGCTGACCAAACCCGAAATTACTGTGCCGAGATTGCAACAAGGCTACTTACATTCTGGAGTGTATTCCATACGTTGGACCGTGAACGTAAGAATAAATCCAAGGCAGACATGATAGACGGGTACGAAAGCAACCACTTCCTTAAAGAAGTGGAGATGTTCTATATCTGTGCAGCTCATTATGAGTACGCGCTAAAGGCTTGTCACAAAATCCCGGTGCCTGATGACTGGACGATAGACAAATACAAACAGGAAATCGAGCAATTCCATATGTCTGAAACCCGTGAGGGATGGCTTGAAAAGAAGCGGGAGTTCCTTAAGAAATTACAGGAAAGCGTTGAATATGATGAATTTCTGTTGAAACCATCATTCGATGTGTACCATGAGTTGCGAAGTGTCTGTCGTAGAATTTTCATCACGGTGGAGCGATACTTTCCGCCATGTGAAATTCGGTTACATCCGAAATGTAGGGAAACCTTTATACAAAAGATGCAGGTTCCCAATGGTAGTTATCCGGCACCTGAACAACCTGTAAAACAAAAACAGACAAATACGAAATCATGCCGCCAATGGGAAGAAGATCTGTTCCCTATGATACTTGTTTCGGAGTTATACGAAGTTTGTTCTGATGTTTTCGACAGCACCGAGACTCAGTTCCATTCATCACTCAATCTCCACGGCAAACATGAACCCATAAAAATACGCCCCAAGCAGAAAATCAAGGCTTGCTATCTCATATCGAAATTATACGAAATTGTTCCGGCCAAGCACAAAGCGGCGTGGCGTGAGGATATTCTCGCTCATCTTGATATTCAGTGGAGCTACTACGAAAAGAAGTATTGTCATCAACGCGGCGATGATGCCAGTGTGTCAAGCAGAGAATATGCTGATGAGATTGACAGAATCCTCAAAAATCACAAAAAACGAGCATGAGAGTCCGTGCGACTTAAAGATACCACTCGCGTACCACTTTCACCACTTGAAATTCCTCTTTTGAGACCTTATGATGCTACCCGTTAGAGCTTGATACTCTGACGGGTAATCTTGTTATATCCATAGTCATACACCACATACACACCACTCATGACCAGCAGTAATTTTGCAGTGTCCGGGAGTTACTCGGATGCGCTCTACAAGAGGGCGGTAAGTACAACTCTAAACAACACTGCGTATGACAAAAGACCAGTTACTCAGACTCCCTCTCTGGTAGTACACCGGAGAACAATTTTTAGAATTACTTGACTCTCATTTTGTCAAGACCACGACCTCAACCGAAAACGTGACCTCTGACGAAAATGTTGCCACCACTGCAAAGCGTTGGCTCGTTTATGGAATCAACGGACTCTGCGAACTTCTCCAGTGCAGTAAGGCTACCGCACACCGCATCAAGAATAGTGGTGTAATCAAAGATGCCATTACACAATCAGGCAGAAAAATCGTCATCGACGCCCAGAAAGCACTCGACCTTATTCACGCCTCAAAGGAAGGAGGTGAGGCGTGAGCGAAGTAAAGCAAGACATCCTCCGACTTTGGGAGGAGAAGCAGTTGAGAATCACGGATGAGATTCAGACTGCGCCGGAAGTGCTGTATGCCAACGGCAGCGTTATCGGTACGCTCGGCAACTTCTCGGCATCGACCGGAAAGGCAAAGAGCAAAAAGACCTTCAATGTTGCCGCCATTGTCGGGGCATCGCTCGTGAACGGCAAGGTATTAGGTTACACTGCCGAGTTTCCCGATGACAAACGGACAATCCTTTATTTCGATACCGAGCAAAGTCCGTATCACTGTCAGAGGGTCATGGAGCGCGCTCTGCGACTGGCGAAACTGCCTACGGACACCCATCCGGAGCATCTGAAATTTGCCGCCCTGCGTCAGCTTACACCCTCGTTGCGCCTTGAGGTCATAGAACAGGCGATAATCAACACTCCGGGTGTCGGGCTTGTAATCATCGATGGTGTGCGCGACCTGATGTATGACATCAACTGCGCCAAGGAGTCCACCGACCTTATCGGCAAGCTGATGGAATGGACTGACAAGTATCAGATACACATACACACGGTTCTGCATCTCAACAAGAGCGACGACAACGCCCGTGGTCATGTCGGGACCGAACTCAATAACAAGGCTGAGACTGTGCTACAGATAAGCCGCAGCAAAACCGATGATACGGTTTCGGAGGTATGTGCCTCCATGATACGCGCCGCCGAGTTTGAACCGTTTGCGTTCCGAGTAAATGATTACGGTCTGCCGGAGATAGCCAGCGGATATGTGCTCACTGAGCCGGGCAAGAAAGCCAGAGATCCGTATCCCTACAAGGAGCTGACCGAGGAACAGCACCGCGAGGCGTTGGCAGTAGTTTTCGCCAACGGGTCGATAAAAGGATGTCGCAACTTCGAGGCGGCATTGAAGGCCGGATATGCCGCCTGTGGACACTCGTATTCCAACAACAAGGTCAAGGGCTTAAAGACCTTTCTTGACAACAAAGGAATGATTCGCTACGAGAACCGCGAATATATCTACAATCCGGATTTCTACTATTGAAAACCACAATTTTGGTTTCTTTCTCCGTTGCGCTACGAAAGCGCTTCGCGGTTTGGTTTAGCAAAGGGCATATATAATAGAACCTGAACCACGAACCAGCTCACCCAAATATTTTAGAACTCATGATAAAAGAGATTAAATCAATCCCTTTAGCCGACTTCTTGTCTCAACTCGGACATGAACCGACGAAGAGAAAAGGAACGAGGCTATGGTATAAGTCGCCATTGCGACAGGAACATACGCCGTCGTTCAAGGTTGAGACCACGCTCAACTGTTGGTATGACTTCGGACTTGGAAAAGGAGGCAACATCATCGACCTTGCAGCCGAGATGTATCAGTCAACAGACCTGCGCTATCTCATGCGTTGCATCGCTGACAGTTGTCCGGTGCCATCGGTGCAGACAGTCGCTTCCACTTCTTTTCAGCGACACTCTGCGCCGAGTATGGAGCGATTTGAGGTCGTGCCACTGGAACACCGCGCACTTGTCGCATATCTCCAAGAGCGTGGCATTCCGGCACACATCGCCAAAGCGAATTGCAAGGAGGCACATTACAGCGTCAACGGCAGATTTTATTTTGCCGTGGCATTCGAGAATATCAGTGGCGGCCGGGAACTGCGCAACCGATATTTCAAAGGTTGCCGGGGACGCAAGGACATCTCATATCTGCCGTGGGCGAGAGATGGCCCGTCAACAGAGTGCGCCGTGTTCGAGGGATTCATTGATTATCTCTCTGCGCTCACACTCGGAATCATCAGCGGAACAGATGCAATCATACTCAACTCGGTTGTCAATGTCAACAAGGCTGTGCCATATCTCAAAGGTTACACCGCCATCAAGTGCTATCTTGACAACGATACCGCCGGACAAACAGCACTCACCGAGTTGACAGCCGTATATGGCTCAACCGTGATTGACCGCTCTACGCTATACTCTGAGTTCAATGACTTGAATGAGTATCTCACAACTCAAAGTTTCACCAAAAACACACTTTCCAATGAAAACAAATAAATCCACGGCATCCAAGTCAACCGAGTTGACCGATGCACCCGAATCCAAAGTATCAACCATCAAACCACAAATTATTATGCAACCAGATAACTCCATCAACTCAGCTCCCACTATCAATGCTGTAAACAGCGACAACACTGTCAACAGCACCAATTCTACCAACACAGACAATCTGTTCGACAACGAGCAGACAGCAACCGAGACAACAGCCGTAACCGACACTACCGAGCAGCCGAAGCAACAGCGCGTGGGCAAGCAGCAGCGCAAATCGGATTACGCCGATTTCAAGGCAGCCTATCTCACGCCGGCAAAGCTGGAGAAGCGTCACCCTGTCAACATCGAGGACAGCGTATGGGCGAAGCTTGAACGCATCGCCCGTATCCTCGGCGACCGTGACACCACCGTCGGCAGCTACATCAACGCCGTCCTTGTCGAGCATCTCAATCTCTATGCCGACGACATCGAAATATGGCGTAAACTCTGAGATGATAATGTCGGGGAACCACAGCACCCGGTACACCGTGGGGCAGCTTCCCGATGAACGTAGTGAATTGGGAAGGCAAGGATATGTTTCGGGATTTCTTTTTCTCCGAAAACGACTCCCTAAACTGCGCAGCATAAGCCGCTCTTTGCCTCCCCAATCCACCTAAACCACAACAATGTCTACTATGAGTAAACCAACTACCGGAAAGGGCGGTCGTCCCTCTAAAGCGACCGATGAGAAACGCACCCATGTGGTGACAATCAAACTGAACGATGCCGAATACTCCGACCTTCTGGAGCGGTCAAAAGCCGCCGGAGTAAAGATGGCGGAGTATGTCAGACACGGTGCGTTCCGGCTCACTATAGTCAGTCGCCTGAGCGAGATTGAAAAGGAGATTGCCAAAGGAATACTAAATCTCAGCTCCGATTTCAATCAGGCAATGACCTGTTTTCATCAGCTCAAACTTCGCAGCGCGGCCAATAAATTAGCCGCCATCGTCGATAAGATGTTTGACATTCTCAAAAAATTAAGACCCAATAAAGAGACTGATTATGTTTGCAAGAATACTTAAAAGCGGCACGTTTCACGATGTCGTGGGGTATGTGACGCGCCAGTTCCACAACCCGAAAGAGTACACGCCCGACACATGGCGCATTATCGGAAGCGAAAATATTTTCACATCCGACTATGCGAAAATGGTGCAGTCATTTGAAGCGATACATGGATTTATGCCCGGCAAGGAGAATCCGGCAGGACATATTTCCATCAGTTTTGACAACGCTGACGCGCTTCGTATGACCGATGAATTTATGGCTCAGCTTGCCAAAGAGTACATGGACGGCATGGGAATCAAGAATACCCAGTATCTTGTCGTGCGCCATCTGGAAACCGAACATCCGCATTTTCATATCGTCTATAACCGTGTGAATATGTCAGGCAAGGCAGTCGACGAGCGCAACAATTTCAGGCGCAGCGACCGTGTTGTAAAGGCCATCAAGGACAAATACGGACTCACATATTCGCCGCTGAAACAGAAATACGAGGACAAAATTCCGGTATTCAAGGAGCGGATCAGTCAGGCGATTTATGGCTGCAAGTCGTGGGATGAATTCTCGCGCCGCCTCGCCTGTGCCGGAATTGAGGTAAAATTTCATGATGATAACAACACCGGCAAACACATCGGCGTGAAATTTACGGACGGAGACATAACGGTCAACGGGTCTAAAATCGACCGTGCGTTCACATATCGCCGCCTGAACAACCTCTTTGAGTTCAACCGCAGGCAGTGGCAACAACAGTCTGATTACGCTCCGACGCGCCCCAAGGTAACCGTCGAATATACCCCGACGCAAAAGTCCTCACTTGTAGAAGATGTGATTGAAGCCACCGTCGGGGCGGTTGGAAACCTGTTCACACTCGGCCCCGGTTATGACCCACAGGAGGAAGAATTTGCCCGAAACATGAGAAAGAAAAAGAAGAAACCCACCATCAAACATAGCCACTGAATATGTCAAAGCTCTATGATGACGTCAAGAAACAAGAAGTGCAGATTGACGACCTGCAAAAGACAGTAACCAACCACACCACTCGCATCGAGACCCTTGAAACCACGGCGAAGGCAACGCCGCCGCCACAAGCAGTCAATCAAGGACCGATAACGGTGAAATTGCCCGACAACATAGCGACCAATGAAAGCATCGGCAAACTGCTTGATGAGAAGCTACCGGCAACCTCAACCGACGGCGCACTCAAAAAAGTCATGGAGCAACTGCCGGGTTGCCTGTCGAAAGGAGTTGCGGATGTACTGTCCGACAATCTGGGAGACAAGGTCAAAGACGCTCTTTATGAAGGATTCCGCAGGGAGTTTGCGGATGAGCGAAGAAAGCTCTATGACGTGGTGAACGACATGCGCTACAAAGCCCAGTCGATAATCTGGGGGCAATGGTGGCGTGCAACCCCACATTGGGTCTATACCATCTTTGCTGTTCTACTTCTCGCCACCGGAGGTTTCGGTTATGGATTCTTCTATCAGCTCAACGAAAACTCAAAGCTAAAAGATGTCGAATGGCTCTACCGATACGAAAGGCTCTGGTGGGAAGACAAGCAGCAGGAAGATTTACTGCGACGAGAAAAAATCTTTGCTGTCGGCACACAACATAAGCAGGATTCAATTAAGAACCGCACCCGCCAGCTTGAAAAATCCCGACGCATAGAAGAAACCTTCCTCTATTTCAACCCGACGGAGAAATAGCATTACTCTAATCGTAAGACAGGCAACCCCAACATTTCTGCCGAGGTTGCCTGTCTTTGTCTATTGTATGATTAAGCTGATATTATTTGAACTTGTATAGAAAGAGCGTATCCGCACGTGCAGCATCTGATCGTTGCAGCCCTTTAATTTGGGCATCAGACATTCCTGCTTGACGATATGGTTCATATCCTCGTGTTGTAACAATAACTTTTTTCTCTAAGCTACAAGAGCAAAAAGCCATCAATGTTATTAGTAGTAACAAAATTCTCATAAATCTTATTTTAATGCTAATTCCCTGTGCCAAAACGCGATGTGTCAATATTTGTTTCTTTGGGCTTGAAACCGTTGAAACGCCAGATGAATGTCAGTTTGAGGTTGCGGGTCATGTCGCGCACTTTCATCCGGTAATCCTGACCGGCATGGTTGATAGTCATGGTTGGCGACCATTTATTGAAAATGTCATCGGCTTTCAAATCAAGTTCACAGCATCGATTCTTTCCGAACTGCCATTTTACGCCGGCATCGACTTTCCATATACTCGATAAGTCGGCTATACCCTGCAATGATGGCGAGATGTAGCTGAAATCAACGGTCAGTGATACCGGGCAGTTCTGACTGAACTTAAAAGAATTGCTAAATTCACCATAGAATATCCACTTGCTGTTGTCAAAGCCGATGTCATGAAAATGGTCGGCTTTCTCCCGCTGATTGAAAACATTGGCTGTGGCCGTGGCATTCCAGATATATCCTACACCAAAAGGCGCATAAAGATTAAGCCCGACAACGCGCTTATAGTTCATGTTGATGGTCTGATAGATGAGATTCATGGCATCCGGCGATTGGTAAGGAAGCTGCACCGTGGTCTTGTCGCCATATTGGAAATAGAAGGTCGCTACATATTTTTGCCTGAGGATATAGTTGAACTGGGCATCATATTGAATATAGGGTTGCAACTGGAGATTACCGACAATTGTCGAGTAGTCGTTAATGTGGCTCGTGCCGCCATGTAGTTCCCAATATGAGGGATATATGCGTTGGGTGTTGAAGTTCAGTTGAAATATGCTTTTGGGTGTTTTGTAGTAAGTCGCCCCGAACTGAGGAATGAAATTCCAGTTGTGCTGATATTTAGTGTAATAATACTCACCCTTTGCCGAAAGATTGAACGACAGTCCCCAGTCGAAAGACCGCTGTGTGCCGGCGTAAAAACTCGCCACATCTTCGCTGAGAATATCATCGAAATCAGGATTGTCGGACATTGCGTAGTGTTGTGAACTGTGATCTTTTGAGTGTTGATATTCCGCGCCATAGTTCAGTTGCCACTGTCCAAGCTGATGCTGTTGGTCAATATATGCATGCCAACGGTTAATATCCTGACGGTTTTCAGAGCCAAGAAGGTAGTCTGTGTCCTTAAACAATGACTGTGAGCGGTTTTCGGAATAGCGGGTGTAGTCGCCGCCTATTGTCATGCCAAAGGGCGCGGTGTAGCGCATGGCGATATTGTGATAGCCGACAGGCGACAGCATGTTGTAGGCATTTGTATAGTTGCCCAATGATCCCGAAGAGAGTCCCCAACTCTTTGAATCGGAGATTATCTGACCGTTGTAAGTGAGTTTGAGTGTTTTCCAAGAAGCGGAGGCAAATATGGTATTGCTCCAGTTCTGACCAATACGCCGCATGTCGTCCTCAATCATAGTTCGTCCGTCATCATAAAGATGATTCGACCATGTTTCCTCGCGGCTCCAAGACTTGGTGCGCGACAGCCCGTAATTCAAATCAAAAGTCCAGTCTTTTACAGCGTATGTGGCTGCAAGTACACCGCCATACGAACCATAGTGAGCCTGATTGTATCCGGCTCTGACCTGTCCCTGCAAGCCGTCGAGAGGCGTCGGAGTTTTCAGAACCACGTTGATTACGGCACCATTAACATGATACTTAGCCGGGGCGGAATACATAATCTCCACGTTTTTCAGCCTGTCAACCGGAGTGTTGTAGAGAAGTTGATAAAGATTCTGGAGCGGCATATTGGTAAGCTCGCCATTGAGAATAATCGTGACATTTGAAGCTCCCGTGAGCCATATCATACCGTTATTGTTTGTGACGCCGGGCATATAGCCAAGGGCCTCAAGAATATTGTTAACCGGTTTGTCCTTGACTATTCCGGGGAGGTCGACTACCATAATTCCGTCCTTTCCTTTGACTTGTGGTTTCTCTCCCTTTACAACAACTTCATCGAGCTGTCTGGTAGAAATTGTATCAGTTGCTTCCGTCTGAGCCACAGCCGATATGAACGTAATGAATGAAGCGAATAATATGCCTTTCCTCATAGCTGTTTAGTTTTTGTTTGATGCAAAATTACAGGCATATGGTCTTTGGCAGATAATTCTCAACCTTATTTAGTCTTAAATGCTCCCTTATTTAGTCTTAAATTGAAGTGTTCCTAAACAATTGTGTGACGGATTATTAGTAACTTCGCATTATGAAACGATTTAAGACAATCTCAACTACTTTTATTGTTGTCATTGCAGTTATTTTCATCTGCAATGTCTATTATCTCGTAAGTCTGTATAATTCTATAAGAAGTAATGTCGAACGCGATGTGATGACTGCTTTGGCGGATGCTGATATTGACGATATGTGGGAACGAGCCGACAGAGCTAACCGCGCGGCAGTCGCGGCAAAGCAGGCTTATATTGAAAATGGCGATTCAATCACCGAACAAGCACGGTCTGTTTCCGGCATAAAGGATGAAGAAGGGAATTTTGTCACAACATCCACTAATCAGAAAGGCGAAACAACCGTGAACAAGACTGCTCTGCGACGCGACCGCTCATACTCAAACCAGATGGTAAACGACATGAGCCGGCAGATGCATGAGGCTATGGATCCGTTTGTAGATTTTAATCTGACCATCATGGACAGTATCGTTACTGAACGACTTGCCGACCGACACATATATCCCGATTTCGTAGCAGCGGAGGTTATAGATTCCGAAGCTAACATTCTAAGGGGCAATAGTCATATTAGAAAGAATCGCTCCAGCTATGACGTGTTTTCGCTATGCTTTAATCCGGAAGCCGGTATGTATTACCGTGTTTATATGACACCGCTGACACGGCATATCATGTCTGAAATGTCAGGTGTGATTATTACGATATTCCTTCTTATGATTGCCTTTTCTCTTGCGTTCTGGTACCTGTTCCGTACAGTGTCGAGGTTGCGCACCATCGAGGAAATGAAAGATGATTTTGTCAGCAATATGACCCATGAATTGAAAACGCCTATTGCCATAGCATATTCAGCCAACGATGCTCTGCTCAATTACGACACATCCAATGACCCCGACAAAAAGACAAAGTATCTGACGATTGCAAACAAACAACTGAAAAGACTTGGCGAACTTGTAGAAAATATCCTTGCAATGAGTATGGAACGTCGAAAAACTATGAAACTCAGACCTGAAGATATACCGCTGCGTGAGTTTGTAGAAGAAATCGCCGCCGCCCAGCGTATGAGAGGCGATAAGAATATAACAATCAATGTGAACGTGGCTGACAATATAATCGTAGAAGCAGATAGAACACATCTGGCAAATGTGCTGAACAATCTGATTGACAATGCAATCAAATACTCCGACGAGAGTGTTGAGATAAGTATATCCGGCGACAACAATGAACTTTCGGTCAGAGATAACGGTATCGGTATTCCGTCAAAATCCATTCCCTATCTGTTCAATAAGTTCTACCGTGTGCCGCACGGCAACCGTCAGGATGTCCGGGGCTATGGCATAGGACTATATTATGTGAAGAGCATCCTCGACAAAATGGGCTGGGACATAAAGGTTAATAGTGTGGAAGGAAAAGGCTCGATATTCACCATTAAATTCAGCAAAGATGAGCAATAAGATACTGTTTGTAGAAGACGAGGAAGACTTGACGCTGATTGTTGCCGACACTCTGCGAGGTCAAGGTTATGACGTTATCACGGCACCTGACGGCATTCAAGGACTTGAGAAATTCAAGTCTGAGGGTGCCGATATTGTGGTGGCCGATGTAATGATGCCCAAAATGGATGGGTTCACCATGGCAAAAGAGATCAGAAAATTGTCTCAGACAGTACCATTGCTTTTCCTCACCGCAAAAAGCACAATAGATGATGTGGAGCAAGGTTTTGAAATCGGAGCCAACGACTATCTTAAAAAGCCCTTTGAACTCCGCGAACTGATAGTGCGGATTAAAGCACTATTAAGAAGATATGGCTACAACCGCACTGAGGACATACGGTTTGCAATTGGAGCATATACTTTTAACGTAACGACCCAGACACTGTCATTTGGCGACAAAGAAACAGAATTATCTCACTTTGAAGCCAAGATACTTGAACGTCTGGCCACAAATATCGGGAAGACTGTCGATGCCTCAGAACTGATGATTGCCGTGTGGCAGCGCGATGAACAAAGCAACCGCAACTCCCTGCATGGCTACATCCACAAACTACGCCGAGCCCTCCGTCACGATCCATCAATTTCTATCATCAACCAGCGTGGTTTCGGCTATATGCTCACCATTAAATAATGAAAGCTTACATCCTCACATTTATTATCTGCCTGGCAGCACCGCTGACAGGTTTTGCTCAGAGGGAAGCATCGGACACAATCAGTCTGCGCTGCGACTCATTGGCTAAAACTGTCAATATCGGTGGTTTAGTCAGTCGCGACAGTATGATTACACACACCCGGCCTACATTTCCATATACTCCAATGAGTAATCCGTTCTACAATCATAGTGTTTCAGCTCCTTTGAAACTGAATATCCCCGATTTCTCCTTTGTTCCGGGACATGCCTCAATCTTCTGGTGGATGAATGGGGCATTTATAACCTTGGGCGGTACTACAGTATATCCGGGACTGATGCAGATTGACTGTGGTGCCCTCGGTGTATTTCATCGATTCGGAAACTTTGACTTGTATGTCGGAGGGAGAGTTAACAAATATGGATATTTCAGAGGTGTACACACTCAATACGGAGTGGATGGAAGCGTCACATACAATCTATCTCCGACAACCTCATTCACAGCATTTGGCACATACTATTTCGGCAGACCGCCTATGATTGGCGGCGGACTGCCAATGCCACCAGCGATGGTTGGCTACTACAATACGTCAAAATTCGGAGGCTACGTCAACCTATCGTTAGGCGAGCGATTTGGGGTTCTTGTCGGTGGCCAGACCGTCCAACAGGTGTACACCCGGAAATACCGTCACGAACCAATAGTTACTCCCTACGTCAAAGTAGGCACCGGAAAGAAAAAAGTAGCAATCGGCCTCCCTGTTGGTCAAATTCTACACGGCATACTCACAAGATAGCTATCTGCAACGAGAGCATAGTTTAACATTTCTCTTTCGCAAATATATTCATCTATTTGGGTTTGGTTCGGGCTTTATATATGCCCGTATAAACCTAAACCTGTATACAGAGGCGAGGCAAAAGAAAAAGGCTCTCCATATTTTTCTTTTGACTCGTCATTGTCGATTTGGATAGGGAAACTCGTCGATTTGCAATTCCTCAGCTATAGTTTTGAACACAGAATTTGAACACAAGGGCATGAACACGGCGGCTGTCAATGGCGGCTGAAATGAGTTGGCGCGGAGTTGTGTTCAGATTTGTGTTCAAGGTAAAAGAAAAAGCAGCTACGAGAGGATTCGTAACTGCTTGATTTTTAAGTAGTGGTCCCACTTGGGCTTGAACCAAGGACTCCCTGATTATGAGTCAGGTGCTCTAACCAACTGAGCTATAGGACCTGAGCCCGTAGGGGATTGCGGAGAGGACGAGATTCGAACTCGTGGTAGGATTGCTCCTACGTCAGTTTAGCAAACTGGTGGTTTCAGCCACTCACCCACCTCTCCAATCAAGGATTTTACGGGCTTCCCTTTGTTTTACGAGTGCAAAGTTACGTTTTTTTGTTTGATTTCCAAAATTTGTGGGCTTTTTTTTATGTTTTTTATGTATGTATTGTGTGTGGTGTATTGTGTGTGCTGGTGGGTGGCAGGTGGTGGCAGGTGGGGGTGGGGGGCAGGGGGAAGGATTTTGTGTGGATGTTGTGTGGGATTTGATCGTCGGGTGTATTATGACGTTTTCTTTTGACGTGCTTGGGTTGCTGTATGGGGGGAGAATTAGAAATACTGCTGTCTGATAAAAAAAAACTAATAAAAAAGGCGATTCCGGGAGAGGAACCGCCTTTTTGTATTGTCGTGTTGTTGTTGTCAGTATGCGTGGCCTTTGGTGCGTTTGCTTCCGTAGCCGTAGCCATATCCGTAGCCGTAACCGAAGTTAGAGCGGATGCCGGCGATGGAGGAGTTGTTGGTGCCGTTGAGTATTATGGCCATGTTGTGGTAGCGTTGGTTGTCGTAGAACTGCTGTATGTAGGGGAGCATGTCGCGTTCGAGCAGGCCGCTGCGTATTATGAAGAGTGTGAGGTCTACGTGGCGGTTGATGATTTTTGTATCGGCGATAACTTCTACCGGTGGGCAGTCGAGCAGTACGTAGTCGTATTCTTCGCGGAGCTGGTCGAGCATGGTTTTCAGGCGCGGTGAGTAGAGCAGTTCGGCGGGATTCGGCGGGATGGCGCCTACGGTTATTACATCGTAGTGGTATTCTTCTTTGTGGTCTTCAGGCTTGCAGTCTTCGATTGGTCTTGATGTAATGAGGTCGTTGATTGCGGCATGGCCTGAGAGATAGGATGTTACTCCTATCGCAGGGGCATCTGTGATTGTTTTCGACAGTGATGCTTTGCGAAGGTCGAGGTCAACGATGATGACTTTTTTGTTTTTTATGGCGAGCACGGCGGCGAGGTTCATTGTTATGAATGTTTTGCCGGAGCCGGGGTTGGCTGATGTGAGTCCTATCACATGGCCTTTGCCGCTTTCGCCGTCGGTCATCATCTCGAGGTTGGTGCGTATCACCCGGAATGCTTCGTTGATTACGTTTCCGCATCCGCGTTTTACCATAACGATGCGTTTGCTCAGCTCGTTTTCGTGGGCTTTGCGCAGGCGCTGAAGTCCGCGGCGGCGTTTGAATCCGAGGGGTATTTCACCGAGGAAGGGCACTGTGAGGCTTTCAATGTCTTTGCGGCCGCGTACTTTGGTGTTGAACATTTCGGCCAGATATACTCCTGCCGAGGGGATTGCAAGACCGATGAGCAGGAACATCATCATGATTTTCTGCGCGGTTGGTGCAATCATGCCGCCTCGTGCCGGCGGTGCGATCAGGCGTGAGTTGTAGGCTGTGAATGCCTGGGAGAGTTCGTTCTCTTCGCGTTTCTGGAGGAGGTAGAGGTATAGGTTTTCTTTTACTTTCTGCTGGCGTTCGACGGATAGGAGGTAGCGTGCCTGTGTGGGGTTGGCGGCCAGTTGCGAGGATGCTGCGGCCTGTGAGGTCTGCGCCATCTGTACTGATGAGTTCAGCAGCACGATGTAGTTGTCGATTGACGTGAGGATGGCTTCACGCATACCGGCGAGCTGGTTGTCGGTGTCGACTACCAGGGGGTTGGATGCGGACGAGTTGCTGACCATCTGGTTGCGCTTGAGCAGCAGGTTGTTGTAGGCTGTAATCTGGCCTTCAATCGAGAGGTTTTCCAGGCCGGAGTTGGCCGGGAGCACGTTGAATGAGTTGGCCGAGTTGGAAAGATAGTTGCGTATGTAGCGCGCCATGCCCAGGCGGTTGTTGAGCTTGAGCACTTCGTCGGATGCGGTTGTGGCGCGCTGGAAGTAGAGGGCGGATGCCTGGTCTACGTCGGGGAGGCGGTGTGATGATTTATAGGAGGAGATGTCGGAGTCGACGTTTCCGAGTTCACCTTCGATAACGGCGAGGCGTTCTTTGATGAATTCGGATGTGGAGATGGATATGCGGTTTTTGTCGCGTACCCAGTTTTCCTGATATACCTCAATCAGTGTGTTGAGGAAGTCGATGCATCGGTCGGAGGATACGTCGTTGTATGTCAGGTTGATTACAGAGCAGTCGTCATGCTTTTTTGCATGCAGGCGCCCTACATATGTGCCTGTGGCAGAGCCGATATCCTGCTTCGATACGAAGATTGTGATATCGTCATTGCCGGCAGGCTTGTAGGCCGGATTGGGTGCTATGGTGATTTTGCCCAGGGGTGTTTCTACTGTCTGTATTTTATCGAGAGTCTTTATTTTGAGGCTCTTGTCGGCATTTGCACCTGTGCCGCTGAAGTCGGATAGCGTCAGGCTTCCGTCTTTGTTTACGGTGGCGGTCAATGATGCCGATTTGTCGTCGGGTACGTCATTGAATGTGATGATTATAGGGAGGTTGTGTCCGTATACAGTCGGGTTGTAAAGACGTCCGGGCACTGTGTAGTTCACCATCAGATTCAGCCTCTTGACTACTTCCCTTATGGTGGGGGAGGAGGTCATTGTGAGTATTTCGTTCTGTATATTGGTGTTTGTTTTCAGCACTCCCATGTTGGAGAATGCGCCGCCGAGGTCGCCTGATGAGTTACCCTGGTCTTCGTCTTTGAGGAGTAGCTGGGCTGATGAGGTGAAGACCGGCTCGGTCTTCTTAATTTGGTAGATGCCCAGAGCTCCGAATATGAAAACAGAAATCACGAACCAGTACCAGCGCGAAAGCACTGCGTAGAGTAGGTTTTTAAGGTTTATGCCGCTTTGCTGGCTGTTGGCCTTAAAGTTTTCGTTATCTTGCACGGTTATAGTGTGTTAGGTTTTACGTTTTTATTTTACAACGAGCAGTACGATTGACGTAGTGAACGATATTATTGAGATCCAGAACGACGGGGTGAGCAGGGAGTTGCCGTTGGCGGTGCGGGTGCGCTTGCGGGTGTCGGTAGGCTCTACATAGATGATGTCGTTTGGCTGGAGGTAGTAGACCGGCGATGTGAGGGTGTTCTGAGCGTTGGTGAGGTCTACTTTGTAGGCTACCTGGCGTCCGTTTTCGTTGCGGAGCACTTTTACGTCGGTGCGCCGTCCCTGTATCGTGAGGTCACCGGCATCGGCGATGGCGTCGATGATGGTGTAGCGGTCTTTGTCGAATGTCACTCGCCCCGGGTTGGAAACGTCGCCGAGCACTGTCACGGAGTGGTTGAGGAAGTCTACGTTGACAATGGGGTCTTTTACGAGGTTGCGTTTCTTCAGTTCGTCCTGTATGTATTCCGAAACCTGTGAGCGTTTCATGCCTCCGATATGAAGTGTGCCGAGCACGGGGAACTGTATGTCGCCGAATGCGTCGACCACGTATGACGATACGTTGTCGCTGCCGCCCGATGTATTTGACATCGTTACGCCCGGGCTGGAGCGGAGCGATGGGGAGTGGAGGTTGAAGAGTGATGCCAAAGCGGGGTCTTTGGAGCTCACGATAATACTGAGCCGGTCGTCCGGCATTACTTTCATGTCGGATGGCGGTGCGGTCTCTATGATGGTTCCTTCTTCAAAGTCCTGGAAGTATGTGACGTCTTTCGGAGCCTTGCATGACTGGATGCCCAGTGCAGCCAGTACAATTAGAATGAATGAGAAAAGGTTGTTGGGGCGCATGACGCTTGCTTTCTTGTTGTAAACGTGACGTATCCGACTGTTTACGACGTGATTAAAAATGAATTGTATTTTATGGAATGTCAGGCTGTAAGACTACAGCCGATAATTCGGCCGCAAAGTTACGAAAAAAAGTTGTTACTGACAAATCCGGTGTCGGATAGCGATAGCCTGGCCGGTGTCCGGGTGTCATGGCTGGAGTGGAGCTGGCGTTTCGGGTTTGCTTAGAACGCTGAGGCTTTGAGCATGAGTCCGGTTCGTTCGGATAGTCCGAACAGGAGGTTCATGCAGTGCACTGCGTTGCCGGCACCGCCTTTGAGCAGGTTGTCGATTACAGTCGTTATGCGCAAAGGGGCGATTTCCTGTGTTGCCGAGGATGCTGCGGGCGCTCCGAACTCGTAGGGGTAGGTGTCGGCTGGGGTGGTGTCAGTGATGTGGATGAGGCATTTGTTTGTGTTGGCAACTTCGGCTATTTCCGGCTGCCGTTTTATCAGGTATGAGAAGGCGTGGTCGGAGTATGCTTCTTCTGTTAGCCTCGAGGCCTGTTCCGGCGATATGGGGGCATAGATGCTGATTGTTGCTTCTGTTCCGCGGGGAAGCTGCGAGCGCTTTATGCGGAGGTTGATTTCGCCGCTGTATTCGGGATGGAAGCTGCGTATCCAGTCGAGAATCTCGGCTCTGATGGCGTCTGTGTCGGTGCGGTACTGCGCCGGGGCTACGGGGTCGAATCTGGTTGAGATGTCCGGTGATATGGCTATCGACTGGGTCTCACGAATGAAATTTTCGGTGGAGGCGGTCTCGATGGTGGCGTCGATGCGCTGCGGCAGCACTGCTCCTTTGAGCAGCGGAAAGAGGGCGAGCTCTACGGCCATTGCTCCGGCCGACGGGATGGCACATTTTGTAGCGCCGCGCACGAGTGCTTTTCGGTTTGATTCAGGCAGTCCGTATGTCATGCCGTCGTTGTTGCCGTTGCGGTATCTTCCGGTGAGATCTATAATGCGCAGGCTTTCGTCGTTGCATTTCGATTCAAAGTCGGGAAGCCTTTCGATGAATTGTTCGGCTTGCCATGGCTCTCCGCAAAGAAACACCATGTTGGTTTTTCTGATGGTTTCCTCGTCGAGGGCTGGTGTGAATTTAAGCGATGTGTCGCCTTCGAGTCCCCGGTGAACTTCCGTGAGAACTCGTCCGGCGGCTGTATCCGAGGCAACAGCCCGGAGGTTGACGTCAGGGTGGTTTATCAGTATCCGTATTAGTTCTCCGGCGGCGATAGTCTCTCCGCCTGTGATGGCTGCGTTTATCATATTGTATCTGGTTGGAGCGGCCAAGGTTTTTTGCCGAGGCTTCTCCGGTTTTGTGCAAATTTACAAAAAAAAGTGGAAACGTGGCAATAGTTCTTTTATATAAGGCCTGATTGCACCCACGGCTCTTTCATTTAAAAAAGTCTTGTGCTTCCGAAAAGCCTGTTATTTTATAGCGGGGGAAGTCTGAATGGGAAAGGGTGATTTTCGCATTCATTTCTCTGATTTTCAATAAAATAAGTGGTAT
>SCEJ01000053.1 GCA_004102785.1 Muribaculaceae bacterium Isolate-013 (NCI)
GACTTTTGTCCTTAGCTTCCTTTCGATTCTCCTCACGGTAGACACCGTTGCCTCGGACTATGTGCTTCCCGCTATCGGGGCGCGCTCGGGACTTTCACCCGTTAGATTATGCCCATGTCGGGCGAACTACCAAAAGAATCGGCAGCTTTTTCAAGCTGCCGATTCAGCTTTTTTATGGTGTTCCTTATCCCGAACTCGCGTTATTTCGGTAGCCACCTTATTGTTGAAGCGGAACACCATGCCGACCTCAACAACGCAGAAAGACGCAGATTGAATATAGACGGCGAGTTTCACCCTCCCATTTGGCTTTTTGAATCAGAAAAGGCAGCGGTTATTGTCGCAATAGCTTTGATGTGGGGAGGCGCACCATTTACATTCATTCCAATGGCGACTTCGGGATGCGGCAACCTTAATCCAACATTTGAGGCAAAGCGTAATCCCAACCATAAAATCCAAGTGCTGAAAAATCGCAAAGTCGTATTATTCCCCGATGCAGGGAAATTCGATGAATGGAAAGCACAAGGCGAAAAGCTGAAAGGATTTTGCCAAGAGGTCTATATCAGCACAGTTATGGAGCGGGATTTACACCCTAATAAGGTTGACTGCGAGATAAACTATGGTGACGGCTTCGATGATTGCATACTCCGATATATTGCCGATGGCAAAGAGATATGGAACTTGATATGCACTTGTTATGGCTATCACGGTCAATGGAAAATTGTTTAACCACTCAAAAATATATGATTATGTGGAAATATCACACGATGATGTACGCCGACCGCTACCCGATTCAGTTCCGGCAGAACGTGATTAGCGGAGAGATTCAGATGCGCGTCAATGATGCGATGGCGAAGGCAAACGGCTATGCTGACCTCGCCGAACTGAAAGCTCTTATCGCGGAGCAAGACCCGGCAATGACCGTTCCCGAATGGTTACGTGTTGATGATTGGGATTCACCTCTGCGGATGCCGCTCAACCTCAACTGACCTATGAAATACAGGATTGCCGTTGTTACGGCTTCGGCAGTCCTGTTTTCTCCATGCAGACAAACATGGCCCTCCCGGTAATCAATAGAATCAATGCTGAAAGTCAATAAAAATCTTGTCGGGAAGCAATATAATTGATTGAGGGTTAGGATTGACACCGAAAATGATAGGTCAATAAACACAACATAATCAGACAACAACAATCAGCAATCTTATTTTCAGACTTATGGCACGCAAGAAAACAGGAAAATCGACTAAGAAAACACCGTGGGAGATAGCATGGGAACTTCGCACATACCCTGCGCAACTCCCCGAAGCGAAACATAAGAATATGACGAGAGCAGATGTGGTATTCGCCTTAATGATGTGGCTCGGCATGAGCAAAATTGATGCTTACCTAACGGCTTATCCGACCAATGCAAGCCGCGTCAGTATAGCGGCTATGGCGACTCGCAAATCACAGGAAGAATGGATTGCTGACTACCTCGATGCGCTTTGGAAAGCGGAAACTGACGGTAAAATTAAGTTTAATCCGCTGCCCTAATTCTCTCCGCACGCCTACAATTTTGACAACAAGCGAAACAAACTATGCATAATCTTTTGCCATTCGGCGAATTATGAGTAAATTTGCGGTGCAGTATTCCTTTTGGGTATTGCACCCTTACATATTAGCTCAATCGCAGTCTGAATCACCACCTCGACAAAAGAACGAGCTAAAATAATAATCCGTGAGTGCGTGCCATACGGCGCGGACTTTCTCGTAGGATTATTATGGCTTGTGGTGAGCCAAGACTGCGTATGACGAAAGTCTGCGCTTTTGTTTTGTTGGCAAGTGCGCATACCAAGTCAACGACATAATGGCAATAATGCACAAAACCAATAACATTACAAGCAAATGAAAAAAGTATTTTCGCTCATGTTGCTACTCGCAACACTCGTAATCGCCCTGCCAAGTTGCTCGGACGATAAAGACGAACCCGATGCCGGAATCAAAGAGAACATAATCGGTACATGGGATGCAACCTCAGTCAAGTTCTCGGACAGTGATTGGATTGACATTACCAACCATCCGTCACTTGCCCTGTCAATCACATTCAATTCCGATGGCAGCTACTATGGCCGTGGCGCACTCGGAAACGGCGGTGGAACGTACACAATCAGCGGCAAGACAATCAAGACTTATATAGATGGAGAACTTTATGGCACTTATGTCGTAAAAACTCTGTCAGGCAACCATGCAGAGCTTTCCTTGTCAATGGATGGCTCAACAATGGAAATAAGAGCCACTAAGCGATAACCACAATGAGGAAGATTCTCTCAATGCTCATTTTAGCCGTAATGTCGTCTGTCATTCTTGGAGGTTGCTCTAAGGATGATGACGATATTACAGGCTCGATGAAACTTACCAATCTGTCGGGTATAGATTGGTATGATGGAGAAGTGTGGTACTCCGATGTTCCAAATGGCGACCTCAACGGCGATGTTGACTTTGGCACATTGAAAGTTGGCGAAACAAAGACCGTCAAGACAAAGGGCGCATACTTCTATGTATGTATCAAAAACTCTCGCGGTAAAATGCAACTTAGCAAGCCAAAGAGTGTCAGCAGTTCCGTAACGGTGTCGGCAAGCGATATGTATTAACCTCTACGAAATTTCCCATGAAGAAAATAGTACCTATCTTAACAGTTGCATTGTTTGCTCTTTCAACCGCTTGCTGTGGATGGTCAAAAGGCAATGACAGCACAACCTCCGCGAATGATTCTATCGCCAACGATACGGCGGTGGATTCTCTTGCTATCGCATTGAGCCGCTTGGATAGCATACAGAGCAAAGGGCAGCTCGTTCACTTCGACACTTGGAAAATTGGCAATCTCAAAGGAGTGGAGATACAGGCACAGAAGTTCTCCAGCGAGAATGACAGCATTGTTTTCATAACTCTCCGCAAAGATTGTGGAGGCGAGTATTATTACTCATGGGAGGATGCTTTCATTTTCCAAAAGGAACTTCCCTCGCTTTACGAAGCTATCAACACAATCAAAAGCAACCTCGACCGAGAAACCGACCATAACGAAAAGTACGTCTATTCAACAAAGGACAATGTTATGGTCTATGCCGAAAATCCCGGCAAAGGGTGGAACTTGAAACTAAGTGTTGACGCACACAAGAGCAATTCCTATATCAACCTCACCACGGCAGAACTTGACAAGTTAGTGGAGTTGCTTCAACAAGCTAACAGGAAACTTGACGAAATAAAGTAAAGCTATGTGGATAATTGCGCTTCTCTGTGCCTTTGCTTGGATAGGACAGGCACTTAAAGACGGTGGAAATGTGAAATAAAATTTTTTTTGACTCGCACCCCTGCGCCACAGAGAGGGCGACGCGTTACCCCCGGCACCCCTTATGGTGCTGACCTCAACAATCATTCAGAACTGACAAGACGAGGCTTCCGCATCCGTGGAGGCTTCGCTTCTTTTATGGATAGACCAACGCAAAATTGCGGGCGTTGCCGTCCATCTCAAGCAGTCCAATATCGGCGCAAAAGCAGATATTGTGTTGAAAGTTGCTTATCTGTTGCTTATTGATAAAATAAAAATAGCTGAAAATCAAACGATTAACAGCTATTTGTGGTGCCCAGAACAGAACTAATGTGATTACTTTCTATTACATTGAAATACCGCTTATATTGCACTGATATAGTGTATTATACAAATGGTGCGTTTTCTTTCGGGGAGTTTTGAAGTGTTAAAAACGAGGAATTTTGCACGTAAATTTGCACGTAAAGCGTGTTTGAGTTATATTTGCAGTGGGATTGCGTGCTGCTACGTGCAGTGGCTGTGATTTCATCTGATTTTAACCCTTTTATTCTCTCCAATATGGCTACATTCCGATTTGAGCTGGACCATCGTCCGACAAGAAACAAGACCTACAACCTTTACCTGATGGTGACGGTGGGTAAGAAGCGCACCAAAAAGAAAACCGGTATTCAACTGAAACACATTGACGATTTCAATCCGTCGTGCAAAGGCAACAACTGGATTCGTGCAAATGTGCTTGATGCGAAAGCTCTCAATGAGCAGTTGAGGCTTATGCTTGTCAAGGCTCAGGAAACCTATAATGAGCTTGAAGATGATGGCGAGGTATCGTCGGCCCGTATTATCAAGACTATGGACAAGGAGATTGTCTCGCCTTCATTTCTTGCCTTTGCCCGTGAACGTGCGAAAGAGATTGAGGAGGAGGGCGGTTTCAGAAACATGCGCAAGTATGTGGGGCTTTGCAATAAGCTCGATGCGTTCCGTAAGAAGATGCGTATGCACGACATTACGATGGAAGACTTGACAGTGGAGTTCCTGACCAAGTTCAACAATTTCCTCCACAAGTGGAAGAATGAGAAGAATCCCGAAAAGCTACTCCACCCGAACACCATAGAGGTGCAACTCAACATCTTCAAGACGCTCGTCAACCGCGCCATCAATCTCGGCTATATGTCGGCCGACAAGAATCCTTTCTTGAAATTCTCATACAAGGGTGTGCCTACTATGAAAGAGAAATTGGAAATGTCAGAAATTCAACGTATCATCAATCTCGACTTGCCGGAAGGCTCGTTGATATGGAACGTAAGGAATTATTTCCTTTTCAGTTTCTACTGCGCCGGAATCCGCGCCGCCGACTTCATTCAGTTGCGTTGGCGCAATATTTCTTCCGAGGGCCGACTGACTTATTCAATGGATAAGAACAGTAAATTCCGCGACATTGTCCTCGTGCCGCAGGCGTTAGAGATTTTGAGGCATTATTTCCGACCGGATGCCAAACCTGATGATTACATCTTCCCACTGCTCGACAATACGGCTCCGTATGCGAAATATGTTACTACCGCAGATAAGAAGACAATCACGCCGGATATGCGCAAGACGCTCTATGCCGCTGTCTCCGCGAAGAATGCTCTCATCAACAAATATTTGAAAAAGATTGCAGAGAAGGCTGAAATCAGTAAGAATGTGTCGTTTCACATTTCTCGCCATTCATTCGCCAAAGTCGCAAAGGAGACCGGACTTGACAGCTGTATCGTTAAAGAGCTATTGGCCCACAGCAACCTTGCAACCACCGAGCGATATATGGGCAACTTCGATACGCAGAAAACCGATAACGCCCTCATCAATCTTTTCGGAGAAGTTGAGAAGCCCAAGGATAAGAAAGAGGAGGTAATTGAAGCTCTGAAAGGAATGTCGCCTGAAGAGATAGCTGCAATATTATCCGCGATCAAAAAATAATTAGTAAATTCGCATATGGAACAGAATCAAGAAGTAACAAGAATATATAATCACGCAGCCGAGGTTATAAAAACGGCCATACTTCAAGGCCAATATGAGGCCTTGAAGGGTGTTAATCGGATTCAACTCGCAACGTACTACTGGATTGGAAAATATGTTGCTAAAAATACGCGTGCTGGATTTTGGGGAACCGGCGCATTGGGGCGAATCAGTGAGCAATTATACAAATTGCTTCCGGGAATGCGCGGCTATTCAGCTGAAAGCCTCAAAAAGATGCGTCAGTTTTATGAGGAATGGCAGATTTTTGATACTGATGCAGGCAGCAAGGAAGAAATAGAGCCCACTTCAGACAATTCGGTAATCGCGATTACCGAATTGCAATCAGCTGATGATAAGATTGATATATTTCGGGAATTGCGAATACCGAATCCGGCAGAGTTTCCGGTTGAAGATTTTTTCAAGGTTCCCTTCACCCATCACATACATATATTCAGTGGTGTAAAAGACATAAAGGCCAGGTATTACTATATCCACCGTTGTGCGGAAGAAAAGCTATCAGCCAAAGCATTGGCACAAATTATCAAGAACGATGATTTTGCGAAGCTTGCTAATCTGCCTAATAATTTTGGTCTGACGCTTAATGACGAAGTCATGGCTCGTAAGGCAGTCCTCGCTTTTAAGGATTCCTATGTTTTGGACTTCATCAATACCGAAGAAATAGGCGAAAGAGATAAAGAGGACATCGACGAGCGTGTGGTTGAGAAGCGGATTATCCACAACATCAAAAAGTTTATAATGGAATTCGGCAAGGACTTCGCTTTTGTCGGCAACCAATATCATCTTGAAATCTACTCGGAAGAATTTTTCCCGGATCTGCTGTTCTTCAACCGTGAGCTCAATGCGCTGGTTGTGGTTGAATTGAAAACCGGAAAGTTCAAGTCCGGCTATCTTGCCCAACTGATGACTTATCTTCGCATTCTTGATGACAAGGTGAAGAAGCCTCATGAGAACCCCTCAATAGGCATTGTCCTTTGCAAGGAAGCAAACCGTAGCTTTGTGGAATATGTAATGCAGGACTACGACAAACCTATGGGTGTGGCAACATACACCACATCCCAAGAAACGCCAGAGGCATTGAAGGACGCTCTTCCAGACATGGATGAGCTGAAAAAATTGCTATAACCAAGCCGTGGCAACGGGATTTGATAGAAGTTTCAACACCGTTTGAACATGCTACCTCTGCTTTCAGCGGAACGGGAAATGGGGAGTGCGACTTCGGAGCACTCCCTTTACATTGCAAGGTTGTTTTGTGGGGCCTCGGTTCCCCAAAACCTTTTGAGTTACTCAAAAGACACCTTGCTATGTTCATGTGAACATCCTGCATATTATAACTGATGTTTGCAATGCGGAATAGGCTTGTTCTACAAAAATTATGAGATTTATCGGCATGAAGCCAAGACAGGAGGTGGGAAACAGGCGGAAGAATGCGGAAATAAGGGTACTTTATGCGGTCGAGCTATGCAAATATTTGGAAATCTGAATGATTGGATTGTATATTTGCAAAGGAGTTGATTGGCAGACCTGCAAATAAGGCGTTCAATATACTAATCTTCGGAACGGCACTTCTATTGTTATGTTTGTTGATTGAGTCATCTATAATCCAATGTGTTAGCAATCTTGTTGAACTATCAGCAGATTGAAAAATCAATTTATTGAACAATAGATTCCTAAGTTCCTCAATTCCTAAGGTACTTATGTACGGATGCCCATAGCCAAAGTGGATTCGCACCTGAATAAATGGTGAAAATTCGGCCATATCCATACATTTTGCGGACATATGCTGAAAAATATTCCAATGTGGATTAGTGTGGATACTAATATTTCAGTCCGTATTTATGAATGCTAAGTAAGAGAAATGTATTTCTATCAACTCCTATTGATATTGAAATCCATATATTCTTTTTACAAGACATATTTTTGTAAATCGTTGGCTACTGAGATATTTCTACATCAATACGGATACTAAAATTCAATTATAGGTCTTACTATTCAGATAGCGATATATAAACATATTTCTCTTAATATTTTGGATATAGGTCCTTATGTCTATAAGGACTTATGGACACATGGGCTATACGCCGCGATGCGAGAAGTAGCAGATAATTATCGGTAAAATATCGGTTGGACATTGGCTGTTTCTTGTGGCCAAATACGGCCATAGCTATACTTTGTGCATCCAAGGAGTGCAAATTTTTGGAGATCCGCACCTCCCGATATTATTTTTGCATTGCGACAAAAATTCAACGAGGGGCAACTACGCTCCTTCAATACCAAACAGCGTCCTTTCTTATGTTGGATGCCGAACCTTGATACACCGGCAACTTTATCCTCCGTCTGTTTTTTAGAGGAGAAGAAGTTGAAATTAGCAGTCTCGACTGCTGAAACATAAATACGAATGAGCAAAAGCTCGCAACCGTCAACAATCTCACCCATCACAATGGTCATGATTCCACAGGAAGAATGGCAATCACTCCACGACAAACTCGACCGCCTCGCCGAGATGATCGAGAACCGCAACGCTTCCGACCGCGATGCTGAATGGCTGGAATCAGAAGCCGCGCGAAAGCTGCTTGGAGTCTCGCCCAAAACATGGCAGAACTACCGCGACCAACGAGTCATCCCCTTCTCCCAGATCGGTCGCAAAATCTACGTCAACCGCGCCGACCTCGATGCCTACCTCCGCCGCCACCGAATCGACGGAAAATAACTGTAAAACACCTCAATGCCAAGCTACATTTATGTGTGGCTTGGCATTTATGCAAGAAGAAGAAGTAGAGCCAATGCTGACAAAACAGAACTTGTTGTGCTTCGAGGGGAATCATTGGGTCTGAGATATGTCTGAATTAAGACTTGTTCCATTTTAGCCCTACTGAGTTCATTCTTAATCAATTGAAATAAATCCTCATTTATTATGGCGCCTGCAAAATTCTTTTTCAAAGCCGACATGGAATACTCTTTTTTGAACTCATATGATGGGAGTTTAACCAATGTCCAAAATGGTGATGACGACATGTGCTGAAACGGGTAGTTCAAAGCGCAAGAAAAATGGCTATGAGAACCAATAAGGTCATTCCAAGTCAATTCAAATGCTATTTCTAATGATTTTGTAATAGGTATAAATGGGCTGTCGATTTCTCCCTTTTTAATCAAATCAAAAACCGTTAGCAGTAGAACTGCTTTATGTGGAGCGACATGCGTACCCTTCTTATTTACAGAAAGATGCGACAGGCAATCTATATATTCATTTAGAGTCATAGTGTTTAGCAGCTGTCAATATCTCTAAGCAAGAGATACCTAATATGTGCAAAATTACGAAAATTTCTTGAAATTTAGGCTAAAAACAGCCTGTTATCTGCGCTTCCAGCGTGAAGAATGGTGCCCTTGTTTAACAGCGTAGCCAAATTAAAGTCCTTAACTCGATGATTGATAGCGAATAATCTATCCTACAAATCTCTTGCTTAGAGATATGGATTGAAATTAAAACGTTATAACATTGAGCAGATACAGCTTTTCGGGACATGAGTCCTTTCAGTGCAAATCTCTGTGGCTGAAGAAAGGATATGATTTCTTGCTAAACGGGGACCGTTTTAGCAAGACTGACAGTGTAGCTATTCTCGGTGTAGGCAAAAATATGGTGTCTTCCATCCGCTTTTGGCTTCGTGCTTTTGGCTTGACCAAACAAGATGAGCTATTAGCGATAGCCAAATTCCTTTTTGACTCTGAGACTGGACGCGACCAGTACGTTCAAGACATAAATACTCTTTGGTTGCTTCACTTTCTGATTGTATCAGCTAAAGAAGCATCCTTATACAACCTCTTATTCGTTGAATATAAACGAGAGAAAAGAGAGTTCACCAAAACTGAACTTCAAAATTTTATTAAGAGGAAATGTTCTGTTCCAGAGCAAAAGAATGTCTATAATGAGAATACAGTTCGTAAAGACATTGGAGTGCTTCTGAAAAATTACGTTTCACCTTCTGACCTTAAATCAATCGAGGACTTTTCTTCAATTCTCCTTGAATTGAATCTCATTCAGAAAGGTGCTAAAGGAAAAGATAATGAAGTTTACTATGTTTTTAGAGAGGTCTCATCTTCGGAAATTTCACCGGAAGTCATACTCTTTGCTCTCTATTACATAGCAAACGGAGACAAGACAATTTCCTTCGATAAGCTAATGGAATTGTCGCTTACTTTCTGCACTCCAATAGTTTCCCTTATCCAATTGATACAATCGGCTGAGAAAAAATATCCAGGGCTGATAGCCTATGCTGACAACAGTGGGGTAAAGAACGTTCAATTTCTCCACAACTTTGCCCCGTTCTCCATCCTTGAAAAGTATTACGAACAACAATGAGCTACATTCCTTCAATAAATATAGAGCATAATACCGCCAACGATTTCAATTATATCGTTACGGAGAATGCCAAGCTTGTCGTTGGCGGTTTGGTTAATGGCTACAATAGTGGCCACCATTCATTTACACTCATCGGCACCTACGGCACAGGTAAATCAAGTTTTATTCTCGCACTGGAGAATGACCTCAAAAAACGTATCGGTCAGTTGGTGAGAAACAGAAAGGTCTTTGGTGACGTAAAGGATTTTGAATTTCTGAATATTGTTGGTGATTACACATCACTAAGCAAATTGATAGGAAGTAAGTTGGAATCCGAAGCGAAAAATCCGATGGACGCGTTACATCAATATTATCAGCAACTTCGTAGGCAAAACAAATTCTTGTTTATCGTCATCGACGAGTTTGGAAAAATTCTAGAATATGCGGCCAACAACAACCCTGAGAAAGAGTTGTACTTTCTCCAGAAATTGGCTGAATTTGTGAATGTACCCAGTCGAAACATTATTCTGCTCACAACTCTCCATCAGAATTTTGGGTCTTACGCCGCCAAGCTCACAGAGACTCAAAGGAACGAATGGCAGAAAGTTAAAGGACGATTTGAAGAAGTGGTATTTGCCGAGCCGGTTGAGCAATTGCTATATCTAACGACTCAGCAGATGGAGAGCAAGCCCGTGGCAATGTCCTCTGCGGCCAAGCCCGGCTTTACCATACTGTATGACCTTGCTACTACTTCAAAGATTGTTTCTGATAGCTTCAAGTTCTCAACTGCTGAGAAGTTATATCCTCTGGACCCAATCTCAGCTGTTGTATTAACAATGGCAATCCAACGCTATGGACAAAACGAAAGAAGCCTCTTCTCGTTCTTGACTGCAAAAGGCAATGGATCACTCAACGACTTCACGCCAACTCCCACCAATACATATAATGTTAGAGAGGTGTGCGATTATCTACGTTATCATTACTTCTCAGCATTAACGGAAACCAATGCTGACTCTACTGGCTGGAGGTCGTTGACTGTTGCATTGGAAAGGATTGGCAGTATTGATGCGTCTTCCGAGTTTATTGAAGCAGCCATAAAAATAATAAAGCTGATTGGTCTGCTCAACATTTTCTTTGCCGGTGTCAGACTCACAAAGGAATTCATTGAAGTCTATGCTCAAAATGCTATGGGCATAAATCAGCCTTTGGCTATAATTGACAAACTGACTTCATTAAAAATAATTCGCTACGCACAGTATAAGTCACAATATATTCTTTTTGAGGGGACTAATCTCGACCTTGAAGACGAACTATATAAAGCCGCTGGAATCGTTCCGACACCCACATTGTCTATTGAAGAAATAGGCGGATATGTTCGACCCCGTGTATTCTTGGCAAATGCCTCTTATTACCAGATCGGAACACCCCGTTATTTTGAGTTCAAGGTAACAAATGAGCCGATTAACATTGAGCCTGTCGGTGAGATTGACGGCTACATTCACTTGGTGTTCCCATTGTCTGACATTCAAGCCGAGGTCAAAGAGATTTCCGAAGCAGCAAATGCCGGAGCTAACATTTACGCATACTTCAAGAATACCGAAACCATAATCAAACATCTCCATGAGATTAAGAAACTTCAATATGTCATTGAGAATGTGGCAATGGATGACAATGTGGCTAAGTCAGAGTTGGAGAACCAAAAGAGATATGAGGCCCAAAAGCTTAACTACGCTCTCAATGAGGAGATAACTTCCCCGACAAGCTCTATCGTTTGGTATTTCCATGGTAAAGAATTGACTATCCATTCGCTCAAAGAATTGAATGAGCTGATTTCAAGTGTCTGTGCTGAGGTCTACCATAAGACACCCATCATAAGGAATGAACTTTTCAATAAACAGAAATTTAGTTCGGCAATTTCCTTGGCGAGGGTAAATTTATTGGATGCCATGCTTCTCCATTCAGATGAAGAAGACTTTGGATTTCCGAAGCAGTCATTTCCTCCCGAAAAAACCATATATTACACTCTATTCCGTGACTCCGGTATTCATCGTCAAGACGATGATGGCAACTGGATATTGGGGGCACCTACAAAATCGGAACTTCAATCAATTTGGAAAGCTTGCATGGATTTCTTGAGATCCAGTGTTGACCGCCCGAGAAAATTGACAGAACTGGTCAAGATACTTCGTTCTCGTCCATATAAACTCAAACAAGGCGTTATCGACATATGGCTCCCGATATTTCTATATGTCAACCAACAGGATTACGCTCTGTATAATAACAACACGTTTGTATTAAGCATAAACAAAGAGGTTTTTGAATTACTCCAGAAGCAGCTCAAAAACTTCTCGGTAAAGGCTTTCGATGTGTCAGGCGTGCGGTTGGAATTCTTCAAGCGTTACCGACAGTTCCTGCGTAAAGATGATGCTGTAGCCATATGTACTGATTCCTTATTAGAAACGGTTAAGCCGTTCTTTCACTTCTATCGTAATCTTAACAGTTACGCAAAAACAACTCGAAAGTTCGATAATCCCTTCACTGCCAAATTCAGAGATGTCCTTGCACAAGCACAAGACCCGGCAAAGACCTTCTTTGAAGACTTACCTGCTGCTTTAGGTTATCGCGACTTGAACAGTGACTCTTTCGTAGCACAGTATCTACAACTCATACGTACTGCGGTTAGAGATTTGAACACATGTTACGATTTCCTCATAGATCGAATCGAGGTGAAAGTCAAGGAGCATATTGGTCTTACATCCGATTTTGAAGACTATAAGTCGCTACTTTCAGAACGCTATTCTACCGTGAACGGCAGCGTCCTCACGCCCAAGAGTAAATCATTCTTGGAGAGAATCCTTGCACCGTCTGAAAATCGAAAAGAGTTCTACGAAAAGATTGCCATTGTGGTTAATGACAAACGTCTTGACGAAACCAAAGATAACGAGGAAGCTCTTTTGGTAAATAGCCTACTTCATCTATTCAGCGAGTTGGAGCGAGCATCATCTCTTTCTACTGATGTTACTCTTGAAGATGGTGATGAAGCCTTCAACTTTGAGCTGGCTACTGCCGGAGGTGACTTCTCTGAGGCAAAAACATTCCGTTTACCGTCCACAAAGAGAGCCAAAGCTGACAAGATGATAGAGAAACTATCTGAATCCATGTCCGGCGACCGAGACCTCGATATATGTGTTCTCCTTAAATTGTTGAATGAAAAATTGAAATGATTATGGTACGGCATGTATTAGGCATATCAGGAGGAAAGGACAGCGCTGCATTGGCAATCTATATGAAGTCGAAATATCCCGACTTGAATGTGGAATATTACAACACTGACACGGGTTGTGAACTTGCGGAAACCGAGCTTCTGATTAACCGTCTTGAATCATTCCTTGGAGGCATCAAACGACTGAGGGCAGCCGAGGGAAGTCCAGAGCCTACGCCCTTTGAACATTTCCTAAGGGCGTCTGGAAATTTTCTGCCTTCACCACAGCAACGCTGGTGTACACAGAAAATGAAGTTGTCTGAAATGGAGCGTTTTGTAGGTGATGAACCCACAATATCATACGTTGGTATTCGTGGAGATGAAGATCGTGAAGGCTATGTGTCGACTAAACCGAACATCCAAGCTATTTTTCCTTTCCGAAGAAATATATGGAGCATAGATGTAATCCACAACATCGTGCATAAGAATAACATTGAACGATTCACCGAGGTCTATTTATCTATTGCTCCTGATGATTTGAAAGATAGGCTGAAAGAGATTCTTGAACATCCGTTGACAAAGGACTTCTATTATGCAAAGAAGACAAATGCGCTAATGGATGTCGATTTGAAACTATTCAATCGCGTCGTTTTTGAGTATCTCAAAGGCACAGATTATCCTGTAGGCAAACTCGAAGAGTTTCCACTCGTGGATAATGAGGATGTTCTAATCAAGGAGGATATTTTCAGAATATTGGAAGATAGCGGCGTAGGCGTACCTGCATATTATAAGCCCATCGAATTCGAGGTCGATGGAAAGACCGGCACCTACAACCGAAGCCGCTCCGGTTGCTATTTCTGTTTCTTCCAACAGAAGATAGAATGGATATGGCTATATGAACAGCATCCTGATTTATTTTCCAGGGCCATGGAATTTGAGAAAGACGGCTACACATGGAATCAGAATGAAAGTCTTGAAGAACTTATCCGCCCTGAACGAGTACGGCAAATCAAACTGGATGCCATAAAGAAACAAGAAGCCAAGAAGAACGCCGGCACCGGCCTTTTGGTGGATATGCTTGATGATGATGACAACGACGCATTTTGCGCTAACTGCTTTATATAATAGAGTATGCTGAAGACAGACGTGACATGGCCTGAAGCTTTCAGGTTTGAGACAAAGACCGAATGGGAACCAGTAGGTTTCTTTTCGGAGGCTCTGTGCAATGCCTCCTCATTCGATCTTATGCTCGGATTCTTCTCATCGTCAGCTATCAACGTTCTGTCATATGGATTCGCCTCCTTCATCTATAATGGGGGTAAAATGCGAATGATTATCAACGACATTCTCAGTAGTGATGATGTTTCAGCTATCTCCATGGCGCATGAGCCGGCAGAATTGCCATACTTTGATTTGAACAATCTGGAGCAGTTGAGTTACACCCTTAACAAACGCGACAAACATTTCTTTGAATGTCTTGCGTGGCTTATCAGAAATGAGCGCATTGAGGTTAAGATTATTCGTATGGTCAATGGCAGTGGTATCGCCCATACGAAATGCGGCACATTCAATGACGGACTGAATAAAATAGCATTCGAGGGCTCTGTAAACTTTTCACTGACTGCACTAATACACAATAAGGAGAGCCTAAGCGTGTTCTGCGATTGGAACGGCCCCGCCGACAATGGACGTATCAGGGGAATACAAAACTCGTTTGATAGAGCATTCAAAGGGGGAGACGAAGATGTTGAATTTATTGACGCGACCAACCTGAAAGGATATACTTCCAGTCATAAAGTGAAAGGATTGGAAGAGCTTCTTAACGATGAGTTGGAGCTCATCAGTGAAATATCAGACAGTTCACTGCCCGATACTGTTAAATCTGCATTGCAGAAGACGAAGGCTAAGGTTGAAAGGGCTATCGACAAAATTCGGAATGTGGAAAAGGCGAAAGAAAGTGAGCCAAGATTTCCTTATCCTACAGGTCCTCGACCTTATCAACAGCAAGCCTTTGACAATTGGAAAGAAAATCGGCAGAAGGGATTATTTGCAATGGCAACCGGCACTGGTAAAACTCTTACTTCTCTCAATTGCTTGTTAGAGATATACAAGAGTAAAGGTTACTATCGCGCCATTATTCTTGTCCCGACTTTGACTCTGGTTGACCAATGGGAAGAAGAATGCAAGAAATTCAATTTTGGACACATAGTAAAGGTCTGTTCAAAGAATAAATCATGGAAATCTGAGCTTGACACCATAAAATTTCAGGAAGAATTCAATTTTTCCGACAAGGAACCGTCTTACATAATTATTGCCACATATGCCTCTTTCGCAAGAGATGCAATATTCAAAGACCTCATATCTATCTCACCGAAAATCAATAAAAGACTATTACTTATCGCAGACGAAGCTCACAATATGGGATCTCCCAGAATATTGAATCGTCTAAACGCTGTAAAGTTTGTACGGCGTATCGGATTGTCTGCCACCCCAGAACGTCAGTTCGACGAAAGAGGGAACAAACTCTTGAATAGTTTCTTCGGATGTGAAGATACTGATGGATATACATTTGAATTCTCCATGCGTGAGGCTATAGACAAAGGGTATCTTTGTCGATACAACTACTATCCTCATTTAGTCAGATTGACAGATGAAGAAATGTCGGAGTATATGAAAATTTCTCTCCTGTTGGCCAAATTTTTCAATTATGACAATGAATCGTTTCCCGGTTCAGACGACATTCTTATGCGCTTGCTTCTGAAGCGTAAGCGAATAATACATAAAGCAGCAAACAAGCAGCAAATTTTTGCTGAAATTCTTCAAGACTGGTATAAAGAAAAAGGTTCATTGAAATACACTCTTGTCTATGTACCAGAGGGAAGTAAGCCTGATACTGAAGAAGCTGACATTTATGATGATACCGAGATAACTTTTGATGATGATTACTCGGATTCATTGATAGACCAATACACTTCTATTGTCCAGTCAATAAGCCCGACCACCACAGTAAAGAAATTTGTTTCCGGCACAAGTGATCGGAATCAGATTCTTGAAGATTTCGCCACGGGCAAACTTGAGGTGCTGACTTCAATGAAGTGTCTTGACGAAGGTGTTGATGTTCCACGAAGTGAATTGGCAATATTCTGTGCTAGCACCGGCAACCCACGCCAGTTCATCCAACGTCGCGGTCGTATTCTTCGCACTCACAAGGACAAACGTCGCGCTGTAATACATGACCTCGTAGTTGTCCCTGAAATATCTTTATCAGCTGAGAGTTACAAAATGGAGCGCAGCTTATTAGCTTCTGAATTAAGGAGAGTGAGAGACTTTGCTTTGCTCTCTGAAAACACAGATTTCGCTTATGAGGAGCTGCATGAAACACTTGATTATTACGAATTATCTCTTTTCTAATAATGGCATACATATCAAACAACGACAAAATGCTACAAGCCGTCCTGCTGAATGAGCGGCTGATGAAAGTCGGCAACTACACAGCTGCTGACATTGGCACTATTTATTCAGCACTCGATTCAGACAACTACATTATTAACACCGTTGCTCAAATCATTAAGAGAACAGAGGAAGGCGCAACAGAGCGTGAACTTTGGAAAGAGATCAACGACTATCTGAAACGGAACGTATGATAATAAAGGAATTTAGAATTAAGAACTTCCGCAGTTATTACGGAGATAACAACCAGTTTGACTTTTCGGAGGGACTGACTGTTGTCATCGGTGATAATGGAGATGGAAAGACTACATTCTTCGAGGCACTCCAATGGCTGTTTGACACAACAATAGACAAGTCTAGTGTCGAACAAATATCCGAGATGCGGAAATCGCAAATGGAGGCTGGCGATATAGATGAAGTTTCTGTGTATATAAAGTTTGACCATAATGGAGAGAAATCCGTTGAAAAGTCGTTCTCATTTGAGAAACTTGAAAACGGAGGCTTCCGCCTTGGCAAAATCTCATACAGAGGCTACGAAACAAATGGATCTGAACGCGAAGCAGTAAATGGCAAATCTCTGATTGAAAGATGCTATGATGCATTTATTCAGAAATTCAGTATGTTCAAAGGCGAGGCGGAATTGAATGTTTTCGAGAATCGTACGCTCTTGAAGGACTTAGTAGACAAATTCTCCGACATTCACAAGTTTGATGAACTGGTTGCTACCGCTCAGAACTTTGAGGAGAAAGCCAACAAAGCTTATTTAAAGGAAATCAGTTCCGATAAAAAAGTCTCACAAAGAGCAAAAGAGCTGGAGGCAATGATTAGTCGGCAGTCTTCAGATATTTCCACAACCCGTAATGAAATAAAGGAGAAACGTGGCTCTGTTGAGATATACGACAAAAGTCTCTCTGAACTTGAAGAAAATCAAGAAGCTTCTGAAAGGTATAAGGATATTAAAGAACGCTTGAAAACACAGGAAGAGCGCCGCAACAAACTGATGGCTCAGATTGGCATGGTTAATTACAATCACGCGTTGCTTGACAAGATGTGGATTCTGGCCGCATTTTCACCTATCCTAAAGGAGTTTCAGGAGAAAATATCTGTTCTCAGCAAAACTAAGCGCCGGATGGATCGGGACTTTGAGCGCACAAAGGCCATAGAACTAGGCAAAATTGAAGCTGCTAAGGAAATGCTCGGAGCTCTTTCCAACGGTGCTACCGAACTCCCTTGGTATTTACCCAATCAGGAGACAATGGAGGAGATGATTCACGACCATATCTGCAAAGTCTGTGGGCGCGAGGCTCCGGAAGGTTCTGAGGCATACGGATTCATGGTTCACAAACTGGAAGAGTATCGCCGCCATACAGAAGCCAAGCTCCTAAAGGAATCTCAGAAGAAAGAAATTCAAGAACAAGAACTATTCCCTAACCAGTATATCGAGCAACTCCATAATGTAAGCGTTTCCCTAAGTGGCTTACAGGAGGCTCAGGTTGCAGGCTTCGCACAAGAGATTGCCGACAGACAGGGTCTCGTAGCACGTCTTCAGGATGAACTGAAGAAAACCCAACAGAAGATTCAGGATATTATCGACGAGAAAACACGACTTCTGATACAGGTGGGGAATCTCAGCGAATCAGCGCTTGAAAAGGAGTTCAATGACATTAGGGGGCTGTATAAGTCCAGAGAGAGAGCCACCGCACGCTTGGTTGAGTTGGAGACTGAGCTGAAGTATCAAGAGAAACAGATGGCTGAACTCAAAAAGGAACTTGATGAATTAGATCCCGAAAGTTCGCAAGTGAAGGTCATGAGAGATGTCCACACCGCTCTTGAAGCAATCGCCGCCGCATTCACAAACGCTAAAAAGGAAAACCTCCGTCGTTTCTTGGCAGAACTGGAAACAACGGCTAACGAGTATCTTGTAAAACTCAGCGCATCGGATTTCCATGGTGAGGTCAGACTTATTCAAACCGCCGATGAATCAACTGAGATACGGCTGTTCAGTTCCAATGGAACGGAGATAAAGAAGCCTTCCGGCTCTCAAAAGACGGTGATGTATATATCCATCCTCTTCGCCATTTCAGATTTCACTCAGGAGAAACGTGACGAGGATTACCCTCTCATCTTTGATGCTGCCACATCATCTTTCGGCGATTCAAAGGAAGAGGACTTCTATAACGTAATCGATAAGTTGCATAAACAGTGTATCATCGTAACCAAGGACTTCATTCAGAAGGGTCAACTTAATGAAGAGGCTATCGCCGGACTTACATGCAATGTTTATCGCATCAAGAAAGCTGCCAATTTTGATCAGTCGAATATGGCCACCATTAGAACCCTAATTGAAAAAATTCGCTAGTCATGGAAACATTATACGAACTATGGGGTAAGCGCAATCCCAACTGGGAGGAGAAGTACCAGGATTCCGTTATCAGTGTATTCGCTGATTACGGAAAAGGAGTCAACAAATTCAACGAGGTAAAAGGCAAGACCTTCGGCGCCGGGTATGAAGTCTTCATTCTTGCGTTTTTTATCGGTCTGTATAATAACCAGACAAAGCCACTCATTGAAGACTCCTCAAAAATCAAAAACTTTGGTTGGGCTATCTCCAACTGGGGGACACAGGAAAGCCGTCTCGGGAGAATACAGTATCCAAGATTACGCGAATATATGTTCGCGGCACTCATTGCCCGTACCGACATAAACCTCATAGCCCTTGACAAAGGAGAAATCAAACCGGCGAAGATAGTTGACCAACTCATCGACAAAATGGAACAATACGCCAATTTCGGATTCAGTTTCATCAAAGATAAGCTCGAAGATGACCCCAACTACTTCTTCAAAGACACAGCCTTCCTTCGGGTTTTCCTATCATTCCTCCCGAACACTCCCCCCGAAGGACCGAATGATGAAGATGAAATAGAAGAACTATAAAACAAACGCCGTAGTTAAAGCAATCTGTCGGAAATCCCAATAGGTTCAGTTGTTCGGAAAATCCGAACAACTGAACCTATTGAGGCTTGAAGTGTGGTGCAACTTGTAAAAAATGGTTCGAGGGGAGGGTGAACGGCGGACTTCGGTTGACACCATTTGGGGTCAGCGGATTTTTCCGGTGGGCGGGAGAGAGTATCAAGAGTATAGTGTTATCTTTGCACAATGAAACCAGATCAACTGCTCAGAGCCATCCTACCCGAAGTCCTGATAGACAACTTCGATATTG
>SCEJ01000054.1 GCA_004102785.1 Muribaculaceae bacterium Isolate-013 (NCI)
CCACGAAGCGGTTGTAGGAGAATGTCTGCGGAAACAGATGCTTCCAGTGAATGCGCACACATCCCAGATAATAGTGCTTGAAGTTTCGGTACGAATTGAAGTGGAAACAGATCAGAATCGTGATGACTTCGGCATCCGACATCATGCGCTTTCTTTTCCGTTTTGGAGTGTCAGTTGTGGACGGAAGTGCATTTTTTGCCATCTCACCCTCAAATTCTTTGCAGAAATCATCTGCAATACAAAAAATTTCAGTAACTTTACTTTCGGTAATCATGATACAGTATTTATTGTTTGACACCTCTAAATTACTAAATATCAGTGATATTACCAAAAGAATCGGCAGCTTTTTCAAGCTGCCGATTCAGCTTTTTTATGGTGTTCCTTATCCCGAACTCGCGTTGTTAAGGTTGTCGGAAGTTAGGATATACTCTAACATCCTGTCTGACGATAGTTGCACTTCTACGAGTTCGGCTCCAACTATCCCAATCAAAGTAGGCGCTCCCTCATACCTTTCGCGTTCCGCGCTATTCTTCCGAGGGTAGCTTTCTGATGTTTTCGGCTTTTCTCCTTTCATCGGGTAAAATAAAGTTTTGCTCGTGTGGTTAAGTTTTGCCCTTCTTCATCGCCCACGAGCTTTAAGGCAACGACTACTATGGCATCTGCTGACTTCTGTGGGTTCGTTGTTACTGCTTGCCGTGCGGCTCGCCCCACAGACCTCCCCGATTAAGAACATAATCTTTCTGTCTTATACTCCCTTGATTTACTCTCGTCAGTCCGGATAGCTTTCGGGCTTTGGTTTGTGTAGCAACCTTACCCCTGACATCGAGCCTTATATCAAGTTTCTGTGCGTGGAGCCAGACTTTTGTCCTTAGCTTCCTTCCGATTCTCCTCACGGCAGACACCGTTGCCTCGGACTATGCGCTTCCCGCTATCGGGGCGCGCTCGGGACTTTCACCCGTTAGATTATGCCCATGTCGGGCGAACTACAACGCCGGAGGCGCGCCCACCCGGGCACGCCTCCGGCGTTGTCGCTATCCATAATGAATTCTGATCATATCAAACACAATTTACGCTTCAGATGGATAGAAACTGTTCCAGTTCAATGTGTCGGTAGTGTTCTCGACTGGCAGTGGCGAGTAGAGCCAGTTGGAGCCTTGCTGCAAGATAACGCCACCGGCGAGTGGCTGCTCAGCGGTAGTGTTGGTTTTGATATATTCCAACAGGGCGTTATGCTTGTCGGCGGCGAAAATATCGCTGCCAGCACTTTTCGTATCGAAAAGATAGATGTGTCCGTTCTTCATGCGGATAACGAAGTCGACGTAAAAAAGAGCCTTTTCGCCGCCTTGCCCTTTATGGTATTCAATGGCGTAGTTGGCTTTGCCGCTATCGCCGTTCTTATACCACCAGTCAATCCATTGCGAGTTGGCTTCAAGGAAATTGACAAATTCCTTTTCGGGATTGGAGGCGGTGTTAAGCTGAATGAACGGCAGCAGAGCGTGGTTTTCAGCCGGGGCGACGCGGTTGGTTTCCGCATCATATACTCGCTGTTCGGGCACCTCCCAGTCGTGTTCTTTATAGATACGGGCGGCAGCGGCTCGTGCAGCGGCAACCTCACGCTTGCGGGCGTATTTTCCGAGAGCCGTTTCAAGAAGCCTGTCGAACTTGGGGCGGTTGTCGTGGTAAAGCACGACTTTCTTTGCATCGGTTTCGTAGATGCCGAAGAAGTCGGCGATAAGCTCCGTAAGGAAGCTCGCGATTTTGTCCGTGCGCCCTTTACGCTCAAACTGCCCCCCTTTGCCGTTGATATAGGCGATGAAAACGCCGTCGATCTCACTGGTGGTACGGGCAAATTTGGCTCGTTCTACGGTCAGGGTCTGCACTTCGTTTTGGAAGTGCACGTCCTTGGGGATTTCGATATTGATTGTCTTGACATCGAGGCGTATAGAATTCTGAACGCGGCGGCGGTTTTCGTTTATGGTTAAATCGTCGGTTTCGGGTAGCGGCTGGTATTCCTCATCGTCACCACGTATAGCGGCAAGCTCGGCGATAGAGAAAAGCTCGGCACCCTGTTCGAGTTTCCAGAAATCGGTCGCAGTGTCGTAAAGCACCTTACGGAAGTCGGGGCCGAGGTAGTTGCGCTCGATGTTCGGTCGCTCGGAATATACGGCTTTGAGCGATACGTTGCAGAGATTAGCACGACGATGAGCAGTAATCGTATCGTTCAAGATGTAACCGGCATCAACCGTTACAATTTCAATCTTATCTTTGGCAATGTCGGTGTAGACGTAGCCCACATTCAGCAGGTCGTTAGGATAATGCTTTTGCTCCGGCATACGGAGTATTCGGCCAACGGTCTGAATGGTAAACTGGTCGCTTTGCAGTTTGCGGAATATGAGCAGAACAGCAGCTCGCGGGCAGTCCCAGCCAAGGGCGATAGCTTCCTTGAACAGTAGCACCTGTGCGAGATTGTCGGTACTTTCAAGCCCGGCAAGGTTTGACTTCTCGTTAGAGAGCCATACGGCGAGTTTGCCGTTTTCCTCTGTGATGTCGCACATATGCCGGAGATATGTCCTGACCTGTTCAGCCACCTTTTCATCATCGACCGTCATTGCTTCCTTCTTGTCGTTTGGAAGCTGAATCAGCAACAGAGGATTGATGTCAACCCCCTCGGCTTTATATACCTCGGCGATTTGGTTGCGCTTTTCAAGCGCAGCCTTAATCAATCGCTCGTTCATGGCTATTTCGTCCTCCGTGCCGTTGATGTCGATTTCGGGGTTGAGCACCACCTCTTTCTTTATCATCTCGGCGTTGATAACGTCCTGACGATACACCTTTGTGCGCTCGTCAGGGTGCGAAGTCTTTGGCGTAGCCGAGATGCGTAGCTCAACGGCGGGACTGATGCGTTCAAGCACCGCCTTTGTCTTGTCGGCAGTGGCGGACCAGAACATGTGTTCCTCATCAATCACTGCGACAATGGGCAGACCGAGTTCTTCCTGTGTGCGCCGGGTGATTTCATATAGTGAAGCGGAGCTTTCGCTGTCGCGCACCATGATGTTTTTCTCCTTGTTGACACTCTCCCAGTTTACGAAAAGAATCTCGCCCGGCTGTATTCCCTCGCTTTGGTCGAGTTCGTCGAACATAACCGGGGTGAGCTTACGGGTTTCGCCAAAAGCACCTTTGAGGCTCATGTAGCTTTGGAGGTGGAGTTTTCGGGGCGCGAACCAAATAAAGGCGCACTCCTTGAAGCGGCTGTCGCCGCGAGTGCGCAGCTCGTCAACGATGTTGGCAAGTGTCTGGCAGGTCATTACGGTTTTACCTGCCCCGGTCGGAGCCTCGAAAACAATCTTGCGTCGCGAACCGCCGAGGTTTAGCAGCTTGACAGTCTTGTCGGTCAGCTCGCCAATTGCGTCCTGTTGGTATTTCAGCGTTTTCATTCGTCGCCTCGTTCTTTATTGTTCAATAAAGTGACTTCGTCAATAATCCCGGCAAAAAGTCCACCGATTTCTTCATCGTCAGCACCGGCCAGTGCATCTTCTTCCTCGGTCGGTTCGATTGGTTTTTGCCGACGCTTTGGAAGTATTCGCTTGTAGGTATTATATATGGCTTGGGGCAACGCGCAGAGTTCTACCTTGTCGTTGACAGGCTCAAAGCTTACCTCCCATGGGTCTTCGCTCGGCGAGAAAACATATACCTTGATTTTCGATGTGATTTCCACGGAGCTTATCATCCTGACGATTTCATCTACATATCGCTCGTCGTAGATAACGAGCATCCTCCGCTCGCCATGCTCAAAGTAGCGATATATGTTTTTGTAGGTTGGCAGACCGGCAAACGATTTCTTCTCGGCATAAAGGTTTTCCTTGATACAAAGCATATCGGTAGCGAGCTGAACCAATCTGCGCATATTCTTTATGGAGCGATTGCGGCCCACAAAGTCAGTGCGGTAGTAACGGAGATTGTTGTCGGTAAGTCCGGCTACCTCAATGCTGTTAGGCATTGTGTATCCCTGAATAACTGCTCTGTTGCGTTCGTATGTGATGTTTTCACAAATGCCAGATTCGTTATTCGTACAAATGATACATTGACGCTTCCCATTGTCTGTTGCATTTAACTGCATTACGGCATGAAGCGTTGTGCCTGAACCTGCAAAGAAATCAAGTATCGTTATATCTTTATCGTCCCAAAAAGGCATTTTTGCAAGATACGATATAAGAGAGGAGGGCTTTGCATAGTCGAATGAAGAAGATAGATTAAAACCTAACATTTCTTTTTGAGCGTCTTCATTAGTACCGACATTGACTTCTTCGTCAATAATATTAGATGGCACTTTTGTTGCCTTTGTTGCCTTTTGGAAACGGGGAGAGAACTGCTTTGATTTAATCAAAAAATAAGTACCCTCCGAGACTTCTCTTTCAAGGTTTGCTTGGCCCCACTTGAAATTACCTGCGGCTCTAAATTCATTAGCATTTAAGCCGTCAACAACTTCGACGTTATCGAGTAATTCGATTTTATAGGAGGAATTGTGAGAATATATTCCGTCAGGTAAATTAAAGTGGACAGTTCCAACTGGGAATGAAAGTATGCCACGCGGATTACCCGAATTTAGAAGCGGCGCATCTCCACCGTCAACATAACCTTGCGCAAATGTACGTTGCGGAATATAAGACTTTTGATAGCATAAGACAAATTCAAGTTTACGTCGAATTTTATATGAAAGCGCAGGAGGTGTACTTGTGCGCTTCCAAAAAAAAGTTCCCACAAAATTTTTCTCGCCGAATAATTCAGCACTATCACACAGCAGCTTTAAGTTTGCTTGCTCATTATCATCAATGGATATGAATATAACACCACGTTCGGAGAGAAGTTTTTTTGCAATGCGGAGGCGGCGCGACATAAATGACAGCCACTTTGAATGGCGGTAGCTATCCTCGCTGTCAACGTAAGAATCATTATAGATAAAATCCTTATTACCTGTGTTGTAAGGGGGATCTATATAGATTACGTCGATTTTCCCTGCGTGAGTGTATGCAAGGGTGGCGAGGGCTTTGAGGTTATCACCCTCGATAAGTATATGGTTGGGAGCATCGGGGCCGGCATCGGTCAATGCGCGGTCTTTGACCTCGACGAGAACAGGAAGCTCGTTGCGCAGTAGTTCCACGACCTCTTCGGGCTTATCTTCCCACACAAGGCCATAGGTCTTGTGCTCACGGAGAAGTCCGAGCAATGCCGAGCGTTCATCGTCGGTCAACCCCTCCAAGGTGTTGATGCGGTCGATTAGTTTATGTCGGTCAGTCGCTTTCATAGCGGCATCAAACAAATAAATGTCGCCAATACCCCTCTGCGACGGGTAAAACAAAAAAGCGTGGGTATCTGTACCGTTGCTGTCTGCTGGACATGGTATCGCCAAACACCTTAGCAGTCAGACAAACAACGCAGATACTCACGCCGATATGTTAATACCCCAAACCCACTCCATGCCAGTTAAGGCATAGAATGAGCCCGGATAGGTAAATACATACCCGTGAGCGTCCACCTTGCTATATTCTTGACTGCTGATAAAATTTGGCGATTTTAGTCCAGCAAGAATAAAGCGCGAGTAAACGCCTTTTATTATACCTCCCACCTCGCTTCCTCTCTTGGAAGACGCACGGCGTGAGTCTTTATGCAAAGGTACAAAGTTTTTTCTTTAAACACTCTTTTTCTCTCATCTATTCTCAATATCTGTTTCATATATTTTAAACATACCCTGAACAATAAAAACAAAGCACCATGAAACAATAATCATGATGCTTTGGGTATGATATGCGAAACGACGGGAATGGGTTATTTCACGAGTATTTTGGAGGCGGAGGAGCCGCGGCGGAGGATGTAGAGGCCGGGGGCGGAGGGAGCGGAGCCGCAGGAGGTGCCGTCGAGGCGGAAATATTCGGCGGGAGCCGAGGTGTCGGTGCCGGCCGTCACGGGGGGGATGGCTGATTCATCCTCCACGTCGACTATGCCGATGAGCTCGTCGAGTTTCCTGAACCGTGAGGTTATGTAATTTTTCACGGCGCTGACCTCGGCCTCATAAGTGTAGAGGGGGCGGGGATTCATGTGCACCCACTGGTCGAGTATGGGCCAGCGGAGGAAGTTGAGTTTCTGCGATGCGTCGAGGTCGGCGGCGTAGGCGTCGATGCGGTTGTTGAAGAATTCGGCGTTGAAATCGTCGCGCTTGCGCAGCAACGACCATATCTCGCTCACGCGGCGCCGCGCCGCAGGGTCGTCCTTGACAATCCTGGTCACGAACTCTTTCATGTTTCCGGCAGCCGAGGCGCCGGAATAGCAGTAGATGAAATCGGATTTACCGTTGACATCGAATGTGCGCGAATCGTTGTTGAAGGCCAGGTCCTGGTCCCAGACGGGGCCGGTGACGAACCGGTCGGAGCCTCGCTCCTTATACATATATGTGCTCCAGTAGGTGTCGGTGTTGCCGGTGAGCTCGCCGCAGATGAAATAGCGCAGGAAGCTTTCGAGGTCGAGATAACGGCGGTAGCCGCGCTCGGGGTCGGTATAGTCGGAGGCATAGACCGCGTCGACCATCATGTTGAAATAGTTCTCTATGTAGCGGCGCTGCGCGTCGACAATCTCATCGTCGGCCGGCGACTTTATTGTCACCGGTATGTTGTGGTGGGCGTTGAACCACGAAATCTCCTGGTCGGCATAGGCGTCGATTTCCAAGAAATAGCCCCCGGTGAGGGCTTCGCCGGCCACATCGTCGGGAGTCATCTCCGTGATGTCAACACGGCCCGGGCGCACCTCCATCTGGTCGCAGAGCTGATAGCAACCTTCATATTCTCCGTTGTAAATCACGTCGACGAAGCGACAGTAGGGAGTGTATTCCAGTCCTATGGCCCGGCTCATGTCGAAAGCCACACGATTGCGCATCAGCGTCTTGTCGCCGTGGTTGTTGATCAGAGTCCACTTCTTGGCTTTTGCCGGAGCATCAGCGAGAATCTGCTGTTTCTTGTCAAATTTTATCTGAAACGGCTTCTTCTCCATCTGCCATGAGCCGTTGCCGCGCCCTTTCATCTGGCAGGCACGGTCGGTGAGCAGAGTCGAGCCGTTGTCGGAGATAACGTAGATTGTAGAGCCGGGATGCTTGTCGTCCTTGGCCTTTATCTCCTCCATTCCCGGAGTGTTGAACGCTATGGTGGGGAGGTGCGTCACCTGGAAGAAGCGCGAGTCGTCACCCTCGCCCGGAGTGCCGTAAAACTCAAGTTCGGCTACATTCATCTGCGCGCCGCCGGCGCCCACCATGCGCACATAGCGGAATCCGCGCGACACCTCCACATCGATATAGTACCTCTCTCCGGGAGTCAGCCCCTCGGCCGGAACCATAGCGATAGGCATCGCATCAGCGAAATCGGCCTCATTAGCACCCTGGAACACCGCCAGGCGCGAGCAACTTTTGCTTGACGCGGCGGGGGCGATGCCGATACGCGTCACCACATGGGGAGCGCCCAGGTCAAAACCGGCCCACGGCCGCGAATACGCGCCATCGGGGCGCAGGGCATAAAAACTGGTGGAGAGGTCGCCGTCGCAGATATTTTCAAGGGGATTGCCATCGTGGGCCTCTGGAGTGCCAATCAAGGAACCTGAAAGTCTGGCAGCCTCGCCTGCCATAGCCGTTGCGCCGCACACAGCCATGATAATGGCCGAAGCCGCAATGCCGTAGTTTTTCATTCAATAAGGAATTCGTAACTGTTCAAAATTATTTTAGGATTCGGAGTAGTCGGTGCAAAGTTAAGCAAGTTTTTGTAAGAACAAAAATAAATGAGTAACTTCGCCTCTACAATGAAACCATTCACGCTGACACTCCACGGCTCGCTCCGCACGTTCGACATCCCGCAGGTGATGGGGATACTCAACGTCACCCCCGACTCATTCTACGACGGCTCCCGCACGCCGCGCTCTCTGCCCGACGCCGTGCAGGCGCGCGCCGAGAAACTTATAGCCGAAGGCGCCGACATGATTGACGTCGGAGGATATTCCACGCGTTCCGGGGCCAACGATGTGACACCCGACGAGGAACTGCGCCGCCTGCAGACCGGCATCGAAGCCGTAAGGCGGCTGTCGGCCGACATACCTGTATCGGTCGACACTTTCCGCGCCGCGGTGGCCCGCAGAGCTGTGGCTCAGATGGGCGCCGACATCATCAACGACGTTTCCGGAGGCCTTATCGACCCTGAAATATATCATGTGGCAGCCGCCGAAGGCGCCCCCTATATACTCATGCACATGCGCGGCACCCCGGCCACCATGCAGCAGTTCACCGACTATTCGGAATATGGCGGCGTGGTGCCCGGAGTCGCCGCAGAGCTCCACAAGGCCATGGCGGCGCTCAACCTCGCCGGCGTAAGGGACGTGATAATCGACCCCGGATTCGGTTTCAGCAAGACCGCGCCGCAGAACTATGAGCTGATGCGCGGCCTCCCGGAGCTGTCGGCGCTGCTCGACGGCCTCCCCGCCCTCGTAGGCATATCGCGGAAATCGATGATCTACAAGCCCCTGGGGCTTACTCCGGCCGATGCCCTGCCAGGCACAACGGCGCTAAACACCCTCGCCCTGGAGCGCGGCGCCGCCATAATCCGCGTGCACGATGTGGCCGCCGCGGTGCAGACCCGCGACGTGATGCAGCTTTTCAACCTCTAAACCTCTCTGACCGACCATTATGATTGAATCATTCGGCATAAAGGATATTCTTGACATCATCCTGCTCGCCACACTCCTTTATTACCTCTACAAACTGATGAAGGAGTCGGGCACAATCAACATATTCTATGGCGTGCTCGCATTCATAGTGGTGTGGGTTGTGGCCTCCGAGATTCTGGAAATGAAACTCATCGGCTCGATTCTCGACAAATTCATGAGTATCGGCCTGCTGGTGCTGGTGATTCTCTTCCAGGAACAGATAAAGCGCTTCCTTGTGGAACTCGGCTCAAAAAAACGCTGGACCTTCCTCACATCGCTTTTTCACCACAGGAAAGGGGGTGACAGCGCCGACGAGCTTCACGCCAGGGTCATGCCCATTGTATACGCCTGCATGTCGATGGCAAAGAGCAAAACCGGTGCACTGATTGTAATCGAGCAGGAGATTCCGCTCGAGAACTATGAGAAAACCGGCGACATGATAAACGCTGAAATCAACGTGCGCCTAATAGAGAATATTTTCTTCAAGAACTCCCCACTCCACGACGGCGCACTTATCATCGCCGACGCGCGGATAAAAGCCGCCGGATGCATCCTCCCCGTGAGCCACGACAGCGACGTGCCGCGCTCGCTGGGTCTGCGCCACCGCTCGGCCCTGGGGATATCGCAGGCCACCGACGCCTTCGCCATAGTGGTCTCGGAAGAGACAGGTAACATCTCCGTGGCCTACCGCGGTAAGCTGACCACCCGCCTCTCCTCCGCCGAACTTGAAAAGCAACTCTCAAACCTCAAGAACATCTGACGAAATGGAAAACATCGACGACCTCCGGTTCACACCCGAAAATATCACCAGCCTCGGCCCCGACGAAGTGTTCGTATTCGGCTCCAACCTCCAGGGAATGCACTGCGGAGGCGCTGCACGCACAGCCGTGCGCCGCTTCGGCGCCATAATGGGCCAGGGCGTGGGGATGCAGGGGCAAAGCTACGCCATTCCCACCATGCAGGGGGGTGTGGATACCATCAAACCCTACGTGGATCAGTTTATCGACCTGGCCCGCGAATGGGACCAGACCACATTCTACGTAACCCGCATCGGGTGCGGCATCGCTGGCTTCACCGATGAGGAGATCGCACCCCTCTTCGCCGAAGCCCTCCCCCTCTACAACGTGCGCCTGCCCCGCTCCTTCTACCGCATCCTCACCTCCCGCGCCGAATGAGCCGCACCACCTGAACCTGTGAAGATAACACTTCAGACAATGCCCCGAACATGAAAAGAGGCGTATCAAAATTGCCAGATTCCATCAGGCAATTTGATACAACCTCTTATATAACCGGAGTACCGGGATTATTCTGACTTCGGGGGGAAGCCGGCGGCCACGAGGGCATCGTGGATGCGGGCTATATGGTCGGCGTTGAGGGTCTCGAGCTCCAGGTGGAGGATGCAGGAATTGACCTGAGTTGCCGCCGAGATGCGCTCGTGGTTGACAGATAGAATGTTGCCACCCTGGTCGGCCACAACCTTAAGCACCGCAGAGAGCACGCCCGGCTTGTCGTTGACCTCAATCTCAAACTGGCATGTGCGCCCGTTCCGCGCCAGGCCGCGTGTAATCACACGGTTAAGGGTATTCACATCGATGTTGCCGCCCGACACCAGGCACACAACCTTCTGCCCCCCGACCGGCAGGTGGCCGTACATGGCCGCCGCCACTGCAGCTGCGCCTGCACCCTCGGCCACAAGTTTCTGCTTCTCGATCAGAGCAAGGATAGCGCCGGCTATTTCATCGTCGGTTACCGATACCATCTCGTCGACATACTTCGACACGAGGTCGAAAGTAAGGTCGCCAGGCTCCTTCACGGCGATACCGTCGGCAATGGTGTGCACGGAATCCAGATGCACGCGCTCCCCTTTCTTCACCGACTCCACCATCGAGGCGGCGCCGGCAGCCTGCACGCCGTAAACCTTTATATCCGGGCGGAGCGTCTTCACAGCGAAAGCCACGCCGGCGATAAGGCCGCCGCCACCCACCGGCACCACAATAGCCTGCACATCGGGCATCTCCTCGAGAATCTCAAGACCGATTGTGCCCTGCCCGGCGATTACCAGAGGGTCGTTGAAGGGATGCACGAACGTATATCCGTGTTTATCGCGCAGTTCGAGCGCCTTGGCATATGCGTCATCATATACCCCCGGCACCAGGCACACCTCCGCCCCGAGGCGCTTGGTGGCCTCAATCTTGGAGATAGGCGCCCCCTGCGGCAGGCAGATGAGCGACTTTATGCCGTTGCGGGTAGCGCTCAGAGCCACACCCTGGGCGTGGTTGCCCGCCGAGCAGGCTATCACGCCGCGCTTCTTCTCCTCGTCGGTAAGCTGTGAAATCTTGTAGGCGGCGCCGCGCAGCTTGAACGCGCCGGTATGCTGGAGATTCTCAGGTTTGAGAAAAATCTCGCAATTGTCAGAAAGAGCCGTCGGTCCGACAATTTTCGGATGGCGGGCGAGATCGCGCAATTCCATCTGCGCGCGATACACTTCTCCGATAGTTAGCTCTCTGTCCATAATTTATTTAAGTAAGTAACTGTTCAAAATTATTTTATATCTTCCGCAAGGCGGCGGTGCATGGCCTCGGCGGCATGGCGGCCGTCGCCCATGGCAAGAATCACAGTGGCTCCGCCTCGCACAATGTCGCCTCCGGCGAACAGCAGCGGTAGAGTCGTCTCAAGGGTTTCGTCGTTGACAACGAGGGTGCCGCGGCGCGTAACCTCCAGCCCTTCGATACTGTTGGGTATCAACGGGTTCGGCGACACACCGACGCTTACAATCACCTCATCGACGGGCATTTCAACGATGTCGCCCTCCACAGGCACCGGCGAGCGGCGCCCCGATGCGTCGGGCTCGCCCAGCTCCATGCGCTGAAGCCGCATTGCGCGCACACGTCCCTGTTCGTCGCCAAGATACTCCACGGGGTTGTGCAGTGTGAGGAATCTCACCCCCTCCTCCTTGGCGTGGAGCACCTCCTCCACGCGGGCAGGCATCTCCTCCTCGCCGCGGCGATACACGATATAGACCTCTTCGGCACCCATACGGCGGGCAGTGCGGCAGGAGTCCATGGCGGTGTTGCCGCCGCCAATCACAGCCACACGGCGCCCCTTTATCACGGGAGTGGCCCATCCGGGGCGCCCGGCGCCCATGAGGTTGACACGGGTGAGGTATTCGTTTGACGACATCACTCCCACAAAATTCTCGCCGGGGATACCCATGAAGCGGGGCAGTCCGGCACCGGAGCCCACGAACACTCCCCGGAAGCCCATCTCCATAAGGTCATCATAACCGAGAGTCTTGCCTATCACGCAGTTGGGCATAAACTCAACGCCCTGGGCGCGGAGCGAATCAATCTCCACATCGACCACAGAGTTGGGCAGGCGGAATTCAGGGATGCCATACTTCAGCACGCCGCCGATTTCGTGCAGAGCCTCGAACACATGCACCTTATAGCCCAGCCTGGCCATGGCTCCGGCAAACGACAGCCCGGCAGGCCCCGAGCCTACGACAGCCACCTTCACGGCATCGGGCGCGGGCCCGGCGGCCACGGAGGTTTCTCCTTTCGCGGCGGCATTGGCCGCATCGGCGGCGAAACGCTCTAGATAGCCGATAGCGACCGGAGCCTTCTTCATGCGGTTGTAGATGCACTTGCTCTCGCACTGACGCTCCTGCGGACACACGCGGCCGCAGACGGCAGGGAGAGCCGAGGTCTCGCGCAGCACCTCGGCCGCCTGGCCGAACTCGCCGCGCTCTATATTCTTGATAAACCCGGGGATGTTTATCCCCACCGGGCACCCGGTGACACACTGCGGGTCGGGGCAGTCGAGGCAACGTGTGGCCTCCGTCACAGCCTGCTCCTGCGAGAGGCCCAGATTCACCTCCTCATTGTTGGTGACACGATAGTCAGCCTGAAGCTGCGGCATGGAGCAGCGCGGTATCGATGTGCGTTCCTTGGCCGGCATGGCCTTGCGGAGCTCTTCGCGCCACTGCGCGTCACGGGGCGATATTGTAGTGTTCATTTCGGTAAGATTCAGTTGGTTTTCAGACGCATTATCATCTCGTCGAAGTCCACCTGGTGGGCATCGAACTCCGGACCGTCAACACACACAAAGCGTGTCTTGCCGCCTACGGTCACGCGGCAGGCGCCGCACATGCCCGTGCCGTCGACCATGATAGTGTTGAGCGACGCAATGGTGGGCACATTGTATTTCTCCGTAAGCTTGCTGACGAACTTCATCATCACAGCAGGCCCAATGGCGACAGCCATGTCAACCTTCTCGCGGTTGATAACGCTCTCCACGCCTTCAGTCACAAGACCCTTGTTGCCATACGAACCGTCGTCGGTCATCACGATAACCTCATCGGAATGCTCGCGCACCTGCTCCTCGAGGATAATCAGGTCTCTGGTACGGGCGGCAAGAACCGATATCACACGGTTGCCGGCCTCCTTCATGGCCTTGATGATGGGGAGCAGCGGAGCAACCCCCACGCCGCCTCCGCAGCACACCACAGTGCCGAAGCGCTCTATATGCGTGGCCTTGCCCAGCGGACCCACAACATCGTGGAGATACTCGCCCGGCTCCTTGGCGCAGATTTCACGTGTGGAATCGCCCACAGCCTGCACCACCAGCGTGACAGTGCCGCGCTCCGCGTCGGCATCCGAGATGGTAAGCGGTATCCGCTCCCCCTTGCCGTTGCATATCACAATCACGAAATGCCCCGGCTTACGCGCCCTGGCAATCATCGGCGCCTCCACCACAAGCTGCACCACCTTCTCCGAGAAGTGCCTCTTTTCCAGAATCTTGTTCATGTATTAAATTTACGTGGTTAACCTCATGGGGGTGTCATAACCTCCGGAAGCGGCCTTGCCGCAGCGACTCGCCACGGACCGTCCGGGCCATGACACACCCTCATTCAGCCGCAAATATAATCAAAACTATTTACCTCCCAAAATAAAAAGCTCCCCGGCGGCGCGCCGCCGCAAAAACCTGCGGCGCGACTTGATTATTACATGATATTCGAGTAACTTTGCCACTCAGGCAGAAACATAGTGCCTCAGCCCGCTGTTATCAAAAAAGAGGACGGCACACATATCCGCCATCTGATTTCCACACATCTATATATAAAAACCTCTACAACGTGCTCTGGGATTCTCTAAAACAACAGACCGAACGATTCTTCTCCCTCTCCGACTACCTCGTGACGCAGGCCGAAGCCGAGGCGTCGATACGCGAGGGGGTGTCGTTCCGCGGCACCAACATCGTTATCCTCGTGCTGGCGATTTTCATCGCATCACTCGGGCTCAACACCAACTCCACAGCCGTAATTATCGGCGCCATGCTCATCTCGCCGCTGATGGGGCCTATCATCGGACTCGGCCTTGCCGTGGGGATACAGGATTTCGCCCTTCTTAGGCGGTCGGGGCGCAACCTTGCGGCCGCTGCTATTTTTTCCATACTTGCATCGGCCATATACTTCCTCATATCGCCCGTGGCCGAGGGGCACAGCGAACTCCTGGCCCGAACATCACCGACCATCTACGACGTGCTGATCGGATTTTTCGGCGGCGGCGCCGGCATCGTCGCGCTCGGCTCGCGCTCAAAAGGGAATGTGATACCGGGCGTGGCAATAGCCACAGCGCTTATGCCCCCGCTCTGCACCGTGGGCTACGGCCTGGCCACGCTCCAGCCGCACTACTTTTTCGGCGCGCTATATCTCTTCCTGATAAACTCGGTGTTCATAGGCCTGGCCACATTCATCGGCGTGAAACTTATGAAATACCAGCCGGTGAAAGCCGCCGACCCGGCGCGCGCGAGGCGCGTGCAGAAATGGGTGTACGGCGTTGCCACGCTCACGCTGCTGCCAAGCATCTACCTTACCTACAACATGCTGCGCGAAAACCGGTTCGACCTCAATGTAGACCATTTCGTCGACACCGAATGCCGGTGGCCCGAAACAAGAGTAATCAGTGTGTCGAAAGACTGGCATTCAAGTCAGCCCTCAGCCATAACGCTGACCCTCGTCGGCGCCACTATGCCGCGCGACTCCCTGACTGCCGCCCTGGCATCAAGGCTGAGCTACTACCATCTCGACGGCACGAAAATATCCATACTCCAGGGCGACATGGCCGACCGGCAGCTCCGCGACGGGGCTCCGGCCAACGATATGCTTGCCGCCACCCAGAGCCTCCTTGCCTCGCGGCAGCAGACCATCGACTCGCTCCGAGCCGAGATAGCGCTGCGCGACCTCGGCTCGGCCGCCGACCTTCTGCCCGAGGTCAGGGTAGTGTTCCCCCCGGTGCGGTCGCTGGCGGTGACACGCGCCGTATTTGCCGACGACAACCGCAGCGAAGCCCCCTCCGATACCGTGAACCTCGCCCTGGTCAACGTGCACGGCCATTTCACTGCCGCCGACCGTCGCCGGCTTGCCGAATATCTCGAGGCACGCCTCCGCGTAGCCGCAATATCTGTGGTAGAGGTGCCGGCTTCCGATCTACGCTGACAGCCCCTCATCGAAATACAGCGAGGGTGTATCAAAATTGCCTGATAGAATTTGGCAAATATGATACACCCTCGAAATAGTTTTACAACAGCGCCAGCGTCAGTCAACCAGAGGCTCCGGGAGCGGCTGGCTGAGAAGTGAAGTCCAGTAGTTTTCCACATCAGGCCAGCGATAGAAAGGGAAATTGTCGGTATCAAGGGCATCCACGTGCACCTCGCGCTCGTTGAGCATGAATTTCACAAGAACATCCGAACCGTCGGCAGACTGCTTCTTCACATCTTTCGGACGGAAAAACACCAACTGCACGTTTCCGGCCATCGGCGCGATTTTAAAATCGGCATATACTTCGTGGAGCTTATAGGGGTCGGCTTCCGAACCATAGCAGTTCTCGAGATTGAGAAGCCCCGCAAGAGGTATCAGGTTGCCGTCGTGACCGAAACGGAGGTCAGCCCCGCGCTTGCCGTCGCGTATTTTCTGCTGTGCGCTTTCGAGCATATTCTTCAACTGCGGACGCGAGTTGGAGAGGAGCAGCCCGTTGGCCGAGGGGGGATTGGAGTTGGTGACATAGAACGAATAGTTGTGCGACCGCCACAGGTCGAACAGCTCCTCGGCGGTGAAGATATCCATAAAATCCTCGCGGGTCTCCATGTTCTGCATATCCACGGCAATCCAGTAGAGCCCCCACATGATGTCGGACGGATTGACATTGCGCACCACGAACAGCGAGTCGGCGAACAGCGACTCCACCAGACGGCCGGGGCGTGTCATTGCCTCGCGGAATTTGCGGTTCTCCTCATACCACGAGCCTCCCTGACGGGTGAAATGGTTCGATTCATCACCATGGTAGTTGAGATAACCCATGTAGCGGTCTGACGACTCTTTCGGAATCTCAAGCCGCGGATTCTCCTCTTTCAGCCCCTCGCAGAAAGCCATCATCGAGTGTGCGCAGCGCATCACCACGGTGGAGCGGGCCGTCATCTCGGCATCGTCGGCAAACACCTGCGGGTATGCCTTGTACATGCGCCGGGCGATCCCTTTGTGCTGGCGGGCACCGAGCGGCGTGAGGTCGCCGCCACGTTTCTCGGCCTCCGGCCATATGCGCTGAAGGCGTCCGAGCACATCCTCGCCCAGGGGGGTAAGCGCTCCTGCGTCGTGCCCTTTCTGCATAAGGTCGAGCACACGGCGGTAATCGCGGTCACCGATCAGATAGCGGGAGCCATGTCGGGAGTAGTGGCTGATATAGAACGGTTCGTATCCTTTCGGAGCAGGAGTGTTGGCGCTCTCCGTCACCGGATAGGCCAGATATATGCCGCCTGCCTTGAGCGGATTTTCCTTTATCTCCTCGAAGGAGGTCTGGGCATATGCTGAAAATACGCCGCAGAGAAGTCCGATTGATATTAGTACTTTTTTCATTTATAGTAAAAATAAGGGAATACTCCGTTGACTCACTATTTGCCTGACTTAAAGTAGTGTCGTGATAAAAAGAGTCTTGCCTGTTTTTTGCGGGGCGGGCGGTAATCACTATCGCCCTGACACCCGTCTTAAAATCTCAACGGAGTATTCCCTGTTTTATTGCATTGTATGGAAGGGGTCCGGTTACTTCAGAGCCGTGCGCGGATACCCTGCGTTCTGATCAAGAGTAGGATTGTTGGCCATCTCGTCCTCGGGAATGGGGAATACCTTGAGATAATCGGCCACATCGCCGCCCAGACGCTGCGCTGCTTTCCAGTCCCAGTTGTTGCCTGTGGTAAATTTACCGAAGCGTATGAGGTCGGTGCGGCGCACGCACTCCGAAGCGAGCTCGCGCTGGCGCTCAGCCAGGATGAAGTCGAGGGTAAGCTCTGCGTCAGTAATCTTGCCGCTGACATCGGAGCGCACACCCGTCTTGGCATACGGACCGCTCATGTAAGCACGCTGACGGATTTCATTTACAAGCGTCAGAGCCTCGCTACGGCTGCCGCCGCCGCCGCGGAGCACAGCCTCGGCCACCATCAGATATGCATCGGCAGTGCGCATAAGCGGGAAGTCAATCGAAGTATAAGCTTCGCCGGCAGCCGGAATCTGATTCTGGCGGGTCACATTGCGCCACTTTATGTAGCTGTAACCGCGGGTGAATGTGGAGGTCATGTTATCGTTTTCGTCCCAAGTCTCCTTCACCTGGTTAGGAAGGGCTGTCATGAACAGGGCACGCTTGTCGGCCTTGTTGTCGCCCCATGTGTCATCGGTGTCGAAGGGCACGTCGGCGGCATCGAAAGCGTCGACAAGAGTTGTTTTCGAGCGGACGTTGCCCCAGCCGCGCGAGCCCACGCCGGTGCGATAGAGTTCGTCCATCGGGCCGTTGACGAATGCCTTGACATAGAAGTTGGTTCCGGCCGACGACTGCGCCTTTTCGCCGTCCTGGGCCAGCGGCCATATGATTTCTGTGCAGAGGTCATTGTCGGCAAGGAATATATGGCGGTAGTCCTTGTCAAGAGGATAAGCCTGCGAGTCGATAACCTTGCGGCCATAGAGGTAGGCGTCGGCATAATGGTTGCCACAGCCCCATGTCTCGGCGTTGAGGTAGAGGCGTGCGAGCTGGAACCATGCTGCCACCCGGTCGACATGGCCGTAGAGGGCGCCCCTGGGGTTGGCGAGAACCTCGTCGGATGAGCCTTCCTCGCCGGCGATTTCCTTCAGTTCCTTCACTGTGAAGTCGAACACCTCCTTGCGTGAATACTGCACGGGGAGGTCCTTGGGGCCTACTGTCTCGTCGATGATGGGCACATTGCCGAAAAGGTCAACAAGCTGTGCGTAGCAGTAGGCGCGAATCATGCGTGCCTCCGCACGGTATTCATTGCATTTTGGGCCGAGTTCCTCCCAGAGACCACGTTCGCGGAGCTTGGAGGGAGTGCACTCGCGCAGAAACTCGTTGCAATAGGCCACACCCATGTAAAGACGCTGGTAAGTCCACTTCACGACGGGGGCGTTTGAGGCATCCCAGTCAAGGTTGAGGCAGTGGCGCAGGCCGTTAGATGAAGAGGGCATCAGGAAGTTGTCGGTGCTCAGTTCTTGCAGATAGAAGAGCAGGCGCACATATCCGGAGTAGCCTTCGTTGGCGCCCTCGAGGTCGCCGTCGCCGCCGTCGCCGCCCTGCTGGCCGGTAAGGACAAGGTTGCCGTAGCATTTGGCGAGCACGCCCATGTAGCCGTCGGCGGTGGAGTATACCTGCTGGCTGACAAGCTGGTTGTTATCCAGCGGCATTGTATCGAGATCGGATGTGCAGGAGGTGTTGCCGGCCATCAGCGCTGCCACGGCCACAAACATTCCGGCAATCCGTTTGAAATATTTGTTCATAACTGTATTTTTTCAGGATAAGTATGTTTTATTAAAGAATTAATGCAATGAAATCCATTTTCAAACGTTATTGTCTTACATATACTTATCTCTCCAATTATGTCAAGACAAGCAACGAAGATAAATATAAGCGAGGAGCAACGAA
>SCEJ01000055.1 GCA_004102785.1 Muribaculaceae bacterium Isolate-013 (NCI)
GGAGCGTGTCGACCTGCGACAGCTTATAACCAAACAAGACCCATCAACCAATTCAGACCAAAATGTCAAAGAACTCTCTTTATTTGATGATTTTTAAACTAACGCGATTTTTATCGCACCAGTAGTATTGCTAAATTATATATATGGCTGATGGTGAATCGGTGATGTTGTAGTGGTTTGTACCGCTCACCAATTTTTAACTGATTTTGGGCGGAGCGAAGAGTGCGTCAAGAGCCTTTCGGTCGATTCTCACATATCTGCCTTCGTATGTACGGGGAATATTATGAGTGCGGACATAATGCGAAATCTGGTCTCGTGTCATGTTATATCGAGCCATAGCCTCCGGCATTGTATAGTATTCCGGTTCCAGTTCCGAGTCAATCCCCATCGCTTTGTCAAACTGCCGACGGGAATAGAATACACGGCATTTCTCTTTCCGCTTGCTGATGCGATGCTCCGACACGAAACGATAGACGGCTTCCTTCGACATATTGAACTTGGCGCAGACCTCCTCAACCGAATACCATTCATCTTCGGTTGAGTTGCCGGGCAGTTTGTCGGTAAGAGCCTTGTCAATATGCTTCCGGCTCCAAAGAGTCTTACCTCTGACAACGGTCTTCGGAATATTCCTCTCCGTTGCTATCTTAAACAGCCATGAGTTGCTGATGTCGAATTTCTCCAGCACCTCCTTCGTTGTGTAGAACTCCTCGATAGGCTCCGCTTCCTTCTTCTCCCTTCTTACATATTTTGGGGCGTTTTCAAACATCTTGTCAATGCTTGCCGATGCAGAAGCGGTTAATTTGTTGATATACAGATAAGTGTAACTCTAATCCGTACAAGTGACGTGAATTTTCTATGATTGCAAGTGGTTAACCGTCTGCTACTTAAATCGTTACAAGTCGCATTTGCCAAACCGACAACAGTGACTCAATGCAAAGGTAGCTACAATAATCCGATTATCAAAGGGATATCGCATCTGTAACTTTTCGCGACATACAGATGAGCGAACAAAACGGGACTATTCTGGTTTCGTTATGAATTTTTTGAGACTCTCATATTGCTCATATATGTCAGGAATCTGATATTTGTCATTGTGTATTGCTCCACGACCGAGTTCGATGTCTTTGATGACATTTTTGCAGTCTCCGGCTATGGTCTTATTCACACAATCTGTTGCGAATGTGGCTTTGATTTCGGGGATGAGTTCCTTCGCGTCTATGTCCATCAGATTGCTCATCACAAAACCGGCGAATGTGCCATCACACGCTTTCTGAACGGGAAGGTTGGAGGTCATGTTGTTTAGAAGCCGTCGGAACGCATTGATAATTTCGCCACGTCTTTCCGGCTGATTGAAGATTATCATTGCTAAAGCATCGGGTGCCTGTGAGCGGAGATAAGAGTCCAGTCCGGGTTGATTCAGATACGCTTCTATTGCGGTGATATTATCCTTGCCACACGCATAAAGAGCAGGGTGTAGTAGTTCCGGAGTCAGGTCACCAAGATGATAGTCGGCAAACTCATCGGTCTGTCGCATAATCTCAAGAACTGCATCAAGACCCTTGTCGCTTTGAAGTTGGGCGAGAAGTATGAGGGAGTGCATAATAGCACTGTTGTTCCAACTCTCGATTGTATCATCATTGATACCTTTATATGTTTTGCCGATAGAATAGAGTATGACATTGCTGATGTCTTGTGCAGCTTCGTCTTTCGGCAGGGCAAGAATCCGGTCAATGACCTCGCGGGGCAGACAGCTGTAATTGTCAGGCGAAAGCAGCTCATCCGCTATAAACTGATTCTTGACGGAAAGCGTCTGAGGATAGTCGGGGTATTGATAGGTGTATTTTTCATCGGGATACCGATCGGATTCCTGCTTCATTTTGAGCATACCGTCCAGAGCCTTTTTTACGTCATTTAGGGTTATGTCTGAGAAAGGAAATTCCTTGTCATCCTCCTCGAAGTCCTCATTATCGACGTCTTCACCGTAAGGCATGACATATTCAAAATCATCGCCAAGGTTTTTCTTCAGTGTATGGTAATATGGCATTTCCTTTCTGTCAGGATTGACAACAAGAAAATGTTTGCCGTTTTTACCGAAATCATATTCAATCAGCGGTATGTCATCCGTATCCTCTTCCAGAATATATCCGGCCGGATCAAACTCTTTTGACGGTTTAATGCCACCTTCCTCAGCGAAAGCCATTGCTCCATAGATAATGTTGTGGGCTTCATTATAACTGATTTCTTCAAGTCCCATCCCGTTTTTATAATTGTCAAGGTACTGTTCAAAATCATACGGAGTCATATTTTCATGGTACCCGGCATCCTTTACGCCGAGACAGAACGTATCGACAAGAAAGGATCCCATAACCAGACTGCCGCTTGGTCGCATTCGGGTAACGATGACATGAGCCATTCCGGATTCCTGCCAATCAGGAGGAGCGATATAACATTTGCCAACTGGCAGGGTTCGCGCTTTTTCACGCATGAACCGATATGGAGAAAGTGCGGGCTGCTTTTGTCCCTTGCTTTTATTCTTGGATTTCTTCTTAGCCATAATAGTTGGATATGTTGTTATTGATGAAACAAATTTGAAAGAGAGATTGATTACCGTTCCATATAAATTTTCTAAAAGTAAGTCTTGACGGCGAAAAGGAATTGGTCGATGAAAATGTGTTTGAAAACGGCGATGTTGTTCTGTTCGTAGAACATTAGCATTGCCTTTTTGTAGTCAATCGAATCCACTGTGCGGAATGAAATCGGGCAATAGCCGTTGGCGATTAGAATGCCGTTGCTCACTATTCGTGCTGTACGTTTGTTACCGTCGGTGAACGCCTGAATATAGCTGAGTAAAACGAGCGCGAGCAGGGCTTTCTCAAAGATATTATTCTTGCCGTTTATTAGTCGCACGGTATCTTCAAGAGCCTCGCGAATCTGAAACTCATTGTCGAGGGGAGTGTAGTTGGTTCCGGTAATACCTACTCGGCGGTGACGGATATTTCTCTCAACACCTAATTCTTTTGTTAGTAGGGCATGAATCTCCTCGATACGGGCGACAGTCAAATCTTTAAGATAGTCCGGCACATCGAGAATAAAGTCGAGCGCATCCTTGTGATTGAGTAGCATCACGGCTTCCTCCTTGGTCTTTCCGCTTGCCGTTTGTTTCTCTTTCAGCAGCCTTTCAGTTTCAAGTAAAGAATAAGTGTTGCCCTCTATCTGCGAAGATTTCCATGACAAATCGATTCCGAGACGTTCCATCTCTTTGCGATATTCCAACTCGGACATCTCCGAGAGATGCTGACGGAAGACTTGCTGTGCGTCATCAAGCCGTTGCAGTTCCTCATCGGAGAATAAATCCACCTTTGGAAGAATTTCATTTATGAGCTCAAAATTGAACGATTCCTGCACCTGACGCTCGTCGACATCCTTGTTAAAGTATGTGTCAAGATTCAACTCCATAGTCACATGAGCCTGCGGAGTAAGCCTATAACGAGTGGCCGGTCCACGACCTACAACCTCAATATGTCCTTTAGTGACACCATCGGCAATCATTCGTTTAAGTGTCGCCGGACTTGGGGTATTGGTCAATGCCGAGCCTATTTCAGCACGTGAAGCCTCCGGATTGTAGTGAAGGAACTGAAGGATTTCAATCTCTTGAGTCATGTACGAAAAATTTATCGGCTCAAAATTACTAAAATTTATTGGAAAATCGGCTCAAATTGAGCCGATTTTTGTCATATTAGCACTTGATTTGAGCCGATATATTCATAGTGTCTATGAACTATGACTTCTTTGACGCCCGTTGGCGATGTTTCAGACTTAAATCTTGCAGATTGCGTCCGAGGGTATCCTCCTTGGCAATCAAAAGAAGATCGTCATCAAGTTGCAGAGCATAAAGAACACGGGCATAGATTCCGATTGAAACCGTAGGAGAACCTTTCTCGATGCGGGTCACAGTGAGTGGCGAACAGGTCGCACGTTCAGCAACCTGCGCAATCGAAAGATTACGACGCAGCCGGGCGAGCTTAATCTGCTCGCCCATTAGAGCCATTTTCTGCTCCAGTTTCCGGGGTAACTTAGTCCCCATAGTGTTCTTTGCCATACTCAATCTATCTTTTAATACTGCAAAGATACTAAAAATATTTATTATATGATATATTGAGCTGCTAATAATTAAAGCGATTACCTCAATTTCTCCATCTCTAATGCTTAATTTCCGGATTGATAGAGCGGAGATGCCGGATAAATTCTTCTTGACGCACGGGTGATATGATTAACGGCATATAGCTTTTGAGAATCTTCCGGTCGGTAAAGGTGATTGCCAAGCGATGAGACAACGAAGTTGCCGGCGATGAGAGTACGCTCTTGGTAGGTTTGATCTCTTTAATCTTGTCAATTGGGTAGGCGGTGGGAATAAAGAAAGAGTACACTACGAGCTTATCCCCATCAATGCGGTAATATATACTTAGAAAAGTCACTAAGACAAACGCCAACATCACAAGACAAACAATCGTCGGCCAGATTCCGTCATCCAAAAAACAGGGAACAACGCAGCACACCGCAACCAGTCCCAAGATGCACCATGTTGATCCATCCCACCGTGAATTATATCTTATGCCTCCAAACTTTTTCATAATTTTTACTTTTATCTGGTTGTTATTGTCTTTTGAATGAGAAAATTATCTGAAGCAGGTCTGTCTTCCGGTATTCCCATGGATAAGGAGGATTAGTATGCTTATTGAGCCTCGTTTCTACTAATCCAAGCCAGTAGAACAGTCGCGCAAAGACGCGGGTTTCGTAAATATTGTAAATGTCTGTAAAAGTGAAAACTTTTTGATAATGTTCCTGATAGAATTCGCCGGAATGCCATGTCGAACCAAATTTATTAAGCAGCCACACGCTATACGCCATTCCCAGATTGCCTATTCGACCATCTTCGTTCCCATCAAACGTATGCAATCCGACACCGATGAGAGAGAATCGCAATATCTCGTTAGCAGCCGAGTCAATATCCAATAATGCTTTTTTACCTTTTAGTGTAAGCGACAGCGTTCCTTTCCTCGTCTTGATCCATCCAAGCAAATCAAGTATGATTCTTGCCATCCATACGGAATTGGCATCATATTCATTGATTCGTTTAGATTTGAACTCTTCGATTATCCATTCGGGTTGTCCGAGACGATAGGTTTCCGCAACAGTTTTCAAAGGAAGCCATCCGAGTTTAGTGAGTTTTAGCTCTGTCTCACTGAGCGTGTTCATAAGATAAATAGCCTGCCTGACAAGAGGAATCTTGTCATATTGTTCTTTACACAATTTGTTCAGGCTTACCACACATTGCTCAGTAAACGGATGATACATGACATTGTGCATTTCTTCCGGCGACAGCCCATTGAAATCACTTCTCGGTGTGCTATTATGAAGAGCTGTTGCGGTTTGCAAACGTTCATTGATTCTGTTTATGTCAACATTCCTTCCTGCTCGTTCCTCTGCAAGGATCCAGTCCTGAATCTCTTTTATGATAGGATTCAGATGTTCTCTCGAATCGTTCATCTACGCTTGAATTGTCTTGTGTTACTATACCGATAATGTTACTTGATGACAGGAATTATTTCAGAATAATCCCATCGACCGGTTTTGTCTGAACCTTCCCTTTCGATGTAGCTTAATTTCTTGAGATCTCTGGTTGCTCGCTTGGCAGTTGATTCAGAGATATTGAAGATTTCCATAAGTTGTGAATGGGTAATTTCCGGATTTTTTTGAATAGCTACATAGATCCTCTTCAGCCCTTTCTTCAAATTGTTTATAGTGTCATTCTGCGAATTTACAGTGTCATTTACAGTGTTAAACTCCGGATTTACAATGTTATTTTCTTGATACTGCAAAACTCGACGGTCGAGGTTGTCGATGTGGTGGCGAAGCATTACATCCTGAGCAATGGTGGAATCGTCATTCTCACGGCTATCAACTAATGACTGGATATACTCTCCCTTGTCTTCTTTTCTGACTATGGAAGGAACAAGTCCTAACTGCCGTTGAATCATATTCATCACCAGTCGAGTAGTTCGTCCATTGCCGTCTACCCAAGGATGGATGGTTACCAGCCTAAAATGAGCTTCAAAACTCAGACGGTAACATGCCGCAATATCCGTTTTGTCAACATAAGCAATCTCTTTGTTTAACCATTCGCAAAAATCATCCACGGCTCGGGGAACCTTATTATATGCAAGATAACTCCTGCCGCCAATACCCGCGCTGACATTGCACCGGCGAAACTCACCCTTTGACGAATCGAATTGTCCGGCAATAGTAGAGTATTCACTTCCGGTACGGCGCATCACGAGGGCAGACAATTGTTGCAATAGTTGAGGTGTATATATGGGTTTCTCGGAAGCAATTTTGAAAGCATGAAGATAAGTATCTTTCAGGTCAACGTTCATCATCTGCTCAGTCAATGAGCGGCCCTTCGCTACAATACCTTCATCGAAAAGAAGTTGGTTCTCAACTTCGGTAACAGCAGAACCCTCAATGGCAGTGGAATTGGTCACGATGGAATAGAGGTAAAATTTATGATAGTCCACCTGTTCCTCAACTCCCGAAGCCAGATAAGCTTTAAGAGCCTCCTTTATCTGTGTGTCAAGGTCTTTATTCATTGTTTCTGTCGTTAATTTGAGGGTAAAGTTATCCGATTATTTCTTTCGTCGGTACTTCTGATTCGGATCATTGGGCTTTTCGGGGATGGTGGGTTCAAGTACACCAGCCTCAACCAAATCATAGATATATTTCTTTCTATTATCAAAATGCGCAGAAACTCCAGCACGTTCCAATATCTCTTTACGACTTCTTGGTACGGAGCAAAAGTTGCGAATATCCTGTTGCTTTTTTGATAATTTTAGCCTAACTGGGTCGGTAGGTAGGTCGGATTTTGATGGAACTGGGTCGATAGGAGGGTCGGCTTCAAAGTAAGCTGGGTCGGTTTTACTAATAACTGGGTCGGGAACTTGGTCACTTTTGCGGTGAGGTTGGTCAGTAACTTGCTCACTTTTTGAGGATGCTTGGTCGGTAACTAAGTTACTTTGGTCAGTAACTTGGCTACTTTTCCGGGGAATGGTGATGACGAACTCATTGGAGGCATGGGTGATTTCCTTGTCGGAAACACCATTCGAGAAAACCGCATCCGGGTCATATTCCAACGCACGGCGTACACCGCTTCCGGCCTCAGCCAAGTCGCGCAATTGAAGTATTTCTTTTTCAGTCATAATCGTTATTCTTTTGATAAGATTTCCCACCAGCCGTTGCGACGACCGTTGCGACGACTTATTATGCCTTTTTTGACGAGGTCAGAGGTAATGCGCTTGACTGTAGATGCTGATTTCTTTATAGATTTTGCAATCTCAGTCTGGGTGATTTTAGGATTGTCTTCGATAGTCTTGAGTACTGCCAACTCTTCCAAAGTACAATCCAAAGTGTCAAATTGATACTTTGGATTGGGCATCGTGATACTTTGGGCAGATGTTGTCGGAAGGGATACCCCGACGAGCATATCACGGTTGCGGAGTTCATTCTTTTCGCCGAGAATCACATTGCGGAGAAATCGTTCCACAAATTCGGTTGTAGGCGAGATATTCAATCCTTTATATGATGCTCTGACGAGGGCATTGCGGAAATACCATGAATGTTCCTTGAACATATCGTTGGTTACCGGAATACCCATCGAGCGGAGATACTTTATGAGGAATACCGCAGTTGTGCGAGTGTTGCCCTCACGGAAAGGGTGTATTTGCCATAGGTCTGCAATAAACTGAGATAGGTGATTGATAATCTCCGTCATTGGACGATTTGAATAGTCAAACTCTTTCTCCCGTGACAGGTCATATTCGATAGCTTCGCGTAAGTCAACAGCCGGTTGGTAACTCACCGAGGCATTTCTTCCAAGCACCCATTCTTTTTTACTGAGTTCGACCTTGCGCAGTTGTCCGGCAAACTTGAATACACCTTCAAAGATACGCCGATGAATAGATATAAGCCCAACTAAAGAAAATGCGAATGACGGTTCATTGAGAATCATAGCGATATTTGCAGAAACTTTATCGCCTTCCTCATCCACAGCATCATGTCCGGATTTTGTCTCATAATATGCCTTAATGCGTTCGCGAGCCTCATCAATGGTGATGTCACCCTCGATATGCTGACGCGCAGTGTCAAGGAGATAGGTCGAAACCTTCAACCCATCCACATCCTGAAGACCGATTGCCGTCTGCCAAGCATCCGCCTTCTCTTTCTGTCCCGGTTCTCCGTGGACTATGTACTCGTCAAACTCACTCATATTTCTGGTGAAGGTAATTATTTATAACGGATGAATTATGTCATATTATTGAGATAGTAGGTCATACACACAAAATCGCGGTGTTGGAGTTTACGAAGCAAACTCTTCATAAGCTCTTAGTGTCATTTTATACGTTGGATAACCATACTTATCAAATCCATAAATTTCTATAAATCTCGCTAATTCGAGTCGAGAAATAAAGTCATCCATTTTTGCGGTTTCTGATGCACTTTGCGTCTCTACCATACGCCCACTAAAAGAGAAGGCTGTTTTACCCCCAATAAAACCATGTCTGGACAAATAATTTGATTTAGCTGCGCACCACATTTTCATGATAGCAATTTCATCATCAGAAAACGTAACAGTTTTCTGAATACTGCTATCATCAATTTTTTCGGGAACAAGGGGGATTAATTCATTTTGGACTAAAAGGTGTAGCTTTTCTGCAAACTTCTTTCCAAAATCTGCTATCCCATTGAAAGTTTCATATAAGCCTGTCAATTGGCAACGATATTTCAAGACCTTTGTAATTTGTTCGATATCTTGCGAAGAGTCGAATTTATCACTAAAAAATACCATCACAGGCTTATTGGCCTTGCGATGTTCTTCTATTTCCTCAACGGTCCCACTAAGAAAATTATCGGTTGGAGTACCTAAACGCGACCCAAAGATAGCCACAAGTGCATCACTTCTATTCACCATAACATCATCAATATGCGATTGTGCAGGTTTGCGTAGAGACGGATAAGAAGAAGAGGTCCAGTGATGAGGCACTAATGTGATTTTATGGTCGTGAACGTTGAGTGCATTCCAATAGTTAATACACTCAACGGCCTTCATGGCGATGTCAGTAACATCACTGGGAGAGCCGACCATTATATTGAATATGAATCCTTGATACATGTTAATACCCGTGTTTATGAGGCTAATTTTTTTGTTGGGATGACATCATTAAGTCGTCCGATATTTTCCCCCTGACCTCGGAATGTCAAAGTCGTCCCTCGTGTCATGCTTCAGGGTGCCATTGTAAGTGATTATATTGTCAAAGCTCACTACAGTTATGACATTAAATGCTTTATGTTATTTCTCTGTCTGTTTAGGATTGATTGGAAATAATTATGCGTATAATTATAATCTGGGATTATTTTACCAGCTTTTTCCAAAGAAGGAAGGATAATCCTAAAATCTTTTTTTATATGTCTATTAAGCTCGTCTATAAAGGCTTTATAATGAAGTTGACTCTCTCGAAATATAGTGGTTGCAATAAAAAGTTTAGTTTCTATCGAAAGAGTATCACGAGGGATAAGCACGACAACGTTTTGACTTGTATAAAACTCATTTCTTTGCACAAAGCATGCCCCCAAATATGCACCCCCAAGAGCTAATGTTAGATTCCCGGCTTTATACGGCTCTAGATTTACAATCCTATCCACTTTGCAAGTGACTCCTTGATTTTCTGATGATCTTCCAACAAAATCTATTTCAGGATTTGTGGTATCCATTTTTACCATATCCAATTTAGAACCCATATCAATGTCAAAGATTTCAGTAAGAGAAAAGTTGTGATAATTCTGATACTGAACTTTCGTTAAAGTATTATCGAAACTTCTTAAGAGAGAAAATCTATTGGATTGAATAAATAACACCTTATTAATATAAGACGTCATGAATGACCAATCAGGTGTGCCGTCAGCCGTAACTGGAAGATAAACCTCCAGATTTAGAGCTAATTCTCGTGTAAATTTGTTTACATAATCGAATCCTTGACCAATTGCTGCACTTTTGAAGACAGCTAGAAAAAACAGCCATGTATTCTTATTCCAATGTTCTTTATATATTTTGGGATAAACACCTTGAACATGGGGGTATCCAACAAAAGCGCGCTCTTGATAAAATATAGCTTTAGAGGTAGTTGTGTCGCTAAAAGTCAAGATATTACCATCCTCAGTGATTGGGAGTGAAGTGTAACCCCCAATACCGTTGTTATAAGATGAATTTACAACAACAGGGTTGATACCAGCATCGTCGAAAAGTTCGTGATTGGTTTTCTTGTACGCCTTAGTCGGTCTTACATCAAATAAATCAGAGAGGCTAAATTTCCCCCAACTATCAAGATTAACGGCTCTCATTTCTATAATCTTTAAGCTGTATATTTAAATCAGATTCTTCTAATGATATATTTGAAGAATAAAGCACACTAGTTAATAAATTATGTCCAAGAGCCGATGCGTTGATACCCTGCTCATACATAATATAATCTAATGCGGTCTTGGCAAAATCTTCTTCGTATATTTCGAAGGGTTTAGTAGGCATTTTATAGGACAAACTATTAGGGCCAGGCACTATAATTTGCCGCGTGTTATATTGATTGTCAATACCATCATGTATGGCTTTTATCCAATAATCCTCAATGCTCTGCCAACGGTTACGAATGTCTTGTCTCCCCTGATTTTTGACGGTTTCAAGTCCATCGTCCTCTATATAATAGCCGATGATATTTCGACCATTTTGAGGTTTCCTAGCAATAAAAATAAAAATGCTTGTTGTAACACCAACACCGAAAAATAAGTTTTCAGGTAGCTTAATAATAGTTGTTAGATAATGGTTCTTAAGCAGACGATTTCCGTAAGTCTTATTTGCTCCGTCTTTTTCAAGTTTCTTGTCAGGCAAGATAAAAGCGCATATAGTACCCTCTGGCACATTGTCTAAGACATTTTTTACAATTGTCATGCACTTATATTTGCGCTCGTAGGGTGGATTCATAAGAACCTTTGTAATATTTTTCTCTCGAATCCATTCACATGCAGCCTGCGTGCTTGTATCGAGCTGTGCTAAATTAGTCTTGCCGTCTTTATGAATTAACATATTTGCACAAGCGAGCGCAAATATTTCTCGATCCACTTCAATACCAAAAAGTTGCGACGATTTAATATCTTCTGCTTCTTTTGTACTGACTCCGCCGCTCTCTTTTATCATATTGCACATGGCTTTGACAATGAAAGCCCCCGAGCCACAGGTGGCATCTAATATTTTGTCTGTCATGCTACAATCTATAAGTCTATACATAAATGATGTTATGTGATCCGGTGTAAAAATTTGACCTTTATCGGATTTTTTTCTATAACGATTAAATTCGTTAAAGAAGATTCCCATAACATCCTCGCCATTCCAATTGTCAGAACTTACACTCTCAGAAATCTCACTCACCCACTCAATGAAATTATTAATAGCTTCTTGGTTACTATCATTATTCATTTTTATTTCGCTATAGACTTCTTCTAGTAAATCAAGTTTCAAATTCTGCCGTTTACTTGCTTCAAGCGATTTATTAAGGGTACTTAAAATAGATCCTTTCATTAGAGAGAATGGCATCCCCTTAAATAGAGTAGCATCATATCTTTTAGCAACCAAAGCACAGGCTGTAAAGATCATCCTATGAAAAAGATTTTTAATGCCAAAATCAACGTGTAAACAATCATTTATCCGCTTTGTGAGCGTATAAATCTTTTGTTTATCTATTTTTTGAGAATTAAAAAGATTGAGATAATATTGCTTAGGTTGTAGAGTTTTGGCAACATTGGATAATTTGTCATAATCCGCCTCATACCAAACAGGGCCAAATAACCCCTTTTTACCTGGTACAGGTCTAGTATCCGAACACGGCTCTTTCATTTAAAAATGCTTGGAATTTTCAAAGTGTATGACTGATAGTTAGTTAAAAGCCATTAACCCTTTTATCCAAAATGAGATTAATACAGCCATTGCGTAACTGCTACATATAACTACCTGATTAACAGTGGCGCATTATAGCATCAAAGTTAAATGAAAGAGCCGTGGTATCCGAAGACTTTAAGACAAGAGTTTCTTTGCCATTGTATAAAATGCCAACAACTCGTTTATATTTTTGAACGGCTATATTCAGATTCTTTTTAAGTTCATTTATCCACCTAATATCATTGACATCTTCCTTCTCTGATTTAGCCTCAAATATAATTGCGACAGCATTAACATCATCAGGTAGAAACCAACCATCTGGTTTATCAGATATGCCTTTAAACCCTAGCTGATTGAAAGTTTTTATCTGCCCGGTTCCTTGTTTAATATTTTTTTCAACGGCATCAAAACCAAGAATGATTTTTGCCTCGTCACGTATTTCGTCCTCGTCTCTCATTTGATGAATTATTCGTCTATTATAAACCTGTAGGAATGCCCAGTTTTTGGAAAAACATTCTGTTTCGTTCTTTTGCTTGCTGAATAAGTTTATTAAATGATATAACCTCAATATATGCCTTGTAATTAGGATGATATCCAAAGTAGCCCATTTTGTCTTGTGCTTCTTGCAAGCATCCCATAGTTTTACAACATTTTTTTATGGTAGGTGTTATATCGCAAATGATATAACAAAAACCAGGTATATCATTTGGTGCAGGTATAGGACGCCCTTGAGGGGTGGTAGCATCGCCTTGCCTAATCTTCTCTAGATAACTAAGGGCTTGTTCAATTGGATTGTCATTTTCTCCACCCTTAGCATCATCGCGCATTGGTCTCTTTAACTCCACTACTGTTATTGCTGCCAAAGGTAAAGCTGTCCCTTCATTTACCAAAAGAGGATTATCATATACGTTTAGCGCACATAAATCAGGTTCCTTAGTGGAATCATTGGAGGTTATAGGCATAGACCTCAGTGTCTTATCCGATGCTAAGAAACTATGAAAAGCCAAACGTTCATCTATAAGCCAAAGATTAGCATCTTCTTCATGTAGAATAGTCTCGGAAGTTTCTCTCATTGGCATAATTAACTTATGAATGACCTCCTCACGAGAATACTTGCCATTATCTAATCTCTCTAAGGATTTCTCCAATAAATCAATAATGACTCTGCGCTTAGCTACATAACTTGCCAAATCTGAAGCTTTAGCATCGCTAGATTTTTGTAAATATTTATTTAGCCTAACATTATACTCTTCAGATGATAACGCTGTATTATTCAGTAATTCATGGCCCTGCGAAATCAAGTCTGACTCAACTTCTTTTAGCCTTTTATGAAGTCTTAAGTCCAAATCCTTATCCGAGATATTTGGATTAAAGGCTTTGTCTTGTGGACTGAGATACTTTATAATTGAACGATATCTCGGTTCTTTTGAATTAACAAATTCTCTTATCCGTTCTTCTGTTCGTTGTAGATTGTCATCAAGATAATTGGCAAGGAATTTAGTAACAGATTCAATTACTCCATTTCTGATTTCCTCAAATGATATTTCTACTTCTGAAAGGACCGATTTGTCCAATTTTTCAGAAATGTCAAATTTCAAGCGTTCTGGAGATACATGTTCAGTAAGATATTTGGACGAAACAAAGCAAACATACGAGAATGTTTGTTCATCTTCTTCCATAAGATCGCCATATAATCCTTGTACTTTAGATTCAAGACTCTCGCTTAGCACCAAACGATTAGCGGCTCCGAATAAAACAGAATTTCTAAAAGGACTTCCTGCTTTTAATTTTATATGCGTAACTTCAAATTCATTACCTCGTATCACAAATGAATCCGCTTTTAATTCCGCACTCTTTGAATACTCAAAAATGCTATTCAGATTAGCGTTATCATCCCCATCTTCAATGACTATGTGAGGAGCGCCACCATCTCTTAAAAAATACCAAAAGCAATGGTCAATAATTCGTTCAGCTATTTTATCAACCGATTTTGGGATAGCCTTGGAATATTCCGGAAGCAAATTATTTAATGACACCGTAGTTTGGTAAATACATTTGTACGAATCATTCAATTTATCTTGGGTCATTCCCTCTCTTGTAAAGACAAAAGAACGATGGTGAGGGGTACCGTCTTCTAGATAATAACTATCTACCGCAACAGATCCAAACGCTTTCAACCATAACAAACGTCCGATTCCTTTGCAGCCTTTTGAAGCTTTATATTCAGAATCAAGGGTTAGAAAGGAATTGAAATTGTTCTCATTAAAACCGCTGCCGTTATCTATTACCTTAAATCCTATGATTTCAGCCTTTTTGGTAGTATCAAAGGAAGATTGTGGAGACCGGATGATTGTAATAGTTATACGGCAATCATCTAAAGAAGTAGAACCATCTTGCTCAACTCTTTCGTCAATGGCGTGAATCGAGTTAACTATTGCCTCAAAGAGAGGAAATAGTGCAGAAGTTTTTGGTAGTGAGGTATTTCTTAATCGGCCAGAAAGGCTTGTTTTTAGGTCTGCCATTATAGGGTTGATTTGATTGTTTTATTTGCAAAAATACGGAATTATTCGATAGTCGCCAAATCGATTTTTATGCTGTGCAACATGGACTGATAGAGGGCTTAATAGGAAAGATTCAACATGTGATATATCTATTGATAATGGGACTATTGATTATGTGATTGATTATGTGAGTATATAAATCAACTTATAGTAAATCGCCCCGACAGGAGCATTTCTCTTGTCGGGACGTTGGGTTGGATTTCCTTCTTAGTAAAGGCGGATGCAGGTGACGTCGGGTTCTTGCTACGCAAGCGGCAGGCCGTTAACTTTGACGATGTGGGAATCGTCACTCTCGGTCTTGTCGAAGGCAAAGGCGAGGTGCTGGATGCGATGTTTGGGGCAGAGTTGCATGAGGAAGTTGGTGAACTTTCTCAGTTCGACACCGAGCCATTTTATATCGTTTGTCGAGGTGACTCCGCCGAGCAGCAGCACGTTGTCGGGGAGTTTAAAGGCTCCGTCCGGCGTTGTGAGTATTACGAGCGACACGGCAAAGGTCGCATCTTCGGAGGTCAGACTGGTCCCGTTGGTGTACTCCTTATATTGCAGATTCGCGGTCGGAGTGCCGAAGTTGTCGCCGAGATATTTCTCGATGTCGGCGAGTGCGACTTTCAGGCGAAGGTCGCTTACGACCGATATGTCGGTGGGAGGTTCTGCGCTTGTTGCAGCGTTGGTAGCGGGTGTAGCCTTGCGGCCGAAGATGTTTTTTACACGCGAAATGAGGTTGTTGAGTGCTGTCATTTTCTGTGATTTTTGTTGTTGGTTTTGGAATTGAGTTCGTTGATTTTTTCTTCGAGGCGGTGCTTCTGATCGAGGGCGCGGGCGGTTTCCTGCACACGGTCTTCGTAGTCTTTCACCTCTTTTTCGATTTGCTTGACACGTTCAGGGTCGCGGAACCAGCTCTGAATGCTGTCGAGTCCCTCGGAGTTAACTCCTCCGTGCATCAGGATGTAGTGATACTTGATGTCGGAGATACGGGCTCGTTCGATGCGCGACTCCTGCCAGATAGTGGCAGCTCCGAAGAAGATGAAGGTGAACACCGAGATGAACATGGTGAGATAGACTTGCCATGATTCCTTGGCGATACGGATTGTCTTTTCAATCTTCTGTACCGGTGGATTGGCGGTGAAGTTGTCAATCTTGTTGGTGATTTCAGTCTTCAGGTCATCGACTGAGGCTGTCAGATTGCTCCCGATTTCGCTGACCGTCTGCGTCTGTGTTTCGATGGATGCCTGCATCTCATCTACTTTTTCTGTAACGGCTGACGTTATGGTGATACCCATATTGGTCAGGTCGTCGGCAGTGGCGCAGTTGAGCTGCGACTCCTTGATTTCGGTGCACGTACCATTGATTGTGCTGAGGTCGTCAGCTATGTTCTGGAGAATATTCTCCGAGAAATTTTCAGGATTTTCTTTCATGCTTTTTCTGTTTTTGAAATTACACACTTCTGCCTCTTTTTCTCTTTTGGCGGCGTTTCATCTCGTTGATGAAAGCCTCCTCTTCCGGGTCATAGGCAGGTCCGACTTGGAAGAGACCACCGAGTGCATTGCCGAGTCCTTCGACCATATCGGCACCGGCTTCGATGATTTTTGCAGCGGCACCCGGTTCCTGTTTAGGCTGCTGCCGCATCGGTTTGGGCGAGGGCGATGTCGGCTGGGACTGCCGTTTTTTATTCCGGTCGAGAGCCTTGCAGATGACATCGTAGGAGCATCTGCCGTTGCGGTCAACCTGCGAAGCCTTGAACTTTTGCCCGTCCTTGAAATAGGAAAGACCATCGACTTCGGTAGAGCCACGTCGGAATTTCTACCTTACCGTTACACCTTTTTGTGCGAGTTCTCGCTGAAATGTAGTCCAGTCCTTTGCCGATTTCTTAGCAGCTTGAACGGCGAGATAAATTTCCTGACGAGTCTTCGGTCGTCCTTTAAGACGCTCAGTTTTCACTTGGTCTTTGTTCTCGCCGTAGGTCAGACCATACTTCCTTTTCATCTCGTCGCATATCTCGTTGTTGCGATAATACTCAAAACTGTCACTAACACATTTGCCGTCATTATCTACCCAGTTATAGACGATGTGGCAGTGCGGATGCTCGTTCTTTGCAGAGCAAAGCGACTTCGTCGATGAGTCAAGATGCCGGACAATGATAAACTGGGTGTTTTTGATACCCATTTTATTCATATATTCCAGCGCGAGCTTCACCATAAATTCATCGCTCATGCGCTCGGCATCTTTCGGAGAATAGGACAACGAGATGTGTCCGCACCAGTGTCTGACCCTGCTGTTGAGATGCCGCTGACACTCAAAACCGTCGATAATATCTTTCGGCGTGTCGGTCAGCAGACCCTCGGAATAGAGCAGACGTGCCTCTTTGTTTTTCTCTTTCAGCGCGAGAGCATACTCCACGCAGCCCGAAAAACAGCTTCCTTTAGTTATGCCTCCAATCATACGACAGCCGTGTATAAAGAGTTTTTATTTCCTTGCTAAGACCTTTGAGAGACCACTCCACGAGCTTGAAACCCGCTTCGTTGGCTTTCTTTGCAAGTTGATTCAGATTATTCGCCATGCTCCCGATCTGACGCAGAATCGCCATATCATCGGGTGTGGCCACTGCCGTAACCTTGGCGTTGAGCAGAGCGTGACGCCAGAAGTCAGACATCTTTCTGCCGGATTTTCGACAGTTTTCCTGCACGGTCTGATACTGTTCTTCATTGAGCCTGACACTGACAACGTATGATTTGCCAGACTTCTCGGTTGCTCCCGGAGGAGCTTTCTTTCTTCTTGTGAATGTCATTGTCTTGGGGTTTTGAGATTTGACATTGTGACCATCGGGAACGTACTCCAGCCGCCCGGTAACGGAGGATGCAAGGTCGGAAATGTTTACATTGCCACTACCTTGCTATCCTCCTATTCCTTACAGAATATCCGGATACCGGCGTTGCCGATGGCTTCGCCATTTTCACTGCCTTTGGGGCAGTGGTCAGAACGATTTACTGATTAAGGTGAACCAGCCTTCATAGTTGGCGGCGTTATTGTCGAGATGTTCATTGATGATGTGCTCGACAAAGTTGCTGACGCTATAACCGGGGCCGCCGAAGAATCGGGCAGTGCGTTCTACACGGTCAAACGTCTCATTGCTTATTGCTACCTGATGCTTGTTGTCCTTGCCGAGTTTAATCGGGGCAAAGAAAGCGGTGCGGTAATCTTCGAGTTCGCTCTTGCGCTGCTTGGCGGTGGGGCGAGATGACTTTGACTGAGCGGCTTCGCTCTGTTCAGCGATGGGCTGAACTTCGGGGGTGGTAGGATTTTCCATAGTTTCAGAGAAAATTGAATTGTTAGACATATCAGTCATTTCGGATGACTGAGGATTTGAGATTTTTGATTGTGCCATTTCATTCAGATTTTAGTGAGCTTTCGCTCGGTTTGTAATCTTCGATGCCTACGAGTTCCAACTGTAGCGCGTCAACGAGTTGTCGCAATGCCGGATTACGTTGCATCATTTGTTCAAGGATGCCGTGTGGAGTGTTGAGGCAACCGGCTTGTCGCGGATGTATGGGAGCAGATGCTCACCGAAGAAACATTGGGTTAACTTGAAGTTGGGCAATCTCAACACAGAGTGTACCCAGTTGATATGGGGGAACGGTTTCTGCACACGATGTCTGGTCAATCGGTCATACAGCCACGGCTTTTTCATTTAAGATAAAATAAAGCGTATACCTGCCCTTACCCGCTTCAGCCCGAAGCGGGTAATCTGTTATATCTGTATTTCAGTTGTTTATCTCTTCGTTAAAATCGTATTTTTTTCAT
>SCEJ01000056.1 GCA_004102785.1 Muribaculaceae bacterium Isolate-013 (NCI)
ATGTCCCGCACGGAGTCGCAGTTGGAAAACTGACAGAAGACCATGCTGATTAGCTGACTCCACGTGTCATAACCCTTGTTGTGCTTGTCTGTTTGGGCCTCGCGGATTATTTTTCTGATTGTTTGACGGGGTAACTGGGCGATTGTTTGTGCGAAAAGTGTTATATTTGCCATAGGAAGTAGTTGAGTTGGTCGCTCACTACTAAGGTAGTCATTTTTTGCCTTAGTAACTACTTCCTATTTTTATTTTTGCCCAAAACGTTTAGGACAATATTGAATGCAGATAGATATTTTATTGTCGGTTTTAACCAATATATGATGATATCTGAGATGTTACAATGATAATCTTAAATCAGAGAATCGCCTGGCAATCATTTGATTGCCAGGCGATTTGCTGATTGTCGGGGTGACAGGATTCGAACCTGCGACCACCTGGTCCCAAACCAGGTGCGCTACCGGACTGCGCTACGCCCCGAAAGGAAACGGCTGGACTGCGGAGCTGAGCCTTCCGGCCGTTTCTTTCTGCAAAGTTAATAATTTATTGCTTAACGCGCAAGTTTAAAAACTGTGCAGAGGTTAAATTTTTATATCCGTGGGATATTTTGATTGTGCGGATTATTTGATGAGGTACTGCGAGGAGATGGACTCGAAGTTGTGTACGCGACGGATGGTGTCGGCAAACATTTTTGCCACGGAGATGATTGTGGCTTTGGGACAGTTTTTGTTGAAGGGGATGGAGTTGGTGAAAATCATCTCTACGAGTCCGCAGTTCTGTACGCGCTCGGAAGCGGGGTCGCTCATGATGGCGTGCGAGGCGAGTGCGCGCACAGATTTGGCTCCTTCCTGAATCATGAGGTCGGCGGCTTTGGTGATTGTTCCTGCCGTGTCGACCATGTCGTCAATCAGGATTACGTTTTTGTCTTTGACGTCGCCGATAACTGTCATCGTGGCCACTACGTTGGCTTTGGCGCGCTGTTTGTGGCAGAGCACCAGGGGCACGTTGAGGTATTTCGCGTAGGAGTTGGCTCGCTTGGCGCCGCCTACGTCGGGAGTGGCTATTACGAGGTCCTTGAGGTTGAGGCTCTGTATGTAGGGGATGAATACGGTAGAGGCGTAGAGGTGGTCAACGGGAACATCGAAGAATCCCTGAATCTGGTCGGCGTGGAGGTCCATGGTGATCACGCGGTCTACACCGGCGGCCTGGAGGAGGTTGCTGACGAGTTTTGCCGCGATTGACACGCGTGGTTTATCCTTGCGGTCCTGACGGGCCCATCCGAAGTAGGGGATAACTGCGATAACGGATTTGGCCGATGCGCGTTTGGCTGCGTCAATCATCAGCAGAAGCTCCATGAGGTTGTCGGTGTTGGGGAATGTGGACTGTACGAGATATACCTCGCAGCCACGGATTGATTCCTCGAAGGAGACTTCAAATTCACCGTCGGCGAAGTGCTGTATGTTCATTTCGCCAAGTTTGATACCAAGTTCTTTACAAATCTCTTCGGCCATGTAGCGCGACTTGGTGCCGGCAAAGACCTTGATAGGGGGAAGATTGGGATTCATTATCGATGATAGATGTTTTGGATGTGCAAAGTTACTACTTATTTCGGTAACGGAGGCTGAAATCTGGCCATTTTTTTCCGAAATAGTGAGGGCTTAGTCTACATCTTGCTGGGTGGCAGCGTGTTGCCGCTTTCGTAGAGGCGCGCCTTTTGAGGCGCTGAATTTCCACATCACGGCGCCCCATGGAGCCACTGCGGTGGCGAACGGCTTTTCGGCGCTCACTGTCACGGTGTCTTTTCGGCCGGAGATGAGCTCGGTGGCGGGGCGGTCGCCCGGGGTTATGCCGTATAAGCCGAGTGCCAGGTCGGGCAGATTGATTTTCAGTTCGCGTGGCGCGTCGGAGAAGTTCACGGCGATGAGTATCACTTCATCTTTGTGCCGGCGCAGGTAGGCGTAGTTGCTGTGGGGGGAGAAGTCGGGGTTGTTGAAGTTGACGTACATCAAGTCGAAGAATTCTCCGTGGCTGAGGGCTTTCTGGCTGTTGAGCAGTCCGAGTACGCGGGCATACATCGCACGCAGGTTTTTCTCACCGGGAAGTGATTTGCCGCCGTCGGCTTTGCCGCTGTTGTACCAGCGCCGCACTGTGGGCACCGACCAGTAGTCGAAAATCGTGGTGCGTCCGTCGTTGCCGCTGAACCCTTCGGCGTCGCTGGCCGGCTCGCCGAGCTCCTGCCCGAAGTACACCATGAAGGGGGCGTTGGATATTGTGGAGCTGACCACCAGCGAGGGGAGTGCCTTGTCGGCGTCGCCGGCATATTGCGCCGAGGCGAAGCGCTGCTCGTCGTGGTTTTCGAGGAAGTTCAGCATGCGGTGCTGTATGCCGTCGATGCGCTGCCAGCAGTCTGTGAGTTTGGCCGCGGATACGTTGTGGCACTGTATGGCGCGCAGGGTGTCGTAGAGGTTTACCTTGTCGTAGAGGTAGTCGAATCCGGCGCGGTCAAGGAATTCGCGGTATGAATTTACGTCGTAGATTTCGGCGATAAAGATAATGTCGGGATATGATGCTTTCACCTGCGGTATGGCCCATTCCCAGAAGTCAACGGGGACCATGAACACCATGTCGCACCTGAATCCGTCAATCCCCTTGGCTGCCCAGTATCTGAGTATGTGCAGCATTTTGAGCCATGTGGGGGGCACGGGGTCGAAGTGGCATGTGCCGTTGCCGTAATCTACGCCATAGTTGAGTTTCACGGTCTCATACCAGTCGTTGCGCGAAGGGAAGGCGTTGAAGCAGTCGTTGCCCGAGGCTTTGGCGGGGAATTCCGTGTAGCCGTCGATAGGGAACTGAGGCTCGAACTGCTGCCGGGTTATATAGTAGAAGTTGTTGCGCGGCGAGAAGAACATTGTCACGTCGTCGCCCTGTCCGAGGTCTTCGATGCCTGCCGGAGCGGCGTCGGAGTGGTAACGCCGTGCCACATGGTTGGGTACGAAGTCCATGATAACTTTCATACCGGCCTTGTGGGTGCGTTCTATGAGGTTCTCGAATTCTTTGATGCGTGATGGCACATCCTCGGCGATATCGGGGTCGATGTCGTAGTAGTCGCTTATGGCATAGGGAGAGCCGGCTTTCCCTTTTAGAATCGAGGGATTGTCGGGGGTGATGCCGTATGCTGAGTAGTCGGTGGCATGGCCGTGCTCTATTACCCCGGTGTACCATATGTGGGTTATGCCCAGATTTCTGATGGCGTCAAGCACCGTGGCGGTGATGTGGTTCATCTTGCCGCAGCCGTTGCGGCTGATGTCGCCGTCGGGTATGCAGTCGCTGCAATCGTTGCTGAAGAGTCGGGGCAGCATCTGGTAGATTACCGGTTTTTCCTGCAGGCGTGGTGCTTTTGCGGCTGCCGGTTTGCGTGCGGCCGTTGTTTTTTTGGCTGTGGATTTCTGGGGCATATCGGTTTCAGGGTCGTTTTTCGGTTAATATTTTCTGCACTTCGGGGTCGGCGGCAATCCAGTCCTTTATGGCGCGGTGGGCTGCGGCGTAGCCGCTGAGATATACTTTCTGTATATCCTTGAGGTTGAACACCTGGTATTTTGCCAGCTCCGGAGTTTTTATCACCAGGTCGCACATGGCCATGTCGGCTTCCTGGTTTGACTTAGCCATAAGGTTGTATGTGCGCATGGCCACATCGAAGAGCGATTTTTTGTAGCGGTAGTTTGTGAGCGGCGAGCAGTTTATTCCGATCAGGCGATGGCATCTGTCGCGTATAGTCCATGCCGGGAGGTTTCTGAGCACGCCGCCGTCAACGTAGTTCACGCCGTCGATGCGCACCGGGCGGAACACGATAGGGATGCTGCACGAAGCGCACACCCGCTCGCCCAGCGGACCCGAACTGAACACTGCCGGCACACCGCGGTCAAAGTCGGTCACACCTATATATGTAGGTATTCCGAGGTCCTCGAGGTTTTCCACTCCTGTGTTGGCCACAAGGAATTTTTTCATTTTGGTGAGAGAAAAGAGCCCGTCGCCCTCGCGGATTGAAAGCTTGCAGTAATCGGAGAATTTTTTTGAGAATCGCGGCATTATCTCGTCGGCGGGGATTCCGGCGGCATAAAGCACTGCCGCAACTGCACCGGCACTCACCCCGGCTATTATGTCGGGTTTAAGGCCGGCCTCCTCGATGGCTTTGAGCGCGCCCGCATGAGCGAAGCCGCGTGCGCCTCCGCCTGAAAGCGCTATGCCGAGGCGGTATGGCCTGCGCGCTTCATCCTCCATGGATGAAACTGTCAGTGCCGGCTCTTTTGATTCTTCAACGGAAAGAGATTTCATATTAAAAACTGTCGATGGAAACTTCTTATGGCTGAAATATATCAGTGTGTGACGTCTGTCGTATGCAAAGTTACATATTTTTCTGTAAACATTGGCGAAAAAACAATGATTTGGCTTCAGTTTCGTCCCATTCCTTCATCGGCTCGGAGTCGGGGGTAATACCACCGCCTGCATATATGGCGAAGTGCCCGGAGTCGAAAGCGGCGCATCGCAGGGTCACGAAAGCACGGAACCGGTTGTCGCTGTGTAAAGCTACGAATCCGCCGTAACATCCCCGGTTATGGCTCTCGTGACGGCTCAGGTCATTAACCGCATCGTCAACCGGTGTGCCGCATAGTGCAGGGGTGGGGTTGATGGCGTCGAGAAGCTGCCGGAAGCCGGCGCCGTGAGGCAGCCTGCCGGAGATCCGGCGGCAGAGGTGCTCGATATTGCTGCCGTAGGTCACAGTCTCGAGCGGGCCGGTCTGTGCTTCCATGCCGAGCGATTCGATTCTGCTTACAATAAAGTCGCTTACATACCGGTTCTCACGTATGTTTTTGGCATCCCATGGCTCAGGGTTGGGAGACTGGCGCCGGGTGCCGGCGAATGCCATTGTGCGGAATGTGTTGTCGCAGAGGTTCACGTCAAGAAGAGTTTCAGGCGTGGCGCCTGTCCATCCTCCTGTGGCCTTTGTATGGAATATGAATCTGAATGTCTCCGGGAATGCTCCGCATAGTGAAGTGAAGATTGCCGGCCAGCGTTGAGTGTCGGCCTCGCCGCATATCACACGGGAGAAAACTGTTTTGCCTCCGCGTCTGCGGCACGATTCTATCACCTTGCTGATTTCCCCGATGTAGTTTTCTTTCCGGGTAGAGGCGCGTGGCAGAGTGAATGAGGCGTTGAAGCCTTGCGCGTCGGCCGGTGCCTGCCCGAGGAATCTGAGAGCGGACGCCACATCGGTCTCGCCGCCCAAGGATATACGTCCGGAGTAAGGTGCCAGCCACGGGCCGATTTCAAACGCTGAGCCGCCGGCGTGGCCGTTGCCGGCTGCCGGGATGAAAATCCGCGCTTTCTTTTCTCCCGGAGGGAGGCATATGGCGAATTCAATCCCCTTATCAAGGCAAATGCCTATGCATCGTTCTACTGATGAGGCTTCTTCCAGCATGTGTAGTAATCAGCTTACAGTCTCGGCAATCAGCTCGAAGGGGAGGGCTTCAACGATTTTCACACGATAGTATTCCCCGAGCCGGAGTGTTGCGGTTTTCCTTACCAGCACCTGTGGGTCGACTTCCGGAGAATCCCACTGCGAGCGCCCTACATAGAAGTCATCTTCCTCGCTGTCGATAACGACTTCAATCTCTTGGCCCACTTTCTGTTGCTGGATTTCCATGGAGATTTCTTCCTGGAGCGCCATGAGGCGGTCAAGCCTGCTCTGCTTGACCTCCTGCGGGATGTCGTCGGAGAAGTGCCCGGCGCCGAATGTGCCTTCCTCTTCGCTGTAAGCGAAAGCTCCCATGCGTTCAAACCGCTGCTCTCTGACAAATTGCATCAGTTCTTCAAACGCCTCTTCGGTTTCACCCGGAAATCCTGTCATAAGAGTGGTGCGCAGATGAATGCCGGGAACCTCCTCGCGGATTCTTGCAAGGAGTTCGCGTGTCTGTGCTCCGGTTATATGGCGGCGCATGTTGGCGAGCACGCTGTCGTCAATGTGCTGGAGGGCGATGTCGAGGTAGGCGCATACATTCTCTCTACGGCGCATTACCGGGAGGATGTCGTAGGGGAACTGGGCCGGATAGGCGTAATGCAGACGCAGCCAGTGAACGCCAGGCACGTCGGCAAGACGTTCAATCAGTTCGGCCAGCGCAAGACGTCCGTATATGTCAGTTCCGTAGCTCGAGAGATCCTGCGCGATGATGTTGAACTCGGAATATCCCTGGGCTGTCAAGGCTTTCACCTCCTCTTCGATGTCTTCGATTGCGCGCGATTTGAACCGTCCGGTAATCAGCGGAATGGCGCAGAAAGCGCAGAACCGGTTGCATCCTTCGGCAATCTTGATATAGGCGTTTGCCGGAGAGGTGGTGACGCGCCGCCCGCGGGAGCCTGTGGTGGCAGTGGTGGCGGAGGCCGAAGGGTATCGGCGTCTGAGCTCGTCAACGATTCCCTGCCAGTCGAATTTGCCGAAAAGTCCGTCGACCTCCGGTATCTCTTTTTCGAGATCCATGCGGTAGCGCTCGGCAAGGCATCCCATCACGTAGAGGTGCTTTATGCTGCCGTTTTCTTTGGCGCTGACAAGGTCAAGGATGGTGTTGACTGATTCCTCTTTGGCGTCGCCTATGAAGCCGCATGTGTTGACCACCGCGGCATCGGTGGGAGCGTCTGACTCGAATCTGACATCGAAGCCGGCCTCCTCAAGCAAAAGCATCAATCGCTCGGAGTCTACCAGGTTTTTGGAACATCCGAGCGATATGATGTTTACGGAAGGCTTTTTTGAAATCTTATTCACCGAAAAGCGATTCTACAAATTCTTTTTTATGGAAAACCTGAAGGTCGTTGATGCCTTCGCCAAGACCGATGTATTTCACCGGAATCTTGAACTGGTCGGAGATGCCGATAACCACGCCGCCTTTGGCTGTGCCATCGAGTTTGGTGATGGCGAGTTCGTTGACCTGTGTGGCGGCAACGAACTGGCGTGCTTGCTCGAATGCGTTCTGGCCGGTTGAGCCGTCGAGCACCAGAAGCACCTCGTGGGGAGCGCCGGGAACCACGCGGTCCATGACGTTGCGGATTTTCGAGAGTTCGTCCATCAGGCCCTTTTTATTGTGCAGGCGTCCGGCGGTGTCGATTATCACCACATCCACCCCGTTTGCTTTCGCCGACTGGAGTGTGTCGAAGGCCACGGCAGCAGGGTCGGCGCCGAGTTTTTGCTTCACAACCGGCACTCCGGCGCGCTCGCCCCAAATGTCGAGTTGCTCCACGGCGGCGGCACGGAAGGTGTCGGCGGCGCCGAGCATCACGGAGTTGCCCGCTGCCTTGAATTGGGCGGCGAGCTTGCCGATTGTCGTGGTCTTTCCTACGCCGTTCACGCCGACCACCATTATAACATGTGGTTTATGCGATGGCGGAACGGTGAAATCCTCTTCCGACGATTCATTGTTGTTTTCCGCCAGGAGCTCGCAAATTTCTTCGCACAGGAGTTTGTTCAGCTCTGACGATCCCACATATTTGTCGCGTGCCACCCTTTTTTGAAGGCGGTCGATAATCTTAAGCGTAGTGTCAACGCCTACGTCGGAGGTGATGAAGACCTCCTCGAGATTGTCGAGCACATCGTCGTCGACTTTCGATTTGCCGGCGACTGCACGGGTTATTTTGGAGAAGAGCCCTTGTTTGGTGCGTTCAAGGCCATTGTCGAGGGTCTCTTTTTTCTCTTTCGAGAAAAATTTACTGAAAAATCCCAAGTTCGTAACTTTTAGTGAGAATCAACTGATGTTTTGTGGATGCTGGTGCGCCGTGATGCTGGTGCGTTCCGGCTTGTGTGGGCGCTGTTGTCAGAAAGGCAGATCGTCGTTTGGCGCGCCCTGGGGAGTGGGGAAGGCTTCTGTGGCAGGTGCGGCCTGGGGAGTGGGGAAAGGTGCCGGATTGGCTGCCTGGGGAGCCGGGTTGGGGAATGCCTGGCCGGCGGGCACAAAGCCGTTGGGGTTCTGCATGGGCTGCTGACCCATGGGGGCGCCTTCCTGCGCGGGTTCCGATTTCCATCCGCGGATTGATGTGAACCAGCGGCCGTTGTATTCGCGGCTTTCGATGTCGAAGCTGAGCTTTACGGTGTCGCCCACATTGAGGGGATACTGGTCGGCGCGCTCGCCGAAGAAATCGAAGAAAATCTTTTTGGGATATGTCTCGAATGTCTCGAGCACATATTCACGTTTTTTCCAGGCATTGCCTCGGCTGGAGGTGCCTGAAACTTCGGGGAGGGCGACGATGATTCTGCCTATGACTTCCATTTATGTAAGTGTTGTATTGTTAATATGCTGTTTAAAATTATTCTAATTCTGCTCATGCGGAAGAGCCGTCGTGAGCCGGCCTTGTGCCGAAATATCCCACAAAGTTACTCCTTTTTCCGCTCTTTAGCAAATTCACGGCCCCGATTGCCGGAAATTATTTCTGCCGATACGGGAAAAACTCCGGCGCAGGCTCCCGGTAAGGGGAGCTGCGCCGAAGCCAACTGTTATTTAGGAATGAAGGTTGAAAGGCGGTGGGTGGATTCCGGTCCGCATCACTGCATGTGGCCTGAGGGTTAGTCCTCGGAGTTGCTCTCGGCGTACTCTTTGAGGAGTTTGTCCTGTACGTCGCCGGGCACGAGCTCGTAGGATGAGAACTTCATTGTGAAGGAGGAGCGGCCGCCGGTAATGGAGCTGAGGGCTGTGGAGTAGGATGCCATTTCCTTTAGGGGCACGCGGGCTGAAATCTTCTCGAAGCCGTTTTCCGACGACATGCCCATGATGATGGCGCGGCGTCCCTGGAGGTCGCTCATCACATCGCCCATCACATCGGATGGCACCATCACTTCAACGTCGTAGACCGGTTCGAGCACTTTCGGGTTGGCGTTGCGGAATGCCTCGGAGAATGCATTGCGCGCGGCAAGGCGGAAGGAAATTTCATTGGAGTCAACCGGGTGCATCTTGCCGTCGTAGATGCACACGCGCACATCGCGGGCATATGAGCCGGTGAGGGGACCCTGCTCCATGCGGTCCATAAGCCCCTTGACTATCGCAGGGATGAAGCGGGCGTCGATGGCGCCGCCTACAATGCAGTTGTGCACCACCAGCTTGCCGCCCCACTGGAGGGGTATTTCCTGGGTGTCGCGCACGCTCATCTTGAATTCCTGATTGCCGAAGCGATAGGTGTCAGGCACGGGGGCGTCCTCCGAGTAAGGCTCTACAATCAGATGTACCTCGCCGAACTGTCCTGCGCCGCCCGACTGCTTTTTGTGGCGGTAGTCCGCGCGGGCTGCTTTGGTGATGGTCTCGCGGTAGGGGATGCGGGGCTCCTCGAAGATGATGGGGAGTTTGTCGTTGTTCTCAACGCGCCATTTGAGTGTGCGTAGGTGGAATTCGCCCTGTCCTTTGAGGATGGTCTGTTTGAGTTCTTTCGACATTTCCACTTCCCAGGTGGGATCTTCCTCGTGCATACGGGTGAGGATAACCGAAAGCTTCTCGGCGTCGCTCTCTGTAACGGGGCGGATGGCGCGGGAATATTTGGGGGCGGGATATTTGATGAAGTCGAACTGCATTTCGCAACCCTTCTCGTCGAGGGTGTTGCCTGTGCGCACGTCCTTGAGCTTGACGGTAGCGCCGATGTCGCCCGCGCAGAGCTTGTCGACCTGGGTCTTGATCTGTCCGCATACGCAGAAAATCTGGGCCAGGCGCTCGCGGCCTCCGCGTGTCACATTGTCGAGGTCGACGCCGGCGGTAAGTGTGCCCGACATCACTTTGAAGTACTGTACCTCGCCGATATGCGGCTCAACAGTGGTTTTGAACATATAGATACTGAGCGGGCCATTGCTGTCGGGTTTCACCTCGTTCCCCTCGCTGTCGACGGGAGCTGGCATATCCTCTACGAAAGGCACCACGTTGCCCAGGAATTCCATCATGCGGCGCACGCCCATATCCTTCAGGGCGCTGACGCAGAACACCGGGAATATGGAACGGTCAACGAGCCCTTTGCGGATGCCTTCGCGCATCTCGTCCTCCGAGAGGTGGCCCTGCTCGAAGAATTTCTCCATCAGAGTCTCGTCGTTTTCGGCAGCGGCCTCCACCAGAGCCTGGTGCAATTCCTTGGCGCGCTCCATCTCTTCGGCCGGAATCTCCTCGATTACGGGGACGCCTCCCTCGGGGCCCCATGAGTACTTCTTCATCAGCAGCACGTCAATCATGGCGTTGAAGCCGGCGCCGCAGGTGAGGGGGTACTGGATGGGCACTACTTTTTTGCCGAAAATCTCGCGCATCTGCTCGAGGGTGTTCTCATAGTCGGCTTTTTCGCCGTCAAGCTGGTTGATGGCGAAAATCACCGGTTTCTTAAGCGAGGCCGTGGTGCGGAAAATATTCTGAGTGCCGACTTCCACGCCATATTGCGCGTCGATGACGATGACGCCGGTGTCGGTCACGTTGAGGGCCGTGATGGCGTTGCCCACGAAGTCGTCGGCGCCCGGGCAGTCGATTACGTTGAGTTTCTTGTTGAGGAATTCGGCGTAGAAAATCGTTGAGAATACCGAGTAGCCGTACTCTTTCTCCACCGGGAAGTAGTCCGAAACGGTGTTTTTGGCTTCAACAGAGCCGCGGCGTTTTATAACTCCACACTCGTAGAGCATAGCTTCGGCGAGTGTGGTTTTACCTGAGCCTTTGCTGCCAAGCAAAGAGATGTTCTTGATTTCGTTTGTCTGATAAACCTTCATGTCATTAGTTTTGGTAAGTGGGGGGATTAGTATTTGCAGGGGTCCATTGTCTGAATGATTACCATACGGCCGTCAATCCTTACGTTTATGGTGGTGTATGGCTCAAAAATGAACTCACTTTTAAAAAACTGGCCGCAAATTAGTAATAATTGTTTAAACCGCAATATATTTTTTCATGTTAGAAAACATAGTTTGCGAATTTCTTCGTAAATTTGCACCCCGAAGCACTTAGAATAATAATGAGCGACAATTCCAAGATTTCCCCCTCATGCGGCATTCTGCAGGTGGGGCAAACCGTAATAGATCCATCGAAACAGCCTCCGATACCATCGGATGTGGGCAACCTTCCGGTTATCCCTACCCGTAATCTTGTTCTTTTTCCGGGCATAACCATGCCGCTTAACCTTGTGCGCGAACAGGCCAAGGAGGTGGCTGCCATGGCCCGTAAGGAGCGGCGTCTCATAGGGCTGTCGTGCCAGAAGGACGGCTCTGTGGATGAGATTACTTCGGCCTCGGAGCTGTGTGACTACGGCTCGCTGGTGGAGGTACTCGAGATTTTTGATCTGCCCGACAACATGCAGGCCGCCGTGGTAAGGGCGGTGTGCAAATACCGCCTGCTCGGTGACGGCCAAGCGGCCGACGCATCGGCCGCCGGCATGATGCATATAGCCGTAAAGCCCATCACCCAGCCGCGCCACCGCAAAGACGATGCCTATGGTGCCCTGACCACAGAAATCCTTAACCGTGTGAAAGAGTATAAGGATACAGGTGGAGATCTGGAGCTTAATGTGGTGATGTCGCTCGACAATCTTGACCGCGACGATGTGATAAACTTCATATCCACATCATTCCCTCTGTCTGTGCCGCAGAAAATAGAGTTGTTGTCAATCTACCGCCTCAATGCCCGGGGCGAGCGTCTGCTCGAGATGATAGGGGAGAAACTTCAGGAGCTGCGTCTGGCCAATTCTTTCAAGGAGAAAGCCCGGGTGGAGATGGAAAAAGGGCATCGCGAGGCATTCATGCGCGAAGAGATGGAGGCCATACGCAAGGAGCTCTACGGCGATTCCGACCCCTCGGAGGAGTTGCGCCGTAAGGCGGAGACCCTTCCGCTGCCTCAGGATGTGAAGCGCTCGGTTGACCGTGATCTGGCCCAGTTGTCGCGCACAAATCCCAACTCTCCCGATTTCGCAGTGCTTTCAGGTTATCTCGACACTCTCCTCGACCTCCCCTGGGGCGTGACCACAGAACTCAACAGCGATTTCAATGTGGCTGAGAAGGTGCTCGACAGCGACCATTACGGCCTTACTAAAGTAAAGGAGCGCATTCTCGAACAGATTGCTGTGATTATGAACAATCCCGAGGGACATGCTCCTATTCTGTGCCTGGTGGGGCCTCCCGGAGTGGGTAAAACCTCGCTCGGGCAGTCTGTGGCCAAGGCCATGGGGCGTAAATATCACCGTGTGAGCCTCGGAGGCCTTCATGACGAGGCGGAAATCCGTGGTCACCGCCGCACCTATATAGGCGCCATGCCCGGGCGTATCATAACAGCGTTGCGCAAAGCCGGGTCGATGAATCCCGTTCTTCTTCTTGATGAGGTGGATAAGATCGGGGCCGACTACAAGGGCGACCCTGCAGCCGCGCTTCTTGAAGTGCTTGATCCGGAACAGAACTGCCGCTACCACGACAATTATCTTGATGTTGACTTCGACCTGTCGAATGTGCTTTTCATTGCGACGGCCAACACCCTCCAGACCCTCTCACAGCCGTTGCTTGACCGAATGGAGATTATCGAGCTGTCGGGCTATGCCACGGAGGAGAAAATCGAAATAGCGCGCCGCCATCTGATTCCGCGTATTCTGAAAGCCAACAATCTCGAACCGGAGAGCGTGATGATTTCCGACGAGGGGCTGGTGGCCGTGATTGACGGCTATACCTCAGAGAGCGGAGTACGTCTTCTTGAGAAAGCTTTGTCAAAGATTGTGCGCAAGCTGATTCTCGCCAGAATGCGCGGGCAGGCTGTGCCTGATAAAATAGGTCCGGATGAGGTGGCCGGGCTGCTCGGGAAACCCACCCGCCTTTCCGAGCGATACGAGGGTAACGATATTCCTGGAGTTGTCACCGGCCTGGCCTGGACAGCCGCAGGGGGTGAGATTCTCTTCATTGAGGCAGCCGTGGTGCCTGAAAAGAACGGCAACCTGTCGCTTACGGGCAATCTTGGAGATGTGATGAAGGAGTCGGCCACACTCGCCCTGCAGTATGTGCGCGGCCATGCGGCTGAGCTTGGTGTCGACCCCTCGGCCTTCGACGGCAAGGCAATCCATATTCATGTGCCCGCGGGAGCCATCCCCAAGGATGGTCCTTCGGCCGGCGTCACGATGGTCACGGCGATGGTGTCGGCGCTTACCGGGTGTAAAGTGCGCCATTCAATAGCCATGACCGGCGAGATAACGCTCCGCGGGCGCGTCACGGCTATCGGAGGTGTCAAGGAGAAAGTTCTTGCGGCCAGGCGTGCCGGTATCACCCATATTCTTCTGCCGGAGGATAACCGCCGCGATGTAGATGAGATAGAAAAAGATTTTCTCGCAGGGATTGACTTCAGTTATTACTCCCGGATTTCCGACCTGCTTGATTTCGCTCTTGAAAAGTGAAATCACACAGTCTGTAAAACAGGTGGCCGCTGATGCATTTTGCATCAGCGGCCACCTGTTTTCTACGTCAATGGATTCAGTGCCCCGACGGGGCTTTGCCGCTCATATAATCGCCAAGCCACAACCCCCCAACGATAAGAAGGCATCCGAAGCATCCGAGAATCGTGATCGGATCATGAAGGCTGGGTATTACCGCCGCTATAATCATGGTGAAAATCGGCTGGATATAGAGGTAGTTGTTGGTGGTGATGGCTCCGAGACGCCCCATCACGCCGGCCCATATTATATAGGAAACCATCGAGCACATCACTCCGAGGAAAAGGAGGTTGCCGATAACATCCGGCTCGAGGAACACTTCGGGCGGAGAAATCGGCTCCTTTGATATAATCCAGAACGGTATGGCTGTGATCAGGCCGTAGAAAAACGTCTTGCGGGTGATGAACTGCGCCGAGTAAGTGGCGTTGAGTTTGCGGAGCACCACGCTGTAAATCGCCCAGGAGAATGCCGCGCCAAGTGCGAGCATGTCGCCGATGGTTGCTGAGAGTGAGTCAGGGCCTCCCTCGACTTGCGCGGTAAACCCGTCCTTGAATATTATGCAACCCACTCCGAGAAAGGCGATTGCCGAGCCGATGTAGAACCATATACCCGGCCGTTCTGATTTATACAGCGCCGCTATCAGGAATGTTGTGAGCAGAGGTGACAGCGTGGTGATCATCGATACGTCCGACACGCGGGTGTAAGTCACAGCAGTGTTTTCCGCGATGAAGTATATTGAGCTGCCGCACAGGCCGCAGGTAAGGAAGAGCAATTCGTCGCGCCAGTTGTGTGCCAGCAGTTTTTTATGGCAGCTTATGAGCACAAGTATATAGGCCAGCACGAAGCGGTAGATGTAGATTTCCACAGGCCCGAGACCGTGCTCGGTAAGAACTTTTGTCGCTACAAACGAGCCGCCCCACATGGCTACGACCAGCAGGGCGCCGATATGGCATGTAAGCTGGCCTTTTTTAGAGGGTGTCGTCCACGTTACAGGTTTCATATAGAGATTCAGGTTAAACCGCCACGAAATTACAAAATCCCCGCTGAATATGCTTAATGACGGATGAAAAAAATTTCATGTTAAAAAACATTCCGATGTTCCCTTTTGTAATTATAATAAGGTGTGGCATAGGCCAAGGATTGTAATTACAGAAAAAATCCGTAACTTTGCCAACGAATACAATAGACTAACAACTAAACGACACTGAAATGAAATCATTTAAGACTTTAGCTATCGCGTTGGTTGCCGCCGGCACTATGCTTACCGGCTGTAATATGTCGAACACAGGTAAAGGCGCCCTTATCGGCGGCGGCGGCGGCGGCGCTCTCGGCGCAGGTGTAGGCGCCCTCATCGGCGGCGGCAAAGGCGCTGCCATCGGCTCGGCCGTAGGTGCCGCCGTAGGTGCCGGTGCCGGCGCGCTTATCGGCAAGAAGATGGATAACCAGGCCAAGCAGCTCGAGGAGAGCCTGCCTAACGCTGACGTGCAGCGTGTGGAGGATCAGAACGGTCTGGCTGCAATCAAGGTTACTTTCCCCGGCGGTATCCTTTTCCCCACCGGCAAATATAACCTCAACGCTTCTGCGCAGACCGAGCTTGCCCAGTTCGCCAACTCGCTAAAGCAGAATCCCAACACCAACGTGCAGATTTACGGCTATACCGACAACACCGGTTCGATGGCTGTAAACGCGCCCCTTGCAAACAACCGTGCCGATGCCGTGCAGGCGTTCCTCGTGAATTCAGGTGTTCCTGTAACCCGCATCACCGCGCAGGGTGTGCCCATGGCTGACTATGTCGCTTCAAATGACACCGCAGCCGGACGCGCCCAGAACCGCCGCGTGGAAATATACATCACCGCTGACCAGAAGATGATTCAGCAGGCAGAGCAGGGTACCCTCAAGTAAGACCGGCTTATTCTGAAAACGCAGACAGCGCGCTGAAATTTTTTCAGCGCGCTGTCTGCGTTTTCAGATATTCTTCTGTTCTCAGCTCTCGGGATGATCGCAGGCATATGCCTGGTCGGGGTCAAAGCTGGAGCCGTCGAAGCAGTGGGTGCAAATCTTCTCTTTCGGCATGCCGATGCTATTTACAAGAGTCTCGATTTTGCTGAACTGCAGGGTGGAGAGCCCAAGGCGCCGGCCGATTTCCTCTACCATCCGCTCATATTCCGGAGTGCCGGTGGTGGCGTAGCGTCCGAGGGTCTCGGACGAAACATCCTCTCCCTCGAAATCACGGATAATCTGCCGCGAGATCAGCTCCATATCGCTTTTTGAGCTTGTGAATCCGATAAACGGGCAACCGTAGACCAGCGGCGGGCATGATATGCGGGCATGCACCCCTTTGGCTCCCGACTCAAAGAATGTGCGTACATTGTCGCGCAACTGGGTGCCGCGCACAATGGAGTCGTCGCAGAACACTACATCCTTGTTCTTCAGGATTGTAGGATTCGGGATGAGCTTCATGCGGGCTACAAGGTCGCGCCGCGACTGGTTGCCGGGGGTGAAGCTGCGGGGCCATGTGGGGGTATATTTCAGCACGGCACGCTGATAGGGGATGCCGTGGCCGTCGGCATAGCCAAGAGCGTGGCCTACACCTGAGTCGGGGATGCCGCACACGCAGTCGGCCTCGGTAGTGTCTTCCTCGCCCATAATGCGTCCGGCCTCTTCACGCACATGCTCCACGTTGATTCCCTCGTAGGAGCTTGCCGGGAAACCGTAGTACACCCACAGGAAGGAGCATATCTGGCAGCGTGTGGCAGCTTTCTGAAGCACCTCGACGCCGTCGGCCGTGAGGCGCACGATTTCGCCGGGCCCTACATCGCGCAGCTCCTTGTAGTCAAGGTTGGGGAATGACGATGATTCGCTGGCGGCGGCATATGCGCCGGGTTTGTGCCCCAGCACAATGGGGGTGCGTCCGAGGTAGTCGCGGGCGGCGATGATGCCGTTATCTGTCAGAATCAGCATCGAGCACGAGCCTTTGATTTTCTTGTAGACAAGATTGATGCCTTCCACAAAGGTCTCGCCCATGTTTATCAGCAGCGCCACCAGTTCGGTCTGGTTCACCCGGTTGGCTGAAAGCTCGCTGAAATGCATCTTTTTCGCCAGCAGCTCCTCGGCTATCTCACGTATGTTGTTGATTTTCGCCACCGTCACCACAGCATACCGCCCCAGATGGGAGTTTACGATTATCGGCTGTGGATCGGTGTCGCTGACCACCCCTACGCCGGAATTTCCGATAAAGCCGTCGAGCTGGTCCTCGAACTTTGAACGGAAATAGTCGCGCTCAATGCTGTGAATCACTCTGTTGAATCCATTCTCCCGGTCGAACGTCACCATCCCGGCGCGTTTTGTGCCCAGGTGAGAATGATAGTCGGTGCCGTAAAAAATATCGGTCACACACGGCTCCTTACCGACGGAGCCAAAAAAACCTCCCATAGAAATTGCAAAAATGAATGAGAATTTGAAAGTGCAAAGTTACGTAAATTCCGCTATGTCGGCAAATAATCATGGGGGTGCAAACTAAAAAAACACATGGTTGTTTTTACTTTTAGCAATATGGATAGTCAAAACATGTGAATTAATTATTTTGAGATGAAGAAATTTATATCGTATGCAGCCGCCGGAGCGGCTATGATGATGGCGGTCTCATGCGCCACCACAAAAAAGATGGATGTCAGCGAGCTTTCCGGCCGCTGGGAGATAACGGCGGTCAACGGCAAGCCAGTCGCATCGTCAGCTCTTGAGTCGCAGCCGTTTCTTGGCTTCGATGTGACAGAGGGTAAGATTTTCGGTAATGCCGGATGCAACAGGATTACGGGCGGATTCTCCAGTGCCGGCGGTGCCGGCCATATCACGTTCGACAAAGTTGCCTCGACCCGTATGATGTGTCCTGACATGACTGTGGAGCAAAATGTACTCCAGGCACTTGATAAGGTTGTCGGGTATAAATCGGCGGGAGCTGGTGAGGTGGCTCTCACAGGCGAGAACGGATCCACGCTTATTTCTCTGAAAGTGATCAAACCGGAGATTGACGCCGCCGGCCTCGAGGGCACATGGCTCATCAGAACCCTCGGCGGCAAGGAGCTGACGCCGACCCCGGAGGCTTCATATACAGTTACATTTGATGCGGCCAATCGGACATTCTCATGCTCTACGGGCTGCAATACACTCGGCGGCTCATTCTCGGCCGACTATTCCGATTTCAGATTCGACCTCTCGACCTCGACGATGATGATGTGCCCCGACACATCTGTTGAAGATACGCTCAAAGAGTTGTTGCCGTCAGTAACGCGTTACGGGCGTATCTCCGGAGGTGGAATCGGTTTCTATTCTGATTCGGATACACTTGTGATGACCCTCGTAAGGTGATTTATCCGCATAAGTGCGACAAATCAAGATTCGTCGTATAGAAGCGTCCCCGGCCACGCATTTGCGTAGGGCGGGGCGCTTTTTTTGTGTCGCCGATATTGATAGGTTCATTATTTATGCCAAGCTCATAATATACGAAGTTGACTTCATCATAAAAGCGAATGGTTCCATTATCTTTCATCGGTTTTAACATTGAAGTTATATTATTTTTCGTAAGTATATCGTAAAAATAAATTAATGTATTGATATGTTAAGCCGCAGGTCTACAGAAATTAATCATGTATCGTTTACCAACGTTGGAGAGGATGTCTTCTACGGTGGCGAACAAGACGTGTTTATCTCCGTAGA
>SCEJ01000057.1 GCA_004102785.1 Muribaculaceae bacterium Isolate-013 (NCI)
CGAGAGGACCGTGTTGGACGGAGCTCCGGTGAACCGGTTGTGGCGCCAGCCGCACCGCCGGGTAGCCGCCTCCGGCAAGGATAAGTGCTGAAAGCATCTAAGCACGAAGCCCCCCTCAAGATAAGATCTCCATATAAGGGTCGTCGAAGACTACGACGTCGATAGGTTGCAGGTGCACGGGCGGCAACGTCCTCAGCCGAGCAATACTAATCACCCAAACCCTTTCCGGTGACCCAGTCACCATCAATAAAGCTTCACAGAGCACCGCACTTGGCAGACACACAGACACAAGTCAAGGCAGCGTGACAGTTCAGAGCGACCTGTGAGAAGAACTTCCGGTCAAACTCCTTTTTTACCTCATAACGCAGAGGAGCGGGAGGCGCAGTCGAGCGCCGCCAAGTCCGACCCCTCTGACGTCAACCGAAAACTAAGGCGGCCATAGCACGGGGGCTCCACCTCTTCCCATCCCGAACAGAGAAGTTAAACCCCGCCGCGCCGATGGTACTGCGAAAGTGGGAGAGTAGGTAACCGCCCCAAACCACAAGCCCTTGACTCATCCGAGCCAGGGGCTTGACTTTTTCTCCCCATCTTGCTTATCTCCTTTATATATGAAGCTCTCGTTTATATATGAAGCTCTCGCAGATACAACGGATTTACGGATGGCTGACGCGCAGGTAGCTGACTTCGGAGGCCAGGCGGCCTGCGGATTAAACGGATGCTGTAAAGCTTTATATATAAAGCTCTCGCGTATATGAAGCTCTCGCAGATTCAACGGATTAACGGATGGCCGACGCGCAGGTAGCTGACTTCGGAGGCTAGGCGGCCTGCGGATTAAACGGATGGTAGGTTGCCCTCGCCTGCCGCATTCCTGTTTCCCGCCAAGTCCGCCAATTCGCTCTTCCGCCAATTTGCTCTTCCGCCAATTTGCTCTTCCGCTACGTGCCATCGCGACCCTACGGCAGCCTGGCTATTGCTGGATTATTTTTTGTCTGGAGGCTATGAGGATTCTTTCGGAGAGTTCTTGTGGTGTGCTGTCGCTTATTGATGTGGATGGCGAGTCTTATGGGGTGCCGCTGAGCCATGTTTTTGATGGCAAGGGTGTGCTTTATTTCCATAGCGCCAGGAGCGGCCATAAGATGAGTTGTATTGGAGGGGGATGTGCTTGTTCTAACTGTGTTGTATGGAGGGATGATGTCAGGCCGGAGGAGTTCATTACTTATTTCATGAGTGTTGTTTGTGCCGGTCGGATTACGGTTGTTGGTGATGGTGACGAGCGTGTGAAGGCTCTTACGATGTTGGCGGAAAGGTATTCGCCCGGAATAGACAGTGCGCATGAGATTGAGCGTTTCCTGAGCAATGTGGCGTTTTTGCGTCTTGATGTGGAGCGTATCACCGGCAAGGAGTCGATTGAGCTCACTCGTATGCGTTGAGATGAAATTAATTTTAATGAAATATTACGGAGGGTGTGTCGGTATGGACTGACACACCCTCCGTCGGATTGTTTTTTGTAGGAGTCTTACTTTATGGGGCTGTAATCGGCTCAGTAGTTTGTTGCTTCGATTTCAAAGAAGCTCTGGGGATGGAGGCATACGGGGCATGCCTTGGGTGCTTTTTTGCCGATGACGATATGGCCGCAGTTACGGCATACCCATACGGTGTCGCCTTCGCGTGAGAATACGATGCCTTCCTCGATGTTGGCCAGCAGACGGCGGTAGCGTTCTTCGTGATGGCGCTCTATGGCGGCAACGGCGCGGAAGCGGCGTGCTATTTCGGGGAAACCTTCCTCGTCGGCTTCAGCGGCCATACGGTCGTACATGTCGGTCCATTCGTAGTTCTCGCCTTCGGCTGCGTCCTTGAGGTTTGCCATTGTATCGGCGATTTCGCCTCCGTGGAGGAGTTTATACCATAGTTTGGCATGTTCTTTTTCGTTCTGGGCGGTTTCTTCAAAGATTGCTGCAATCTGTTCGTAGCCGTCCTTGCGGGCTTTGGATGCGAAGTAGGAGTATTTGTTGCGGGCCATTGATTCGCCTGCGAAAGCATCCTGGAGGTTTCGTTCGGTTTTTGTTCCTTTTAAGTCTTTCATATCAGTGTTTGTTGTGTTGTTATTGTTTTTTAATGCTTATGCAATCGGGGCAGATTCCTTTGAAGTAAAGCTCCACGCTGTCAATCATGAAGCCTGGGGTAGTGTTGCCGGATAGATTTTCCGGGATTGGCATGTCGAATATCCTTGAACATCTGCGGCATATGAAATGGCTGTGCTGAGGCTGCGGGGCGAGGTCGTAGTGTCGGTTTCCGGATTCAATTTCCAGTTCCCGAAGGAGTTTAGCGGCGGCAAGCGTGTGCAATGTGTTGTAGACGGTTGTGCGCGAAAGTGACGGGAATTTATTCTGCAGTTCCGTGAGTATTTCATCGGCGGAGGGATGTGTTCTGCGGTTGGCAACGAAAGACAGTACAGCGAGCCGGTTAACAGACGGGCGTATGCCACATCGGTGCATCATGTCGGAGAGCCTGTTGTCATCAAGGAATCTGTCATCATCCATTTTCAGGTGAAGTAATTTAACTAAGTTGTAATGATTGCAAATTTAGCTGCAAATTTTGAAATCTCCAAATTTCCGGATGAAAAAAATGGTAATAAAAACAATATTTATGGCTGTTTAACGGATGTTTGTATTGACGCAGGGGAAATGGCATTCGAGCCATTCCCCCTGCGATGATTCCGATAATAAGTTGTCTGAAAGCTTATTCTCTGTTGTTCTCGAGCCATTGTGTGCGCACGGCGTCGGGCAGATTTGTTACTTTAAAGTCGGAGAATGTGGCGCGGAATCCGTCACCGTCGGGTGATGCGCCGAATAATCCTACCGAAATCGGGCAGCATGCTTTCATCCAGGCGTTGCGCATGAGAGTGTATTCTTTATCATCGAAGGAATAGAATATTTCGATGGCGTCGCGGCGTCGGACGGCTTTGATCCATATAGCGTCGACAGGGCGTTCGAGGGCAATCACGCTCCAGTCGGAGGTGCCGTGTGTCACCACTGCGCTGATGTTGTACTTGCCGTCAACATATTCTATACCTGTTTTTATGTAGTTCTCGCAGTCGATACGCAGCATCATTCCGGCCTGGTCGAAGCGAGTTCTGTAATCGCCGGAGATTTTAGCCTTGGCCTCAAACTCGCCGCCGTACGTGGCGTAGTAGAACGGCGCGTCGTCAACGGTGAAGCCGTAGTGCGACACACGCCAGTAGTCGGTTTTAGGGGTTACGTCCATCGAAAGGGTATCGGCTGAGATTTCCCAGTGTTCCGGTTCGTTGAACCAGTTCATTTTCTGAAGGGTCTGGCTGTGTGCCGTCAGGCATATTGCAGATGATATGAGAGCCAGAGACTTTGCTTTGGTGTTCATTGAAACTCGAAATTAGTGATTATTTTTTTAACTTTGCAAAGTTATATCAATGCATTATGGCGGGCAATAGTTAGAAATCACCATTTTTCAATATGAAATGTTTCAGGGAACTTGACAGGCTTCTGAAGGAGCAGGATTTTTCGCCGGTATCACCGGTGGAGTCTGACGCATTCGCATATGCCCGGGCTATGGCGCAGGTGGAGAATGTTGTTGCCGTAGTAAGTGACTTGCGAGGTGGAAGCAGTCGCATCTATGCCGGTGCTTTCGCCGGAGTGATCGGTCTGGAGGACTATTCCGAGGAGAGTTCCATCTGGGAGAAAAAGATATTGTCGAAGATGAACGCAGCCGAACAGGAGGAGAAGTTCCTGGCCGAGCTTCGTTTTCTTAATTATATACGCAGGATGCCCGCGCGTCGGCGCAGGAATTATTACCTGGTGTCGCGTCTGCGTTTTAACGGGCGTGCCGGCGTGGCCACAGATGTGCTCCACCGTATGTATTATATCAGTGAGGGGGACAGCATACGGTTTGCAGTGTGCCTTTACGGGCCTCTGCCACCCGGCTTCAAGGTGCGAAGCGCGGTCGTCAACTCCGTTACCGGCACCATGGAGGAGCTTGGAAACGCTGGCAACTCCGACATGCTGAGCCGACGCGAGAGGCAGATTCTGCTCCTTATCGGCAGCGGCAGCACCACCGCATCGATTGCTGCCGAACTTGGGATAAGTCCTCACACAGTGAGCCGTCACCGCCAGAATATACTTTCGCGCCTACGGGCCAAAAATTCACATGAGGCATTGCGCACAGCAGTGTCGCTCGGTATTTTATAACAGATTATGATGATGAGAAAAATATCATATCTCACAGGCCGGATGTTTCTTGCCATTATATTTATTTCCGCTGCCGCCGCAGCAGCTTATGGACGGACGAGTGTAGCGGAACTTGAAAGCCGAATCGGCAGATACATCGCCGACAAGGACGCGCGTATCGGAGTCGCTGTAATCATTGACGGCTGTGACACCGCAGAAGTCAACGGCAGTCAGTTTTTTCCGATGCTCAGTGTATATAAATTTCCGCAGGCGCTTGCAGTGGCCGAGCATTGCCGCAGGCATGGCGTAGGGCTGCCCGATACTGTCAGAGTGTCGGCCGATGAAATGAAATCAGACACCTGGAGCCCTATGCGCGACAGATTCGGGGCTGTAAACGTAGGTCTTCCGCTGCTCGCTCTGCTGGAATACTCCCTCCAGCAGAGCGACAACAATGCCTGCGATGTGCTTTTCAGGATGATAGGAGGCCCGGCCGTTGCCGACAGCCTGATGAATAAGTGGGGATACGGTGACATCCGGATACGGTCAACAGAGGACGAGATGCACCGCGACACCGATTTGTGCCTTGTAAACTGCTGCACACCGCTTGAAATGGCAAGGCTTCTCGATGATTTCAATACCGGAATCAGGCTGCGGTCGGAGGAAAACAGGGCTATCGCGTCGCTGATGGAGAGTTGCGTCACCGGCCGCGACCGGCTCGCCCGTCCGTTGACAGACACACCGGCCATACTCGGCCACAAGACCGGAACGGGAGATGTGGATTCGCAAGGCCGTCTGATTGCAGTAAATGATGCCGGATATGTGAATCTTCCTGACGGACACCGCTACGCTGTTGCCGTGTTCATGGCCTCGTCGGCATATGGCCTTGAAGATACATCGCGCATGATTGCAGATATTTCAGAGATAGTTTATTCTCAGATAGCACTATAAGAGTATGCCGATGTGGAATCCGTGGCATGGCTGCCACAAAATCAGTGCCGGGTGCCGGCATTGTTATGTATATCGCGAGGATGCCGCTTTCGGAGCCGCGGTGCCGTCGGATGTGGTGAGGAAAACATCATCGTTCAGTCTCCCGCTGAAACTCGACCGACGACGAAACTTCAAATATCCTGCCGGCACGGAGTTCGCGCTATGCTTCACTTCGGATTTCCTGCTTGAGGAGGCCGACCCCTGGCGCGATGAAATATGGGATATAATCCGCCGTCGCACCGACTGCGCATTCTTTTTCTTTACCAAACGCATCGAGCGCCTTGCCGAATGTATGCCTGCTGACTGGGGCGAAGGCTACGGTCATGTGGCCGTTGGCTGCACGGTTGAGAATCAGGACCGCTGCGACTATCGTATGCCCATATTCCTGTCGCTGCCCATAAAGCACCGGCTTGTGGTTGTGGCCCCGATGCTTGAGCGGGTCGACCTGCGGCAATATCTTGACCCGCATCAGATCGAGGAGGTTTCGGTTGGGGGAGAGTCGGGCAAATACGCCCGCCCGCTGGATTACGACTGGGTTCTTGACATGCATGCCCAGTGTGTCGGAGCCGGGGTGCCGTTCTGTTTTCACCAGACCGGTTCTTATCTGATAAAGGATGGCCGCCAATACCGCATACCGCGCGAGCACCAGCATTCACAGGCCATGAAGGCGGGCCTGAATACATGCAGCCACAAAAAAATCGGGGACTGAACCTGCGGCCTTGTGATTCACTTCACCATTATTTCCCTAAAAGAGAGGATAAGACAGCTTCACGATATGATGCACCGATGGAAATCTCAGTATCCCCGATAAAAACATCGTTGCTGTCGAAAGAGTCAATTCTGTCGCGGATGACGATGTATGATTTGTTGACGCGGATGAATCCGGATGCGGGAATAACTTCCTCGATGCCCTTCAGAGTCAGCCGTGTAACCACTCGCTTTTCGGGCAGATGAATAATCACATAGTCCTTCAGTCCTTCGATATATACAATATCATCGAGGTTTATCTTTACATACCGGCGGTCGGCCTTGACAATTATATGGTCAGCCACACCTACTGCCGGTTCTCCGGCAGAAACTGAGGCAGAGTCGAGCAGAGCATGATAAGATATAGCCTTGTCGACGGCGCGGTTGAAACGTGCCGGGTCAATGGGTTTGACCAGATAGTCGATTGCCTCCACCTCATAGCTGTCGAGGGCATATTCGGAGTAAGCTGTGGTAAAAATCACGAGGCATTTGCGCGGGATACGGCCGGCAAACTCGATGCCGTTGATTTCCGGCATCTCGATGTCGAGAAATATCAGGTCGACGTCATTGTCTTCGAGAAACTCCTCTGCAGTTTCAGCGTTGCCGAACGAAGCGAGCAGTTCCAGTTCATTCCGGCTGTCGACAAGCCGCTTCATCCCCTTGCGGGCGATAGGTTCGTCATCAATGATTATACATTTCATAGGTTATTTCCTGTGCAAAGGCATTTTACTTGAATTCGGGAATTTCGTCGGGGTGGAACGCGATTGACTCGGAAACCGGCGATGTGGCCATGAAGTAGCCGAGGCACTTGTCGCCGCTGAACATGGCCGGGCCGTTGCTGTCGTTCTGCAACGCTTCAAGATAGTTGTGCATCTCGCGTGATATCGGAGCAATGGTGCATGTGATGATGTCGCCGTCGAAAAGCACAGTGTCGTCATCCTCCTCGTCCGTATCCCTGCGGGTGGTTAAAGTCAAGACGGTGTTGATGCCGTCGCCCTGTACCACTCGCTGGCCATCACCTGCCATCGCTGCGGCGTAAACGTCTTCGACTACTTCTGCGACATAATCGACCGATGCACCGCATGGCCTCCGAACACATCCATCGAAAAATACCGCGACCTGCTCCCTGACCGCTGGAAACCCTCACAAAAATAGCCGCCCAGAATCTGGACGGCTTTCTTTTTTGGCTTACATGCGGTCGCCGACGGCTGTACTTCTCAATCATCCAATGCCGGGCATTTGCCAACGGAGTCTGCGAATATGCAGAGCAGATAGCCGGTATCATCAACGCTAACAAGAAGATGATTGCAGAAAGAACTGAAAGTCGACGAGTTTCCGCTTAAGGTAACAATGACGAGTCAGAAAGAGCATAGTCAAACCCATATCAGTGATGAAGGTGGCGGAGCATAAGACCCCCGTCACCCTCATTTTGCCAAAAATTTCGGCCGCCAAAAGGCGGCGTTGAGGCTTTAGCTATTGCATCCGCAGGTACAATTATCATCGCATCTGCAATTGGCTATCACCATACCTTCACGGAGTGCCTTCTCCATATCCGGACCCTTTGCCTTGCGAACAATGGCAAGTGCGAATTCGAGGGTTGTTCCGGGACCCTTTGAGGTTATAAGACGGTCTCCGATTACCACTGGCTCCTCAGAGTATATCCCGCCATTATTTTCAAAGTCTTCTTTGAGGAACGGATAACCGGTGGCTTTTATTCCATTGATGATACCGAGCGGACCAAGCACCAGAGCCGGAGCGGCGCAGATAGCGGCGATGTTGCCTCCTTTTTCCCAGTGGGCTTTCACAAGCTCGCTGAGCTTTTCGTCAAGGTTTACTGCATCCTCCGATTTATCGGCACCGGGGAATATGAGCCAGTCTATCCGGTCGGGGGACAAATCAGAAACACTCATGTCTGCAACAATAAGGTTGCCTGTGGCTCCTTTTACAAGACGGTTATCTGTCATGGAGACGGTGAAAACCTCCATCCCGGCACGTCGCATGACATCAACGGGCGCCAGAGCCTCGATTTCATCGAAGCCTGTTCCAACCATCACGAACACTGCCTTGCCAGAAGGTTGAGCCGATGGAGGAATGCTGATACTGTGTTCAGTCATAATTTGTGGGTTTATGTTGTTTTAGTTAACTTTGCAAAGGGTAACTGCTACCCTTTGGATAGTGCAAAGTTAGCTGTCAATGCACTGCCATGCAAGAGGTTACTTTGAGAGTAGCCACTTACTTCAAACTCACTTTTAGTCAATATCAGACAGATGAAGAACGAAAAAATTTCAGAAAAATATTCATGTGTCGCCACGTGCCCCATGAGGAACGTGATAGCACACTTCGCCAACAAGTGGTCGATGCTCCTGCTTGTCATACTTGACGAGTTCGGCGTAATGCGTTTCAACGAATTGTCGAGGGCAATCCCCGACATATCACCGAAGGTATTGTCAGGACATCTGAAATCACTTGAATCAGTCGGATTGGTAAAGCGAATCCTATATGCCGAGGTGCCACCTCGCACAGAATACGAGTTAACCGATTTGGGTAGAACTCTTATACCCATACTCAATCAGCTCTCGGAATGGGGACGGGAGCATCTGAAAGATTTTCAGAAGCTTTCCCATAAAAGATAAGGTACTTTTCAAGATTGCTATCAATATATTCTATGTTGTGATGACCTTTGAAAATATGACTTTCACAACATATACGGCGACTATTTAACAATTCAGATAGAATACATACAGATTCGTTGAATCCCCCCTCATCACAATCACCAGCATCAAGATACCATGACTGTTCTTTATGTAGATTTGTGAACGGCTTGAATCTAAGTGGGTCGTTCAAAATGAAATCTTCTTCAGTTCCATAGTAAGGCAGATCGGCAAGTTCAAGTTGTTTTTCTATTGCAGGCATGTGTCCGCCAATACGCGAAAACAGGTCTGGATACTTCAGTCCGTAGTGAACCGAGGCATATCCACCGGCAGATGCTCCTCCTACAAACCTCGATGATCTGTCAGGTAATACCGGATAGTGAGCCTCGACATACGGGATAATTTCATAAATAAAGTAATCCTCATATCTGCCAACATCTATTGCCATTTCATCATTGAAAATTTTAGCTGAACAATCCGAGGTATTGAGTCCTCGTGTATTATCCATTCTCGGACACACTATAATCATCGGATTAATGACTCCCTCTTTTATAAGATTATCGGCTATGCCCCTTACATCGAGTTGCTCGATAAAATGTTCATCACCATTTCTTCCATGAAAGAAATAGAGAGCAGGTAACTTTTCAGAGCAATTGCCCGTATCCGGTAGATATATAGAAAAAGCCATGAGCTTTTTCAAAGCGTTGCTATGGAATTTTACATTACTTATTTCACTCATGGGTTAGATTTTTAATAAGCCATGCCATATTCTCGCCGAGGTTACGCATATTTGCCATGCCTTCCTCATCATTGAGAACATCTCCGATATTCTTTCCATAGACCATATTCCAGTAGGTGGAGCCAACGACAATCATCTCTTTGTTGAGCATAAAGTGATTCATGGTGTCAACGGTAGTCATGCCGCCACCGCGACGCACTGCGGCAACCGAGGCTCCAACCTTATAGCGAAGAAGCTCCGGATTGGTTGCTACGACAACACCACCACGTTCCAGAAAGGCTTTCATCTTTGCTGATACATCAGCCGAGTAAACCGGCGAGCCGAGAATTATTCCGTCTGCCTCGACCATACGACTGAATATCTCAGCAAATCCATCATTCGCAAACACACAGTTGCCTCTGCCTTTACAGGCAAAACATCCGTGACACGGCAGTATTTCATAATCAGCCAATTGTATCAACTCAGTTTCAACACCCTCTTTATTGAGTTCCTCAAAGACCTTGCCGATAATAATGGCTGTGTTTCCGTCTTTTCGGGCACTTCCGTTGATACCGATTACCTTCATGGCTTGTAATTGCATTTTACCTCGCCGATTGATTTGCCTCCGATGCCAAAGTTTTCGTCGGGCAGTTCTTTGATGGTAACGGTGAAGAACTGCTCCGGGATATGGGTTATCTCGGAGGCCGTCGCAGTTAGACGCTCAATCAACTGTTTATTCTGTTCAGCGGTCAGTTTGCCGCTCTCTATTGATATGTAGGGCATCTTTAGTTATGAGTCTTTTGGCGGTTTGACATTATGGTGTCGAAGTGGTCACGACCCCAGTTGATGAGAGCCTCGACGTGTGGCAAAAGGGTTCTACCGAAATCCGTGACGGAATATTCCGTGCGGGGAGGAACATCGGGGAACAGTTCGCGACGGATTATGCCGTCGGTGGTCAGTTGGCGGAGAACCTGAGACAGCACCTTTTCAGAAACCGACGGGATGTTGCGGTACAGCTCATTGAAGCGCATCGGTTCGTTCTCGGAAATCTTCACGAGAACCACCAGCGCCCACTTGTTGCCCAGCCATTCGAGCATCGGGGCCGCTTTACAATATTCGTAGTCTAATTTTTTTGCCATATCAGGTTACGCAAAAAGGTTGATAACGAGTAAAACAAACTTTTCGGTAAGGGGCAAACCTGTTGGTAAGTTGTTGCTTCTGCTCTGATAATCACCTAATTTTGCGCTACAAAATTAACAAAAAATATCGAGATATGCTATATCCTGAGCTACATTTCACAGGGCAGGTGTGGCGACCGCCATACGAGGCCAATTCGCAGCTACTTCAGATTACCTCCGGCTGCACATGGCACAAATGCAAGTTTTGCAGTCTTTACCACGGCACACCCTTCCGAATGTCGCCTCTCTCGGAGGTTGAGGAAGACCTTAAAGTCATTCGCCAGTGGCAACCGCGAGCACGTCGTGTCTATCTTACCGGGGCAAATCCTTTCGCGTTGAGTTACAACAAACTCATGGATGTCGCTTTGCTGCTGAGAAAATATCTTCCGCACATGGTTTCTTTCGGAATGTTCGCCCGTGTTACGGACATAACACCCAAGACGGTTGAGGAACTGAGGAACCTCCATCATCTTAGACTCGACAGTATCAATATAGGTATTGAGACTGCTCACGACGAGACCCTCGATAGGATGAACAAAGGTTATCACGCCTCTGACATTCTTGCGCAGTTGTCGAAACTCGACGAGGCGGGAATCCGTTATAATGTATTCTATCTTAACGGGCTCGGAGGCAAGGGAAATGGCGAAGCCAGTGCGATAGCCACTGCCGATGTCTTGAACCAGCTTCATCCGTGCATAATCAACATCGTATCCTTGACCATATTCCCGGAATCACAACTGTATCAAGAGGTCATAAACGGAACTTATGTGGAAGAGCCGGAAATCGAAAGGCTTATGGAGATACGGACACTTATTGACCGACTGAAGATAAAGGTCAATCTGCTTGGTCATCACGTTTCCAATACGGTGCCGATAACCGGAGCATTGCCCGACGATAAAGCAGCGATACTCCGTGAATTTGACAAAGCGATAGCCGAGTTCCCCGAAGAGGAACTAAAATCCTATCGCAGCAGGATATGGCATCTGTGAAGATTACTTATCCATCTCAGGTCTGTCCCGGCAAGGACAGGCCTTTTTCATGCCATAATGTCATTGAAAATTCGTAACTTTGCATTCTAAAACTCAACATATTCAAAGCAATATATAAAGCTCAAAGAACAGATAAACAACAACTGTCGATGACTCATAATTTCAAACTATTGATAAAACGACTTGCATTAAGCCTCGCAGCCTTTCTACTTCTGATTGTCGCTTTTACAGTCTATGCCAATGTCATGGTTGAAAAAGCGGCTAATGAGAGGGTTTATACTTCCGTTGATGCTATCCCATATAATAGAGCCGCTCTTCTTTTGGGCACAAATCCGCTCAATAAATGGGGACGTCCCAATTCATACTTCACCAACCGTATAAAGACAGCCTCTGAGCTGTATAAAGCCGGAAAGGTTGATTATATCATAGCAAGCGGTGACAACCATACCAAGGATTATGACGAACCAACGGCTATGCGTGACTCACTTATGGCTCATGGAGTTCCGGAGGACAGAATCATTCTCGACTTCGCCGGATTCCGCACACTTGATTCTGTTGTTCGGGCGAAAGAGATTTTCGGATGCGATTCACTGACTATCATATCTCAGGCAGACCATAATGCAAGGGCGTTATATCTTGCCGAAGCCAATGGAATTGAAGCTGTTGCCGTTTCAGCACCGTTGAGAGCCGGAAGATGGGTGCGCACTCGTCTTGCCATTCGTGAATGGCTTGCCCGCGACAAGATGATGCTCGATATATGGTTTGGCAAGCAACCGCATTTCCTTGGAGAGAGAATAGAGATTCCGGATGTGATGCCTCAGAAGAGCTATGCCACGGTTGAGGGCATGACAATGAGAATTGTCAGCCCTGACCCGGTCAAAACTCCGGTGGATTCTATGATAGTGGAATTTACAAACAGTCGTGACGAAGATTTGACTACCGGAGAATGGTATCGAATAGACACCAAATCTGATGAAGGAAGCTGGATTCAGGCACCGTACTCAAAAAAGTATCTTGACCTCTTGGCAAAAGGAACTGAGGTATGCTTCAATGATATAGGATATTCATTGAAACCGGGCGGCTCATTCAGAATGACAGTAAAGCCATGGCTTTATGATCTGAGAGATAAATCTGTCACTTACCGAATCGTCAAGACATTCAGTTATCCGCCATATCCGATTCAGAAGAGTGATACGGCTTACGTTGAATTTCAAATCAGATAATCATGCACTATAAATACTGCCCTGAATGTGGCAAGAAACTAATAGACAAACAGGCAGGCGATGATGGAGCGGTTCCGTATTGCACAGATTGCCAGCGATATTGGTTCGACTCGTTTGCAAGCTGTGTCATTGTCATGGTCGTGAATGAATTTCACGAGATTGCCATGCTGCATCAATCATATATCTCTGACGAACACGAAACTTTCGTAGCAGGGTTTATGACTCCCGGTGAGACTGCGGAGCAAGCCGCTGTCAGAGAAGTAAAGGAGGAACTTGGTCTTGATATAAAGCGTCTGGAATATGCCGGTACTCATTGGTTTGACAAGCGAGAGCAACTGATGCACGCCTTTATCGGCTATGTCAACAAGTCCGAGTTCACTCTGTCATCGGAGGTAGATGATGCCAACTGGATCTCACTTGACGAAGCTCCGTCAAGAATGTTTCCAGACCGACCGGGAAATACTCAACACATTCTGTATCGTCAATATAAATCCAAACTGGGAAAATAATATGTTTAGAATAATTAAATTCGCTTTATACCTCATAGTTATGACTACATGTGCTATGCAAGCTTCCAGTTGTACTCACAATGACAATATTGTCTCTGTCTCTGCACTGGAATTTGAAAAAGAAATCAAATCTGATTCGGTTCAACTGGTTGATGTCCGCACTCCGCAGGAATACACCGAAGGACATATCGACGGAGCGTTGAACATCAATGTGCAGTCCGATGATTTCAAGGATATGGCTCAGCGAAATTTGTCGAAGGATTCTACCGTGCTTGTCTACTGCCGAAGCGGTCGCCGCTCATTGGACGCAGCCGAGATGCTGACCAACTGTGGTTACAAGGTGATTAACCTCAAAGGCGGTATCATCGAGTGGAAAGAAGTTGGTCTGCCGGTTGTGTCAGAGTAGGAGAATTAACTTTCGCTTGTCTGAATAGTCTAAAAAAGAAAACTGCAATGAGAAAGATACTTTTTATATTAGCTATGGTCGTAAGTCTGTCGGCTTCAGTCGCATCAGCTCAGCGACGGTGCGACAGCCATCACGAAGACAGACCCGGTTATGAGCATAGAGGCCGACATCATCGTTCGCCATACTTCGTCAGCGAAAACAAGGTCTTTTTTGACGGCAGGGAAATCAAGGGCGCTTCGGCTTCGAGTTTCTCCATACTGCGCGACGGTTATGCCAAGGATACATGGAGTGTCTATTATTGTGGTACAAAAATGGACGGGGCGTCAAGCAACTCATTCAAGGTATTGGGCTTTGGCTATGCCAAGGACACATGGAACGTCTATTATGACGGTGGCAAGATAGAGGACGCATCCTCCGATAGTTTTGATGTCCTTTCTGATTGGTATGCCAAGGACTCATGGAATGTATTTTTTGACGGCAAGAAAATCAATGGAGCTTCACCTGAGAGTTTCAAGGTGCTTCGTGACGGCTATGCCAAGGATACTTGGAACGTGTATTTCGACGCAGTTAAGATTGAAGGGGCTTCCCCTGACAGTTTCAAGGTACTCCGTGACGGCTATGCCAAGGATACTTGGAATACTTACTATTTTGGAAGAAAAATTGATTGAATATGAAACGAACGACAGTCAAACAGCGAGTAGAACTCAGCACTTACTGCTGGATTATCACGGCAATTACAACCGCTTTCATTTGCGGCATATTCCTTTGCTGCTTAAAAATAGCTGATAATGATATTGCAGTATGGTTATGGGGAGTTGCTGTCGCTGTCTTGTTCCTGTCAGCTTTATGCTATATGCCATTATCCATTTCGCTGGATAATGAAAGCCTGAACATTAACAGGTCCCTGAAAATCAAATCAATTCCATTGACAGAGATTGCGAATGTCAAGCTGTGCGCTCCTACTATGGGCGCAAAACGAATCTGCGGCAGCGGCGGATGGTTCGGATGGTATGGCTGGTTCTCGGAGAAAGACCTTGGCAAGTATTTCGCCTATTACGGCAAAGCCTCCGACTGCTTCCTCGTCACGCTTAAAAACGGCAAGAAATATATGCTCGGCTGCAAGGATGCTCCTGAAATGGTCAATGCAATAAACGAAAAAATAAATCAATGACAAGAAAATCAATTCTGTCGGTAGCCACGGCACTGACAATACTTACCGCCTCATGCGGAGGCAACAAGGAAAATAAAGAGACTGCCGACAATCAGCATCAGGAGACTGTAGCGAATGTGGACGTGCGCGGTCAGTGGTATCTGGATAGCATCGTATTCAGTGATTCCGAATATGTGCGTGTGCATCCTGACGTAAGGCTTTCAAGCATACACCAGTATATCGTATTTGAAGACAGCACATATTTCATCAAAACCAACTGCAACACAATTTCCGGTACATATACCGCCAAAGGGGATTCAATCATCCTTGGCGACGGAGCTATGACTGAAATGGCCTGCGACGACATGTCAGTCGAGGAGGCTCTCCGCAGGATTCTCCCGAATATAGCTTCGATCCATATCCAGAACGATTCCATCGCCCGGCTTGACAGCCGCAATCCTTCGGAATACATCGTGCTTCGGAAAGCCCCAATAGAGACAAAATGATATACCCGAAAAGTAATGGAAGAAAGTAAACTGACACCCTTCAGAGATGCTCCCGACACAGCAGTAATCACATGTTGCCATGTGACAGACGATGGCGCACCGGTGCTTTACGTTTCGCATGACGAGGATGACGGTATGTGGCAATTTCTTTGTGGAGGAGAGCATTCGGAAGATGAAGCAAGAATCGTCTCTCTGAGATATATTTATGAACTTGACCATTCGGTCGGTCTGCTGAAAGATATGCCTTGCGGCAGCTATGCGGAAAGGGAATCTCCGGCAGAGGAGTGGATTGTGAACGGTTAAGCAAGTAAATGTGACAAAGACAATCTATCGTTCTAAAATCGACTGGTGGGTCTGGCTTGTGACAGTAGGCTTTCTCGCTGTTATATGGGTACAGCCGTCGGCGCACCAGTGCTTTACGTTTCGCATGACGAGGATGACGGTATGTGGCAATTTCTTTGTGGAGGAGAGCATTCGGAAGATGAAACCAGAATCGTCTCTCTGAGATATATTTAACGTGAGTTCGATATAACAATGATTCGGTAAAAATTACCGAAGTAGTTGAAACTTAAGTTAATATGTCGAATTGTCAAATACAAATGAATCGCCAAAGCGTTCATTATAAAATACTTATACCATGAACGTATTGGCGATTCTCAAAGACTTCACCTTTCGGTGTAAGTCGGTATTTGAAAATACTACAACCAGGATGAGCAAAAGGTTCCTCAACTGGCTGATTTTAACAATACGCACTGTAGCGTTGATTCCGGGCAAAGTCAATTTTACCCGGCTGTCGCGCTATGGCGGTCGTACAGCCAAGACCTTTGCTTCCAATTTCAAGACATCCGCAGACTGGATGAAAGTCAACATAGGTATGGCGCAGGATTGTTTTGGGCCGGCCGATGACATGGCAGTGGCAATCGATCCGTCGTTCATTTCAAAAGCAGGCAGACTGACGTATGGCATAGGCCGTTTCTGGTCAGGGGTGGCACAACGTGTCAAACGCGGTCTGGAGATAATGGCGATCGGGGCAATAAGTCTGAGTAAACATACATGCGTGATGCTCGGTGCTGTCCAGTCTCCGAACTTCAGGACTCTTGAATCTGAGAAACAAATGTCAATGCTTGACTGGTATGTGGCACTTGTCAGGTCAAAGGCGACAGAGCTGCTCTCACTGACGGATATTCTGGTTGCCGATGCCTTTTTCTCCAAATATGAGTTTGTAAATGAAGTGATTGGCATGGGATTCCGGTTTGTCGGGAGATTACGTGCCAACTCATATCTGAGGTATCCGGCCATGCCGGATTCCTCCGCCACGCGAAGACGCGGCAGAAAGAAAAAGTATGGAGAGAAAGTGGATTTCTCCAACCTTGACATGTCCGTGTTCACTTCATTCATATATGAGGATTCCAAAGGAAATAAAACCCGATGTCACACGGCGGTCGTACATTCGAGGGCACTGAAACGCGACATCCGTATCGTGGTCTGTCCGGTTGAAAACGCAGGGCCTCTTCTTTACTTCTCTACAGACACCAATATGAGGTCTGAAAAGATCATCGGTTTCTACCGCACCCGCTTTCAGATTGAGTTCGGCATACGCGATGCCAAACAGTTTACAGGACTCCAGTCGCAACAGACACGCGACAAAGACCGGCTTGACTTCGCATTCAATCTTTCCTTCACTGCACTCAATGTCTGCAAGGAGGTCATAAGGAAAGATTATCCGGATCTTTCGTTAGCACAGTTCAAACGGCTTATGTTTGAATCTTATCTCGCCTCAACAATTATTTCGACCTACGGAAAATCTCCGCATCTAAAAATAATTCAGAAAATAAATCATCGGTTGGCTCAGTTAGCGGCTTAGACAAGGCTGAACAACCTCAAATTTTACCGAATCATTGAAAGTAAGTAAATTCATAAAATTATGAGATGCTACGTATGTAATAGGAAAATGGTGGATAAGCCCACAGATTCGAGCCAGTGCAAGGCACATGGCGAGCATATAATACATAATGGGATACGTGGGAAGTTGATTTCTCGTGCTATATTATGTGAGGAATGTGGGGGAGCATATAGAAAAGACGATGCAAATTTCTGTAAGATATTTGCTCCATTTGTTGTAGCGTTAAGTGATCGGTTGATTCCCGCAGATCATGGTAAGACAGATGGAAATATGCTTAAAGGAAGTTTATTCAAGACACCTGATGTAAAGGAAGGTGATGAAGGCATAGAGATCACAGCCAAGAATGGCGAGATTATACCTGTACAACCATTCGATACGATAGAAGGAAATAAAATGGATGTTTATGCTGGTAAGAAGCGCATCAAAGATTACCTCAATGTGCTGACTAAAGAGTTGGCAGACAATGGTGATGATATTGCTAATTATACAATAGAACGACATACTGACATTCATGATCAAGGTTATATAGCTTACTATTTTTCCAAAGGGAATGACAATTTCAACGAGGAATTTAAGAAGGGTATGATCAAGATAGCTACAGAGTATGCTCTTCATTGCGGTATAAGTCGTGGATTAAGTATGTTTTATTAAAGAATTAATGCAATGAAATCCATTTTCAAACGTTATTGTCTTACATATACTTATCTCTCCAATTATGTCAAGACAAGCAACGAAGATAAATATAAGCGAGGAGCAACGAA
>SCEJ01000058.1 GCA_004102785.1 Muribaculaceae bacterium Isolate-013 (NCI)
AAGGAAGATATAGCCTTCTACAAGGCTCGTATCCATAATTTCTTTCATAAATAACCCATTAAAACATTTTTCAGATGGCAAAGAAAAAAGACGAAAAGGACGTGCTGGTAGTCCGTGACGAGAAGACAGGCGAGATCAGCGTGGTAGCCGGGCTGAACGCGGACGGCACACCCAAGCGCACCCCCGCAAAAGCGGAGAACGCGCAGAGTTTCCTGCAATTCGACCGACATGGCGACGTGCTGGACAACTTCTTCAAGAACTTCTTCCGGCAGTGCAAGGAACCCAGCCGCTTCGGTTTCTACCGCATTGCGGCAGACCAAGCTGAAAATCTCTTAGAGGTGATGAAGCAACTGCTGAAAGACCCCGAAGCGAACAAGGAGCTGCTCGCCCCTCACAAGGTGGACACCTCCGACTATGAGAAGAAGGTGCAGGAAGAGATGGCAGCACAACAGACAGAGAAACAAGAACCTCAAAAACAGGAGAACATGGAACAACGGAAAGAACAGCAACAGGACAAATCCGAACAGATGCAGGGCAAACGTGGCTACCAGCCCATCGACGAGAGTAAAATCAACTGGCAGGAGCTGGAGGACAGATGGGGCGTAAAGCGGGACAACCTTGAAAAGTCCGGCGACCTTACGAAGATGCTCAACTATGGCAAGTCCGACTTGGTAAAGGTCAAACCGACCTTCGGCGGCGAATCATTCGAGCTGGACGCCCGCCTCTCCTTCAAGAAGGACGGTGAGGGAAACATCAGCCTCGTGCCGCACTTCATCCGCAAGGAGCAGAAGCTGGATGAGTACAAGGAACACAAATTCTCCGACAATGACCGGAAGAACCTCCGCGAAACGGGCAATCTCGGTAGGGTCGTGGACATTGTGGACAGGGAAACGGGCGAGATCATCCCCTCCTACATCAGCATCGACCGCAAGACGAATGAAATCACGGACATTCCGGCAAGCAGGGTGCGCATCCCGGAGCGCATCGGCAAGACGGAAATCACCACGCAGGAGCGGGACATGCTCCGCGCCGGACTGCCCGTACGCGACAAGCTCATCGAGCGCAACGACGGCAGAAAGTTCGTCACCACCCTGCAAGTGAACGTGGAGCAGCGCGGCGTGGAGTTCGTGCCGGGAACCGGCAAGTCGCCCCGTACCGCACAGACACAGGAAACCAAAGGCGACACATCGAAAAGTCAGGCGCAGGGCGGGGAAAATGCCGCACAGACCAAGAAGGAGCAACGCCGCAACACGTGGACGAACGAGGACGGCAGCATCCGCCCCATCAGCAAATGGAGCGGCGTGAGCTTCACCGACCAGCAGAAAGCCGACTATGTGGCGGGTAAAGCCGTGAAGCTGGAGAACGTGACCGACAAGCAGGGCTTCCATGCCACGATGTATATCAAGTTCAACCCGGAGAAGGGACGCCCGTACCGCTACGACACGAACCCTGACAATGCACAGCAGGTTGCTCCGTCCAACGAGAGCCGCACGCAGGTGGCGGTGAACAACGATGGCAAGACCAACGAGGCTACAAAGAATCTGAGAGAGCCGTTGCAGAAAGGTCAGACCAACCCGAAGGACGCCCGCCAGCAACAGCAGCAGGAGAAGCCGCAGAAGAAAACGGGCAAGGGCATGAAAATGTAATCCCGTGTCCGCCACTGAATCCAAAATAAAATCCAAAGTATCAACAAAAAAGAAGAAGACATGAAGACAATCATTGCAGAAAAGCCCTCCGTGGCACGTGAAATCGCCCGCATCGTGGGCGCGACAAAGAGAGAGGAAGGATATTTCGAGGGAGGCGGTTATGCCGTGACATGGGCATTCGGACACCTCGTTCAGCTTGCCATGCCCGACGGCTACGGCGTGCGCGGATTTGTCCGTGACAACCTCCCGATTATTCCCGACACATTCACGCTCGTCCCCCGTCAGGTCAGGACGGAGAAAGGTTACAAGCCCGACAGCGGCGTGGTGTCGCAGATAAAAGTCATCAAAAGACTGTTCGACACAAGCGAACATATCATCGTGGCGACCGATGCCGGACGCGAGGGAGAGCTTATCTTCCGCTACCTCTACCACTATACGGGTTGCACCACTCCTTTCGTGCGCCTGTGGATCAGCTCTCTCACCGACAAAGCTATCCGCGAGGGACTGCGGAAACTCGAAGACGGCAGCAAATACGACAACCTCTACCTCGCCGCCAAAGCGCGGAGCGAATCCGACTGGCTCGTGGGCATCAACGGCACACAGGCGTTATCCATCGCCGCCGGACACGGCACGTATTCCGTGGGGCGGGTGCAGACACCAACGTTGGCTATGGTATGTGAACGCTACTGGGAGAACCGCCGCTTTACGTCCGAAGCATTCTGGCAGCTCCATATCGCAACGGACGGTTGCGACGGCGAAGTCGTGAAATTCTCATCCTCCGAGAAATGGAAAGAGAAAGAACCGGCGATGGAACTATATAATAAGGTAAAGGCGGCAGGTTGCGCCACTGTCACGAAAGCCGAGCGCAAGGAGAAGACGGAGGAAACTCCCTTGCTCTACGACCTGACCACGCTCCAGAAAGAAGCCAACGCCAAGCACGGCTTCACGGCGGAACAGACGCTTGAAATCGCGCAGAAACTCTACGAAAAGAAGTTGATAACCTATCCGAGAACGGGAAGCCGCTACATCCCCGAAGACGTGTTTGCCGAAATTCCCAAACTGCTCGCTTTCATCGGCACACAGCCCGAATGGAAAGACAAGGTGCGGGCAAAAGCCGCCCCGACACGCCGCAGCGTGGACGACGGCAAGGTGACAGACCACCATGCCCTGCTCGTCACGGGTGAGAAACCGCTCTTCCTCTCCAAAGAGGACAATACCATCTATCAGATGATTGCCGGGCGCATGGTCGAGGCATTCTCTGAGAAATGCGTCAAGGATGTGACCACTGTCACGGCGGAATGTGCCGGAGTGGAGTTTACCGTAAAAGGCAGCGTCGTGAAGCAAACCGGATGGCGTGCCGTCTATGGCGAGGAAAAAGAGGAAATTACCATCCCCGGCTGGCAGGAAGGCGACACGCTGACACCGAAAGGCTCGTCCATTACCGAAGGAAAGACCAAACCCAAGCCGCTGCATACCGAAGCCACCCTGCTCTCGGCAATGGAAACGGCGGGCAAGGAAATTGAGGACGACGCACTGCGGCAGGCGATGAAGGACTGTGGCATCGGTACTCCCGCCACACGCGCCTCCATCATCGAAACGCTTTTCAAGCGCGGTTACATGGAACGCTGCAAGAAGTCGCTTGTTCCCACCGAAAAAGGACTTGCCCTCAATTCCGTCGTCAAGACGATGCGCATCGCCGATGTTGCCATGACGGGCGAATGGGAAAAGGAGCTGGCGCGTATCGAGCGCGGGGAACTGTCCGACGACACCTTCCGCAAGGAGATAGAGGCGTACACACGTGAGATAACCTCCGAACTGATCTCGTGCGACAAGCTCTTCGGCAGCCGTGACTCCGGCTGCGCGTGTCCCAAGTGTGGCACGGGCAGGATGCGGTTCTACGGCAAGGTGGTACGCTGCGACAACACGGAGTGCGGACTGCCCGTGTTCCGGCTGAAAGCGGGACGCACCCTGTCCGACGATGAAATCAAAGACCTGCTCACCGAAGGGCATACCAAGCTGCTCAAAGGGTTCAAGAGCAAACAGGGCAAGAGTTTCGATGCTGTTGTCGCCTTTGACGGGGAATATAACACGACTTTTGTGTTCCCGGAGGCTAAAAAGGACAAGAAATTTTCAGGACGGAAGAAATAGTATTAACTTTGCCACTTGTTCAGAGTAATGAATTGTTCTTCGATACCGGATTACACTCATACTTTGGATTTAGTGGTGGCACTCGGAGGGATACCGAGTGCCTTTTTCTTCCTTTTTCCAACCGATTATCCCGTTAATTATCAATCCGCTAAATCCAAAGTAATGAACAACAAGAAGAAAAACGAGGGTCAGACCGACTTTTCCTATTACGGTCTGTACCTGCTGGACTATCTCCGCACGAACAAGTTTGAACAGGCTGACGACACCGCTTTCATACGGGAACGGGCCGACCGTGCCGCCGAAACGTATGAGAGGGCACGGCTTGAAGGCTATCCCGCCGATGGTGCGCAGGAACTGGCGATGGACACGCTGCTGCGCGGGCTGCATTATTCCCGTTACGCCATCCTCCGCGAAGTCGTGGAAAACGAGTTTGCCGATGAAGTGCCGGAAGAGAAGCGTGAAGCCTTTGTCCTGAAACTGCTGCCGCTTGTCGGCAACGTGTTCTCCGTCTATGACCTCTCGGATGACAATTTCGCCCTGTCTTCCGATTACGACCTGCTCTACACGGAGCTGACGGGAGCAACCGTCCTTTACTTAGACGAATATGGCGTTTAACCGCAAACAGAAACTGCGGGACAACATCGAGGCGATACGGACGGCATTCATCCTTGACAGGGAAAATAGGACAGCGACAACCGAAGAGCGTGCCATACTTCAAAGGTACTGCGGTTTCGGCGGTCTGAAATGTATCCTCAACCCTGCAAAGGAACTGACGGATGCCGTCCGGTGGGCGAAATCCGACCTCGAACTGTTCGCCCCGACGGTGGAGCTGCACAGGCTTATCCGTGAGAACAGCAAGGACGAAACAGAGTACAAGCGGTTTGTGGATTCGCTGAAAGCGTCCGTGCTGACCGCTTTCTACACCCCCAAAGAGATAACCGACACCATCGCGGACGTGCTGGCAGATTACAGCGTCCGCCCCGCCCGTATGCTCGAACCGTCGGCAGGTGTCGGCGTGTTCGTGGATTCCATGCTGCGGCACAGCCCCAATGCGGATGTGATGGCTTTCGAGAAGGATCTGCTCACGGGTACAATCTTGAGGCATCTCTATCCCGACCAGAAAATGCGCACCTGCGGTTTTGAGAAAATCGAAAGACCGTTCAACAATTATTTCGACTTGGCGGTGTCCAACATTCCGTTCGGTGACATTGCCGTGTTCGACGCGGAGTTTCAGCGGAGCGACTCTTTCGGCAGACGCTCCGCCCAGAAAACCATCCACAACTATTTCTTTCTCAAAGGACTGGATGCCGTGCGTGACGGCGGTATCGTGGCGTTCATCACCTCGCAAGGGGTATTGAATAGCACCAAGACCTCCGTGCGTAACGAGCTGTTCAGTCAGGCCAATCTGGTATCCGCGATACGCCTGCCCAACAACCTGTTCACGGACAACGCGGGCACGGAGGTGGGCAGTGACCTGATTGTCCTGCAAAAGAACCTCAGCAAGAAGGAAATGTCGCAGGACGAGCGGCTGATGACCGTGATACAGACGGACACGAAAACCGCCCTGACCGACAACGCCTATTTCATCCACCACCCGGAACGCATCGTGCATACGATGGCGAAACTTGACACAGACCCCTACGGGAAGCCCGCTATGGTTTATCTGCACGAGGGCAAGGCAGCAGGCATCGCCGGGGATTTGCGCCGTATGCTCGACGAGGATTTCCATTACAGGCTTGCCATGCGCTTGTATTCGGGTTCAATCCGGCAGGCAGGAACGGAAGAAAAAGTTGCCGTTCAAAATAAAGTAGAGCGTCCTGCCATAAAATTGGAAACAGTATCCTCGGCGCAGACGGTGGAAACTCCGACAGAAAAGCCGCAACCCGCAGATGAAAAGCCGGAGATAGAACCGCGCCCGCAATATTCCGCAGGCGTGCAGCTCACCCTGCTTGACCTCTGGGGGATGACGGAAGAGGTCAGCCAACCGAAAACCTCCAAAAAGAAAAAGACGGTGAAAAAGGCAGTTACGGCAAAGTCCACTCCGCCCAAACCGAAAGTCACGGTTACACCGACAGCTCCAACTGCAAAACCCGCAATGGAGAATAAGGAGGTGAAAGCGGAGAACACCGCCAAGCCTGCCGACCCGGACGACATCTATGCCACACTGGACTGGGATACCAATCCTCCCATCAACGGTTTCTATGAAATGATGATGGGTTTGACGCCGGAGCGTAGGAAAGAACTTCGGGAACTGGCAAGGCAGCATAACGAGAAACAAGTGGCGGAAAAGACGGAAGTGAAAGCCGTGCCGGAAACTTCCCGTGAGCAGCCACGACAGGAGGAAACACAGCCGGAGGCAGTCGCCGCACCTGCCGTTACAGATACCCCATCGGAAGCGGTGGGGACTTTCCTTTTCCCCGACATCGAAGCGGAAAAGCCGAAGGAGGAAGTCGTGGACCTTTCTCCGCGTGCCTACCACCGCACGCCGGAGATGCACCTGCGCGAAGGGTCGCTGGTGGCTGACCGGGGGCGTCATAACATCGGCTACCTGAAAGACATCACGCCATACGGGGCGACATTCCAGCCGCTCGACCTGAAAGGATACCAGAAGGAAAAGGCGTTGTTGTATGTGTCGCTGCGTGACGCCTACGAGCGTCTGTACCGTTATGAATCGCTCCGGCGCGAGGCAAATGTTCCGTGGCGAGAGCATCTGAATACCTGTTACGATGAGTTTGTCATGCGCTACGGCAACCTCAACGCCAAGCAGAACGTGAAGTTAGTGATGATGGATGCGGGCGGGCGCGACATCCTTTCGCTGGAACGGATGGAAAACGGAAAGTTCGTCAAGGCGGACATCTTCGAGCATCCTGTTTCCTTCGCGGTGGAGAGCCATGCCAACGTAGGCTCTCCCGAAGAAGCCCTGTCTGCGTCGCTCAACAAATATGGTACGGTCAATCTCGACTATATGCGGGAGATAACCGACAGCACGGCGGAGGATTTGCTCACTGCCCTGCAAGGGCGCATCTACTACAATCCGCTCGTGACCGGTTACGAAATCAAAGACCGTTTCATCGCCGGAAATGTCATAGAGAAAGCGGAACGCATAGAGGCATGGATGGGTGACAATCCCGAAAATGAGCGTATGCCGGAGGTGAAGCAGGCGTTGGAGGCTCTGAAAGATGCCGAGCCGCAGCGCATCGCCTTCGAGGATCTGGACTTCAATTTCGGGGAACGCTGGATTCCGACGGGTGTCTATGCCGCCTACATGAGCCGGCTGTTCGACACGGAGGTGAAAATCGCCTATTCCGCAAGCATGGACGAGTTTTCGGTGGTGTGCGGCTACCGCACCATGAAAATCACGGACGAGTTTCTGGTGAAGGGGTATTACCGGAACTATGACGGTATGCACCTCCTAAAACACGCCCTGCACAACACCTGCCCTGACATGATGAAGTCCATCGGCAAGGACGAGCATGGCAACGACATCAAGATGCGCGACAGCGAGGGAATACAACTCGCCAACGCCAAGATTGACGAGATACGAAACGGCTTCTCCGAATGGCTCGAAGAGCAGTCGCCGCAGTTCAAGGAGCGGCTTGTGACGATGTATAACCGCAAGTTCAACTGTTTCGTGCGCCCGCGCTACGACGGCTCCCATCAGACCTTTCCCGACCTCAACCTGAAAGGGCTGGCAAGCCGGGGTATCAAGAGCGTCTATCCCTCACAGATGGATTGCGTCTGGATGTTGAAACAGAACGGCGGCGGAATTTGCGACCACGAGGTGGGAACCGGTAAGACGCTGATAATGTGCATCGCCGCGCATGAGATGAAGCGTCTGAATTTGGCACACAAGCCGATGATTATCGGGCTGAAAGCCAACGTTGCGGAGATTGCAGCCACCTATCAGGCGGCATATCCCAACGCACGTATTCTGTACGCTTCGGAGAAGGACTTTTCGACCGCCAACCGTGTGCGCTTCTTCAATAATATAAAGAACAACGACTACGATTGCGTCATCATGTCGCACGACCAGTTCGGCAAGATACCGCAGTCGCCGGAATTGCAGCAGCGCATCCTGCAAGCAGAGCTTGACACGGTGGAGGAAAACCTCGAAGTGCTACGGCAGCAGGGAAAGAACGTGTCGCGGGCGATGCTGAAAGGATTGGAGAAGCGCAAGCACAACCTTGAAGCGAAGCTGGAGAAGGTGGAACACGCCATAAAGTCACGCACGGACGACGTGGTGGATTTCAAGCAGATGGGCATCGACCACATCTTCATAGATGAGAGCCACCAGTTCAAGAATCTGACTTTCAACACGCGCCACGACCGTGTGGCGGGATTGGGAAACAGCGAGGGAAGCCAGAAGGCACTTAACATGCTCTTTGCCATACGCACCATACAGGAGCGCACAGGAAAAGACTTGGGTGCGACCTTCCTCTCCGGCACGACTATCAGCAACTCACTGACTGAATTGTACCTGCTGTTCAAGTACCTGCGCCCGAAGGAGCTGGAACGGCAGGACATAAGGTGTTTCGACGCTTGGGCGGCGATATTTGCCAAGAAGACGACGGATTTTGAATTTAACGTGACGAACAATGTGGTCCAGAAGGAGCGTTTCCGCTACTTCATCAAAGTGCCGGAGCTTGCCGCCTTCTATAATGAAATCACGGACTACCGCACGGCGGAGGATGTGGGCGTTGACCGTCCTGCCAAGAACGAGATACTGCACCATATACCGCCCACGCCGGAACAGGAGGACTTCATACAGAAACTGATGCAGTTCGCCAAGACGGGCGATGCCACCTTGTTGGGCAGGCTGCCGCTTTCGGAAACGGAAGAAAAGGCGAAGATGCTCATCGCCACGGACTATGCCCGGAAAATGGCACTCGACATGCGCATGATAGACCCGAATTACGAAGATCATCCCGACAACAAAGCGAGTCACTGTGCCAAGATGATCGCGGAGTATTATCAAAAATACGACGCCCAGAAAGGCACGCAGTTCGTTTTCTCTGATTTGGGGACATACCAGCCGGGCGACGGGTGGAACGTCTATTCGGAAATCAAGCGCAAACTGACGGAGGACTACGGTATACCGCCAAGCGAGGTGCGCTTCATTCAGGAGTGCAAGACCGACAAGGCGCGGAAGGCGGTGATAGACGCCATGAACGCCGGGACGGTGCGTGTGCTGTTCGGCTCTACCTCTATGCTCGGAACGGGTGTGAACGCCCAGAAACGGTGTGTGGCTATCCATCATCTCGATACGCCGTGGCGACCGTCCGACTTGCAACAGCGTGACGGACGCGGAGTTAGGGCAGGTAATGAGATTGCCAAACATTTCGCCGGGAACAACGTGGATGTAATCATCTACGCGGTGGAGAAGTCACTGGACAGCTACAAGTTCAACCTCCTGCACTGCAAGCAGACTTTCATAAGCCAGCTCAAAAGCGGTGCGATGGGTGCGCGTACCATCGACGAGGGGGCAATGGACGAAAAATCGGGCATGAATTTCTCGGAATACATGGCGTTGCTCTCCGGCAATACCGACCTGTTGGACAAGGCGAAACTGGAAAAGCGGATCGCATCGCTCGAAGGGGAACGCAAGTCGTTCAACAAGGGCAAGCGTGATTCGGAGTTCAAGCTGGAGTCAAAGACCGGCGAGTTGCGCAACAACACGGCTTTCATAGATGCCATGACGGAGGACTGGAACCGCTTCCTGTCGGTGGTGCAGACCGACAAGGAGGGCAACCGCCTTAATATAATAAAGGTGGACGGAGTGGATTCCGCCGATGAGAAGGTCATCGGAAAGCGTTTGCAGGAGATAGCCAAGAATGCCACGACCGGAGGGTTGTACACGCAGGTCGGTGAACTTTACGGTTTTCCGATAAAGGTGGTGAGCGAAAGGATACTCAAAGAGGGATTGGAGTTCACCGACAACCGCTTCGTGGTCGAGGGGAACTACAAGTACACCTACAACAACGGGCATCTGGCGATGGCTGACCCGTTGGCCGCCGCCCGCAACTTCCTCAACGCGATGGAGAGGATACCCTCCATCATCGACCAGTACAAGGCGAAGAACGAGGTGCTGGAGATGGAGATACCGCAGTTACAGGAGATAGCGGGTAAGGTGTGGAAGAAGGAGGACGAGCTGAAGCAGTTGAAGTCCGAACTTGCCGCCCTTGACCGAAAAATTCAGCTGGAGCTTGCGCCACCCACGCCCGAAGTCGCAGAAAAGGAGAATGAAGGGCAACAGCTCAAGCCGGAAGCGGAAGATGTGAGGAACAGGCAGGCGCAATATCCCGAAAATGCACCGCCGCAGATACGCAGTCCGGCGGATAGTATCGTTGCCAACCATGTCATAATCGGGCGTCCGGGACTGTATGCCAAGGAGGAAACCTGGTCCAAAGGATTGAAAATATAACCTAAGGAATTTTATCTGAAGTATTAATAAGGGCTATCCCAAAAGGTCTAAAAGTAAATTTTATCCTTTCTGCAAGTATCTATAGGATGGCAACTGCATTTTTTTCTTTTTGGGCAGCCCTTATTAAAATTTATTCTTATTTTAGGTTATATACATTCATGTCCATTTATGTAAAAAATTCCTGCTGACCTTGTTTATGTCTTGTCAGTCACCATTTGCAAAACCATATTTGACCCTCAAAGAGGCTGAATTTGATAAGTAACTTGCTACATACTCATAATAAGGAGCTAAATAGAACACGAATGGGAAATACACAAATGCTAAACTAAAGAAGATATTGGCCAAAATAAACGCTATACCGAGAGAGAAACTTGATTTTTCAACTTCCTAAAACGGTGTTGTTCAAACATTTCTACTTATTTGTACTTGCCAGTTGAACCTACGCTTCCCTAATAAAATGTCTATGGTAAAAAGTTAAAAAATCCTCCCACTTTTGTTAGATATATTTTTTTGTGTAATTTTGTAATCGTTATGCGGCAGTAATAATATACATATTAATACGAGTTAGTAATCCTGTAGTTCTCATATGCTACGAGGAGGTATTAAAAGGTGCGTTTCGACAATGCATCTACTGTAGTATATTATTGCTTAATCCAAATGAATATTATAAATTTAGGAATTCTTGCTCACATTGATGCAGGAAAAACTTCCGTAACCGAGAATCTGCTGTTTGCCAGTGGAGCAACGGAAAAGTGCGGCCGTGTGGATAATGGTGACACCATAACGGACTCTATGGATATAGAGAAACGTAGAGGAATTACTGTCCGGGCTTCTACGACATCTATTATCTGGAATGGAGTGAAATGCAATATCATTGACACTCCGGGACACATGGATTTTATTGCGGAAGTGGAGCGGACATTCAAAATGCTTGATGGAGCAGTCCTCATCTTATCCGCAAAGGAAGGCATACAAGCGCAGACAAAGTTGCTGTTCAGTACTTTACAAAAGCTGCAAATCCCGACAATTATATTTATCAATAAGATTGACCGTGCCGGTGTGAATTTGGAGCGTTTGTATATGGATATAAAAACAAATCTGTCGCAAGATGTCCTGTTTATGCAAACTGTTGTCGATGGATCGGTTTATCCGGTTTGCTCCCAAACATATATAAAGGAAGAATACAAAGAATTTGTATGCAACCATGACGACGATATATTAGAACGATATTTGGCGGATAGCGAAATTTCACCGGCTGATTATTGGAATACGATAATCGCTCTTGTGGCAAAAGCCAAAGTCTATCCGGTGCTACATGGATCAGCAATGTTCAATATCGGTATCAATGAGTTGTTGGACGCCATTTCTTCTTTTATACTTCCTCCGGCATCAGTCTCAAACAGACTTTCAGCTTATCTCTATAAGATAGAGCATGACCCCAAAGGGCATAAAAGAAGTTTTCTTAAAATAATTGACGGAAGTCTGAGACTTCGAGACGTTGTAAGAATCAACGATTCGGAAAAATTCATCAAGATTAAAAATCTAAAGACTATTTATCAGGGCAGAGAGATAAATGTTGATGAAGTGGGTGCCAATGATATCGCGATTGTAGAAGATATAGAAGATTTTCGAATCGGAGATTATTTAGGTGCTAAACCTTGTTTGATTCAAGGATTATCTCATCAGCATCCCGCTCTCAAATCCTCCGTCCGGCCAAATAAGCCCGAAGAGAGAAGCAAGGTGATATCCGCTCTGAATACATTGTGGATTGAAGACCCGTCTTTGTCCTTTTCCATAAACTCATATAGTGATGAATTGGAAATCTCGTTATATGGTTTGACCCAAAAGGAAATCATACAGACATTGCTGGAAGAACGATTTTCCGTAAAGGTCCATTTTGATGAGATCAAGACTATCTACAAAGAACGACCTATAAAAAAGGTCAATAAGATTATTCAGATCGAAGTACCACCCAACCCTTACTGGGCCACAATAGGGCTGACTCTTGAACCCTTACCGTTAGGGGCAGGGTTGCAAATCGAAAGTGACATCTCCTATGGTTATCTGAACCATTCTTTTCAAAATGCCGTTTTTGAAGGGATTCGTATGTCTTGCCAATCTGGTTTACATGGATGGGAAGTGACAGATCTGAAAGTAACTTTTACTCAAGCCGAGTATTATAGCCCGGTAAGTACACCTGCTGATTTCAGACAGCTGACCCCTTATGTCTTCAGGCTGGCTTTGCAACAGTCAGGTGTGGACATTCTCGAACCGATGCTCTGTTTTGAGTTGCAGATACCCCAAGTAGCGAGTTCCAAAGCTATTACAGATTTGCAAAAACTGATGTCTGAGATTGAAGACATCAGTTGTAATAATGAGTGGTGTCATATTAAAGGGAAAGTTCCATTAAATACAAGTAAAGACTATGCCTCAGAAGTAAGTTCGTACACTAAGGGCTTAGGCATTTTTATGGTTAAGCCATGTGGGTATCAAATAACAAAAGACGGTTATTCTGATAATATCCGCATGAACGAAAAAGATAAACTTTTATTCATGTTCCAAAAATCAATGTCATTAAAATAATGGAGCGGTCAGGAAATTTCTATAAGGCAATACGGTTGGGATATATACTTATCTCCATTCTTATCGGATGTATGGCATATAATAGCCTCTATGAATGGCAGGAGATAGAAGCATTAGAACTTGGCAATAAAAAAATAGACGAGCTCCGAAAAGAAATAAACAATATCAATATTCAAATGATAAAATTTTCTCTATTGGGTGAAACAATACTGGAATGGAACGATAAAGATATCGAGCATTACCATGCACGGCGTATGGCAATGGACAGTATGCTCTGCCGTTTCAAGGCCACCTATCCAGCAGAGCGCATCGATAGTGTGCGCAGTCTTTTAGAGGATAAGGAACGACAGATGTTCCAGATAGTCCGGTTAATGGATGAACAACAATCTATTAACAAGAAGATAGCCAATCAAATTCCGGTTATTGTACAGAAAAGTGTGCAGGAACAGTCCAAAAAGCCAAAACGAAAAGGTTTCTTAGGCATATTCGGCAAAAAAAAGGAAGTAACTCCAGCAGTATCAACCACTATCCTTCATTCGGTCAATAGAAACGTAATCAGCGAACAGAAAGTGCAGGATCGCCAATTGTCGGAACAAGCCGACAGCCTTGCAGCTCGTAATGCAGAACTTAACAGACAACTGCAAGAATTGATTTGCCAAATAGAAGAAAAGGTACAAACCGAACTGCAAAGCCGGGAAAACGAAATAGTTGCCATGCGTGAAAAGTCATTTATGCAAGTAGGCGGTTTAATGGGATTCGTTCTTCTATTGTTGTTAATTTCCTACATCATCATACATCGTGATGCAAAAAGCATTAAACAATACAAGCACAAGACAACTGATTTGATAAGGCAACTGGAACAATCCGTACAACGGAACGAGGCACTGATAACGTCAAGGAAGAAGGCGGTACATACTATCACCCATGAACTGCGCACACCGCTGACAGCAATAACAGGCTATGCCGGACTGATACGGAAAGAACAGTGTGAGGATAAGTCCGGGCAGTATATCCAAAACATACTGCAATCCTCCGACCGTATGCGGGATATGCTTAACACTTTGCTTGACTTCTTCCGCCTGGACAACGGCAAGGAACAGCCCCGTCTGTCACCCTGCCGGATTTCAGCAATCACGCACACACTTGAAACGGAGTTCATGCCTGTTGCCGTGAACAAAGGGCTGTCCTTGTCCGTGAAGACTGGACACGATGCCATTGTATTGACCGACAAAGAGCGAATAATACAAATCGGGAATAACCTGCTGTCAAACGCTGTCAAGTTCACAGAAGAAGGTGGTGTTTCTTTGATTACTGAATATGATAATGGAGTTCTGACACTGGTCGTTGAAGATACAGGTACAGGCATGACAGAAGAGGAACAGAAACAAGCGTTCGGTGCGTTTGAACGTCTATCAAATGCCGCCGCAAAGGAGGGTTTCGGGCTTGGGCTTGCCATAATGCGTAATATTGTGTCGATGCTTGGCGGAACAATCCGTTTAGACAGCAAGAAAGGGAAAGGCAGTCGTTTCACAGTAGAAATTTCTATGCAGGAAGCTGAAGAACAGCTTGGATATACAAGCAATACACCTGTTTATCATAACAATAAATTCCATGATGTTGTCGCCATTGACAATGATGAGGTATTACTTCTGATGCTGAAAGAGATGTATTCCCAAGAAGGAATACACTGCGACACTTGCACCGATGCTGCGGCACTGATGGAAATGATACGCCAGAAAGAATACAGCCTGTTGCTGACAGACTTGAATATGCCCGATATAAACGGTTTCGAATTGCTGGAACTGTTGCGTTCGTCCAACGTGGGCAATTCACCAACAATCCCGGTGGTTGTGGCAACCGCTTCGGGCAGTTGTAACAAAGGGGAACTATTGGCAAAAGGCTTTGCCGGATGCCTGTTCAAACCGTTCTCCATATCGGAACTGATGGAGGTTTCCGACAGGTGTGCCATAAAAGCGACACCGGACGGGAAACCGGACTTTTCCGCCTTATTGTCCTATGGCAATGAAGCCGTCATGCTGGAAAAGTTGATAACTGAAACAGAAAAGGAAATGCAGGCGGTACGGGATGCAGCAAAAGAAAAAGACCTGCAAAAGCTGGATTCCCTGATCCACCACCTGCGCAGTTCGTGGGAGGTGCTCCGTGCCGACCAACCGCTGAATGTACTTTACGGATTGCTTCGTGGCGATGCTCTCCCGGATGGTGAAGCGTTAAGCCATGCCGTGACTGCCGTGCTGGATAAGGGAGTGGAAATAATACGGTTGGCAGAAGAGGAAAGGAGAAAATACGAAGATGAATAAGACAAAAATAATTGTGGTGGAAGACAACATCGTGTATTGCGAATATGTCTGCAATATGCTGTCACGGGAGGGCTACCGCAATATGAAGGCTTACCACCTCTCAACCGCGAAGAAACATCTGCAACAGGCAACAGATAATGATATCGTGGTTGCCGACCTGCGTCTGCCTGACGGCAGTGGCATAGACCTTTTGTGCTGGATGCGAAAGGAGGGAAAGATGCAGCCCTTCATCATTATGACCGACTACGCCGAAGTTAATACCGCCGTGGAAAGCATGAAACTCGGCTCGATAGACTATATTCCCAAACAGCTTGTGGAGGATAAACTTGTCCCCCTGATCCGTTCCATACTGAAAGAACGTCAGGCAGGACAACGCCGTATGCCTATATTCGCCCGTGAAGGTTCCGCCTTTCAGAAAATCATGCACCGCATAAGGCTGGTAGCCGCCACCGATATGAGCGTGATGATATTTGGTGAGAACGGCACGGGCAAGGAGCATATTGCCCACCTGTTGCATGACAAGAGCAAACGTGCAGGCAAGCCATTTGTGGCGGTGGACTGCGGTTCACTCTCCAAAGAGCTTGCACCGTCGGCTTTCTTCGGACACGTCAAAGGTGCATTTACAGGTGCGGACAATGCCAAGAAAGGATATTTCCATGAGGCGGAAGGCGGCACGTTGTTTCTGGACGAGGTAGGAAACCTCGCGTTGGAAACCCAACAGATGTTGCTCCGTGCCATACAGGAGAGGCGGTATCGCCCGGTCGGAGACAAGGCAGACCGGAATTTCAATGTCCGCATCATCGCTGCTACCAATGAAGATTTGGAGGTATCGGTGAATGAAAAGCGTTTTCGGCAGGATCTTCTGTACCGCCTGCACGACTTCGGGATAACCGTTCCTCCGTTGCGTGACTGTCAAGAAGACATTATGCCGCTGGCAGAGTTCTTCCGTGATATGGCAAACAGAGAGCTGGAGTGTAGCGTGAGCGGGTTCAGTTCCGAAGCACGTAAAGCGTTGCTGACACACGCATGGCCGGGCAACGTGCGGGAACTTCGGCAGAAAGTTATGGGTGCTGTATTGCAGGCGCAGGAAGGTGTTGTCATGAAAGAGCATCTGGAACTTGCCGTGACGAAACCGACCTCTACTGTCAGCTTCGCCTTGCGCAATGACGCGGAGGATAAGGAGCGGATATTGCGTGCGTTGAAACAGGCAAACGGCAACCGGAGTGTCGCCGCAGAACTGCTCGGCATAGGCAGGACAACACTATACAGCAAACTTGAAGAGTATGGACTTAAATATAAATTCAAGCAATCATAGCCCGTAATTCACTGAATTTGGCTATCTTTCCTCTAAAACGTATTTGGCATCTTTCCGTCAAAATAGATTAAAACGAGAGCATAATGGCCATGTTTCAGAACATATAGGCGTGATTATGCATCCCATGTCAGTGTTGCCACGGGTTTAGATATAAGATTATTACTTTCCTCTACAAGCTTGGTTAGCTTATGCCGGTGTCCAACTCCTTCCCGATGCGTTTGCAAATTTGCGAACCGGGCTGCCATGCACCACAAAGATAATTACATTGCATCG
>SCEJ01000059.1 GCA_004102785.1 Muribaculaceae bacterium Isolate-013 (NCI)
ATCCGAATTGATAAATTTTTTAATGGTTTCCGCTTTACCGTATTTAACAATTACATCGCTTACGCTGTTTAATATTGTACTTAGTTCGGACATGGCTCTGTTGTTTATTACTGCTGATAAAATAATACAACAATCAAGCGGCCATGTCCGCTTTTTTCTTAAGTAAACAGCATTGGGTCGCGACCTGTCGCGACCGCAACTACACATGCAACCGCCTTTTATAAGTTTGGAGTCGCGCGTTATTAGTTTGGAGGCACGCGTCGGCGGGTGATTGTTGTTGCAGAGGTGGATTAAAGTTTTGACTCTTTTGATGACAAGGCATTATTAACGTATGATAACAGTTATGGCGGTTTTTGAATGGGTAATTATGGTTTGTTGGCTTTTGGCGCTCTGATTTCAGCCTAATTAACATTTGCTTACAAATATTTCACCTAAAAAATTTTCACATTCGGAAATAACTCCGTACTTTTACACGATTTTTTAGCAATAGGCTCTATTTACGCTTTTTAACAATCGGCGTGCTGTCCTTGGTTGTGCTTTGAAGCGCGGTGTTTTGCTCCGTTGGCTGATAAGGTGGACTTTGACGGGCGGCCGGGGCGTAAGGAACTGATCAAGCAACAACAAAAACTAAAACATAATTCATTTCTACAATGAGCGAAGTTAAGAAAGCCGAAGGCAAACTCGGCGTGTTAGTCGTTGGTCTCGGTGCTGTTACCAGCACCTTTATGACCGGTGTTCTCATGGCCCGCAAGGGGCTGGCCAAGCCTGTTGGCTCGATGACTCAGTACGACAAAATCCGCGTTGGCGAAGGCGCTGACAAAAAGTATCTCAAATACAACCAGATTGTGCCCATCGCTGACCTGAACGATATAGAGTTCGGCGCATGGGATGTATATCCTGTCAATGCCTATGAGGCTGCCATGCACTGCGAGGTGCTCAAGGAGAAGGATATCAATCCTGTCAAGGACGAGCTGGAGAAAATCGTTCCGATGAAGGCTGCTTTCGACCACAACTACGCCAAGCGTCTTGACGGCGAGAACATCATGGTGGGCAAGACCCGCTGGGAAATGGTAGAGCAGCTCCGCGAGGATATCCGCAACTTCAAGAAGGAGAAGGGTGTGAACCGCGTGGTTGTGCTCTGGGCCGCTTCGACTGAGGTTTATGTGCCGGTTGACGAGTCGTGCCACAACACTTTGGCCGACCTCGAGGCTGCAATGAAGGCCGACGACAAGGAGCACATCGCTCCGTCGATGTGCTATGCATATGCCGCACTTGCCGAGGGTGCTCCCTTCATCATGGGTGCCCCCAACACCACTGTTGACATCCCCGCTATGTGGGAGATGGCCGAGAAGACCAAGATGCCTATCGCAGGCAAGGACTTCAAGACCGGCCAGACCTTGGTGAAATCGGGCTTCGCTCCGATTATCGGCACCCGCTGCCTGGGCCTGAACGGCTGGTTCTCGACCAACATCCTGGGTAACCGTGACGGTCTGGTTCTCGATGAGCCTGCCAACTTCCGCACCAAGGAGGTGTCGAAGCTCTCCACTCTCGAGTCGATTCTCGTGCCCGAAGAGCAGCCCGACCTCTACGGCGTCAACTGCGGCGGCGAGGGCAACGAGCACAACGGTTACTACCACAAGGTGCGTATCAACTACTATCCCCCGCGCAACGACAACAAGGAGGGCTGGGATAACATCGATATCTTCGGCTGGATGGGCTACCCGATGCAGATCAAGATCAACTTCCTCTGCCGCGACTCAATCCTTGCCGCTCCCCTCTGCCTTGACCTGGTGCTCCTGAGCGACCTTGCCGCCCGCAACGGCCGCTACGGCATACAGCGCTTCCTGAGCTTCTTCCTCAAGAGCCCGATGCACGACTACACCAAGGGCGAGGTGCCCGTGAACCATCTCTTCCAGCAGTACGTTATGCTTAAGAACGCTATCCGCGAGATGGGCGGCTATCCTGCTGACGAGACAATCGACTAATCCGACATAGATCAAAACGCCTCAGACCCGGTTGCCGCTATGATGCGGTGCCGGGTCTGTTGTGCGTCCGGGATATATTGGCGTCATCCTTTCCGCGGAATGATTTAATTACCCTACTTTTACATTTGATGAAAAACTTTTATGCCGCACTGACGGCCATTCTGATGATATGGCTGTGCGCTGACGATGCGGTCGGGCAGGTTGTGACTACCTCGCCTGCCGTGCTTACCCCCGACTCCAAAAATGTGGTGATTACCTTCCATGCCGACTGGGGCTCGCAGGGGCTGATGAATCTCCCTGCCTCCGATGAGGTGTATGCCCATACGGGAGTGATTACCAACCTCTCCACATCGGCTTCCGACTGGAAACATGCGCCGGCCTGGGGCACCAACACCGAGAAATACCGCCTAAAGCGTGAGGGCGACAATCTCTATACGCTCACCATCGGCGACATGCGCGAGTTCTACGGCATCACTTCGCCTGACGAGAAAATCGAGCGTCTGGCTTTTGTGTTCCGCAACGCAAAGAGCACCCGCGAGGGTAAGACCGTGGCATGGGGAGATGTGTTCGTGACGCTTCTCCCTTCGGTGTTCCCCGAATGCAGGGAGGCCGGTTTCCCCGGCGGCACACCTCGCCAGGGTGTCACCGCCAATGCCGACGGCTCGGCAACCATCTGCCTCTGCGCCACCGGCAAGGACAATGTGCTCCTTATCGGCTCGTGGAACGACTATGCCCTTGTACCGGAGCAGATGATGAACTATCAGAATTACGACGGGCAGCGCTATTACTGGCTCACGGTGCCCGGCATCGCCGACGGCGAGGACTACATATATTATTTCATGATGGACCAGCAGACCTCCGTGGGCGATCCCTATGCCCGGCTTGTGGTGACCCCCGACGACAAAACAATTCCGTCGTGGGTGTTCCCCGACCGCCCCGAATATCCTGCGGCGAAGCTGCCTGGGGTGCATGCCGCCGTCTATAATTCAAACGCCGACGAATATGACTGGAAGGTGACCGACTTCAAGGGTGTGCCCCAGTCGGAGCTTATTGTCTACGAGATGCTGCTGCGTGACTTCACCGGCGACGAGGGCGCCTCAAAGGGCAACGGCAACATCTATGGCGCCATCGCCAAACTCGGCTATCTCAAGAAGCTGGGAGTCAACGCCATCGAGCTTATGCCCATAATGGAGTTCAACGGCAACCAGTCGTGGGGCTACAACACCAACTTCTACTTCGCTCCCGACAAGGCCTACGGCTCGCCCGATGACTACCGTATGCTTATCGACCGCGCCCATGAGATGGGTATGGCAGTGATACTCGACATCGTGTTCAACCAGGCCGACGGGCAGCACCCCTGGTGGGGGATGTACAACATCCCCGACAATCCCCGTTTCAACGGCTCGGCTCCGCACGCCTACTCGGTGCTCAACGACTGGCACCAGGGCGATGCGATGGTGCAGCAGCAGTTCGAGGACTGCCTGCGCTACTGGCTGACGGCCTACAAGGTCGACGGTTTCCGTTTCGACCTTGTGAAGGGACTGGGCGACAATGACTCATACAACAACACCTACAACCCTGCCACAAACACCTTCGGTACTCCCAGCGACGGCAATACCAATGCCTACAACGCCACCCGTGTGGCCCGAATGAAAGCGCTCCATGCCGCAATGAAGGAGGTCAACCCCGACGCATATTTCATCAACGAGAACCTCGCCACGGCGAAGGAGGAGAATGAAATGGCCGCTGACGGTGAAATCAACTGGGCCAATATCAACAATTCGGCCTGCCAGTTCGCCATGGGGTACCCCACCGATGCCTCGCTCAACCGCTTCTACGCTCCTTCCGACTCGCGCACATGGGGCTCCACCGTGAGCTATGCCGTGAGCCACGACGAGGAGCGCCCGGCCTACAAGCAGAGCAAGTGGGGCGTTGACGGCGTGAAAGGGAACGCCGCCATGAGCTGCCGCCGTCTCGGCTCGCTGGCGGCGCAGATGCTGCTCACTCCCGGCGCCCACATGATATGGCAGTTCGAGGAGTTCGGCGCCGACCAGACAACCAAGAATTCATCGGGCAACGACACCGGCAACAAGCGTGTGGTGTGGAGCTACCTCGACCGCGAACCCAACCGCGCCCTGTTCGAGAGCTACAAGCAGTTGCTTGCCATACGCAACTCCGCCCCCGAGCTTTTCCGCGAAGGTGTGCAGACATCGGTCAATCTTTCGGCCACAACTTCGGCCCGCTCCCTCTCGCTGGTGAGCGGCAACAAGGCCATATATCTCTTTGTGAATCCTACGGTCGACACCGACCTGGCCTGTGCCACCGGCATAGATCTCACAGCCGCAGGCTACCACCTGCTCAGCGCCTCGGAGGGGATGACTCCGGCTCTAACCTCCTCGACCGTCACCCTGCCCGGCGGAGCATACGCCGTTTACGGCACCACCAACGTGACCGGAATCGATGAGACCGCGGCAGATGCCGGAGCAGCCTACTCGGTTACTGCCGTCGGCGGAGATATCGTGGTGCTCGGCAGCTACACCACAGCCGAAGCCTATACTCCGGCCGGAGTGCGTGTGCCGATGCAGGGAGTGGCCCCCGGCCTCTATATAGTAGTTGTCGACGGACGCGCGTCGAAAATCGTTGTGAGATAACACCTCGCCTTGCCTCAAAAACGCTTCAGAGCCCTTTCGGCTCCGGAGCTTTTTTTTTTGACGTAACGGGATAAAATCCTTATCTTTGCAACAGAATAGAGTTACTTCTTACTTATATCAATACCTTAACTAATGAGAAAAAGATTGCTGTGCGGCCTTCTTCTCGGCGGCTTGTGCGCGATGCACGCTGTCGCCGACAGTTCGGCCGCTGAAATTCAGTCACGGCCATCGCCGATTACAAAAACTTCAGGGTTCGAGATTACAATCACCACATCCGACTTCGGCCAGGAGGTGTATTGCTATACCTGGACCGTAGGCGGTTCACAGCCCGAATTCGCATGGGCTGACGCCATCAGCGAAAAATACCGCATGACAGGCTCCGGCGGTGTGTACACCCTCTCAGTCGACAATCTTCAGGAATTCTACGGCTTGAACGACACCCAACTGGCCTCGGTTACAAAACTGGGCTTCATCGCCCGCACGAAGAGCGGCAGCCAGACCGATGACTGCTTTGTGGAGGTAATCGACCGGCTTTATTCCGGTGGTGACGGCTCCGCTGCCTCACCCTATCTGATTTCGGGCATGGACGATCTCAAAACCCTTGCGTCGACGCCGGAACATATGTCGAAATGCTTCCGTCTGGACGCCGATATCGAGAACGCCGGAGATTTCGCAGGAATAGGCTCGATGGAGACCCCCTTCACCGGAGAGTTCGATGGCGCCTGCCACACGATAAGCGGCCTTAACGTGCATCGCCGGGATGCTGCCATAGGCTCGGCCACCGGATTTTTCAATGCCGTGGGGGGCGAGGCCCATATCCACAGCCTGGGCGTGAAGAACGCCACAGTCACCGGAGTCACCTATTGTGGCGTGCTGGCCGGACATGTGGCTTCCGGCACCATTGAGCGGTGCTATACCTCCGGATCCGTTACGGGCACCTCGATCTGCATCGGCGGACTCGCGGGGATGAACGGCGGCCATATAGCCGACTGCTATTCCACTGCCGATGTCACCTCCGAAGGTGATTATGCCGCCGGCGGTCTGGCCGGCAAAAATACCGGGTTGGTGGAGCGCACATATGCCTCGGGCGATGTGACCGCCCATAATTACGTAGGAGCTGTGATAGGCGCCAACTACGGCACTGTGCTCCATTCCGTAGCTATGAATCTCAACATCACCTCCACTGCCGGGTCGCTATATGCAGGGCGTTTCGGAGGCAACAACAACGGCGAGAACACCGTGAGCCATGCCGCGGCGCGTGCCGGCGAAGGGAACCAGACTGACACCAATCTCTCATGGGATGAGATGAGGCATTCACAGGCCGAATGGTCTGACCTGGCACACCATGCCATCAGCGCCAACCAGGCGCTTGGCGATAAGGCCACCTATGCCTCCGGGCTCGGCTGGGATTTTTCCGGCACATGGGAGTGGGTAGGCAACGACACATACAGACCGGAGGCTTCCAAAACGGAGCAGCGTTATCCGGTGCTCGCTTCGATTGACGGGCAGGAAGCACCCGCCTCACAGCAGTTCTACGATATGACCGGGATTGAAGTAGCCGGAGCAGATGCAGCCGGCGGCATTTCGGTATGGCCAACATCAGTCGACAATACTCTCACTGTAACCGCTCCGGCACCAATCGCCTCGCTCCGGTTGACGGCTGTCAACGGCGCCGTGGCGGCTGTGCCCCGGGCCTGCGGAGCAAACGAGCAGACGATTGATTTATCGTCGGCTGCCTCCGGGGTGTATCTGCTGGGAGTGACACTTGCCGACGGCACCTCGGCATCGTTCAAAATCGTAAAGAAATAATCCACGATATCATGAAAGCAAAAAATATACTGCGCCGTGCGGGCGCCGTTCTGGCCGGGGCGTTACTCCTTCCGGCAATAGCATGGGCTGACTCCGCCGCCTTGTCAGCCTTCGAGATGCGTGCCGGCGGCCGTAATCTCGTAGAGGGATTTGACAGCGATGTCACATCGTATGACGTGCAGCTTCCGCAGCCTGCGGCGGTGACCCTTTCGGCTGTGCCGGAATCAGGCTCCGCCAGGGTAGTGTTCACCGTCAACGGCAACAGCTATACGAACCACTCCGTGGCTCCGCTGCAGAAGGGGAAGAATACAATCGAGTGCACTGTGACCGACGGCACGCTCAGCCGCACCTATACCCTCGGTGTGCAGGCTTCAGAGCCGCACCGCACACTCTACTTCAAGAGCTCCTGGAGCAGCCGGCCGTATGTGTATATCTACACCGATACCCCGTCGAAGAAGGAATTCACAGGGGTGTGGCCCGGCGCTACAATGGAGAAATACAACAGCGACTGGTACAGCTTCACTCTCGATGACGAGGCCGACAGCAAAGCCATGGTGATATTCAATACCGGCAAAAGCGGCGCCGACCGCTACCCCGCCGCCCAGAAGCCGGGTATCCTTCTCGACTTCGACGGCTATGAGGGATGGTATGTGCTTGACGAGAAAAAATTCTATACCTCCAACCCCGACGGCCCCCGAAAGCCGGAAATAGCGGTGACACCCCAGGGAGGCAAGGTTAAGGGTTCGCGCACTATCACAATATCATTCGCCGGCGAACCCGGGTCGGTGGCCGGAACTTTCGGCGGTCGGCCCCTGACGCTATCTGCAACATCGTCCAACTCTCTCACTGTAAGCGACTACCTCGCCGACGGCGCCGAGGGCACCCTCTCTGTCACGGCAACGAATGCTGTGGGAAGCGCCGAATTCAACGCCACCTATATCCGCGACGACTCTACTCCTGTTGTAACTCTTACCGGCGACCACCGCGAGCTCTCGATCTATCAGATAATGGTAGGTTCATTCCAGCACGGCGAGGGGGGAGCTCCCGGCTATACCGACATGTGGGGCCCCGAAGGGCACCGCAAGGATGGCAATCTCCGAGGTATCATAAATTCGCTTGACTATATCAAGGAGCTGGGCATGAACGCCATATGGATGACCCCGGTGTTTGACTCCACCAATGGCTCCGGAGGGGAGAAACTCCAGGCCACCGGCTATTTCGCCAACGACTATTTCAACATCGACCCCAAGTTCGGCACCAAGGAGGAATTCCGGGAGCTTGTCGACGCCTGCCACGAACGCGGCATGTATGTGATTCTCGACGGTGTGTTCGGCCACCATGGAGGAACCCCGAAGCCCTCGCCCTCCGGCAAGACCATCGACAATACCACGGCATCGAACGTGCGCGGCACCGATGCGGGCAACATCGCCTATCCCGGCTCGCTGGAGTTCTTCAAGGAGGTGCTCCGCTACTGGATGGATGAATATGAGGTTGACGGCTGGCGCCTTGACCAGTGCTACCAGGTTTACCAGGGTGGCCACAACTACTGGTACGACCTGCGCAAGGAGGTCGAGGCCGTGTGCGGCGAGCGTCGTGCCCGCGGCGAGCAGTGGGGCACCCTCGGCTATATGGTAGGCGAGGACTGGACCTCGGCAGGCGGCATCACCGTGACTCAGCAGGACGGCCTCAAGAGCGTGATGGACTTCGACGGCAAGGATAATCTTGTAGGTCTGGCCCACGGCGTGGGCTCTGTCGGCTGGTTCCTTGAGTCGGACGCCGCCGCCCGCGGCTACAAGGATGCCGGTGTGAATCCTACGATATTCCTCAGCAATCACGACACATCGCGTGTGGGCGACTTCCAGGATGTCAATACCGACGCCGGCATGAAGCAGCTTATGACGCGCCATGCCGCCGTGGCATGTTACAGCGGCCCGGCATGCACCTATTATGGCGATGAAATCGGCGATAAGTCGGGCAACGGCAATCCCGACAACAAGGCGCGCACATCAGGCCGCCTGACAGATTTCAATACCAACGAGCAGCGCCTGCACGACTATGTGGCCGAAGTGTTCAATATCCGCCGCAACAATCCCGCCATGTGGCGCGGTTCGGTGGAGCGCGTGCAGGGCACCGGCTACGAGGTCATCACCAAGACTGATGCCGAGACCGGCAACAAAGTCACGGTAGTATTCTCTCAGACAGACCAGACGGTGTCAATCGGCGGCACAGGCGTCGATCTCATCAACGGCGGCGCCGTAGGTTCGTCGGTATCCGTCGAGGCCTGGGTGCCCCGGTTTATCCTGATGGATTGACCCGCTGCCATTTACTAATCGATCTAACCGAAAAAAAATCCCGGCCGAAGATTTCGGCCGGGATTTTTTTTCGGTTAGATTTGGGGAGACAATCGTCAGCGGGCGACGTCGGCCAGGGAGAAGGTGGCCGAGAGCTCGCGCGGCTCCTTCTTGCCGGAGAGAAGGTCGAACATGAAGTCGCGGATGCTCACGGCGTCGAGGCGGGCGGGTGAGCCGTCGGCCTTGGCGCCCATGTCGTAGGTTTTTAGGAGCTGGGGGCCGAGGGCCGCAGCGGTGAGCAGGAAGTGGTTCTGGAAGCGGTCGGTGTCGACCATGTCGGCGGCGAGCACTTTGCCGACCACGGTGAAGGAGCGGAGGGTGCGCTGCACATCATCGGATGAGAGGTTGGAGCGCACCTCGTCGGTCTCGAGATTCATCGGGATGCGTCCTGAGCGGGCATCTTCGGCTGCTCCGCGATAGAGCGCGCCGAGGTCGGCCAAGGCCAGGTTGTAGAGCCGTGTGGCCGGGGTGGTCTCCGGGGGCTCGATGGTGAATGCCGAGGGGAGGAGAAGCTGCACGGTGCCGTCGAGTTTCACCCGGGGAGCGTTGAAGGTGCCGGTGATGCAGTTGTTGAGTTCGGCCTCCTGGGTTGCGAACACGCCGCCGATTACCACGCAGTTTTCAAGCGTGATTTCATCGGCGTAGATGCTTCCGGCCACGTAGGCGTTGCGGAGGGCCACCGATTTGGCGTTGATGTCGGAGCAGAAAATCGGAGTGGCGCTGCCGGCGCGCGAAACCACGCTTCCGGCCGAGCCGACGGTTTTCTTGAACAGCACGTCGCCTTTGACGTCGCCTGCCACATAGAGTTCGTTTTTGGCGAATACAGAGCCATGGATTTCAACCTCGGGTCCGCGCACCTCGATGCGCTGGCCGAACACGGCGCCTTCAACCACGGTGTTGCCGTCGAAAATCACGTTGCGGGTGAGTTCGGCTATTTTCTGGGGGAGTATCGCGCCGCGCACCAGGTTATCCTTGAGGATAAGCTCGGTGGTGTCGAAGCGCACCTCTTTGAGTTCTTTCTTATCTTTCATTTTGATTTTTCGTGAAGGGGGGATTATTTGCCTGGAGCGGCTGTGTTGGAGAGATTGAAGAGCCGGGTGGTGAGTTCGGCCACACGGCGCGAGTGCTCGGAGGTGTCGGCCTGCATTGCCGAGGCCACCTCGGAGTTGAAGTATTCGGCGATTATGCGCGCGTCGTCGTCGCTGACGGTGGCTCCGCAAGCTTCGGCAGGGAGCCTGTCGGCCAGTTGTTCGGCGGGGATTGCGCCGAGCATCGGCGAGGCGTACACATCGGTGCGGCTCGTGCCGGGTCCGGTGGTGGTGTCGGCCACGCAGAAGGGGGTTGTGATTGACTGCTGTTCGCCGCCGGGGCGCAGGCAGCGGTTGAGCAGCCTGTCGGTGGCGTACTGCATCTGGAGGAACCGGTGCCCCTTCTCGATGGCGTTCACGGCCTGCCGTTTTGCCAGCGATGCCGAAATCTCGGCGTGCACGCGTGCGTTCTCGCCAGCCGAGACGGCGGCTGCCGCAACGAGTTTTTCGGCTCCGGAGCCGATGTCGTCGGTCTGGCGGGTGAGGCGGAACACCGGCTCGTCGATCGAGTGGATGCGGTTGTCAAGTTCCTTGTTGAGGTCGTCGAAAATCTTGGAGTAGCGGGAGGATATGCGCTGGTAGTCGACCCCCATCTGGCGCCGCTTGTCGTTGCATCGTTTGGCCAGCTCGTTGAGCTGCACCAGCAGGGCGTCGGTGCGGGTGCGCAGTTCGGTGATCTGCTGCGATATATCGCTCTTTACCGTCTTGAAGAATCCGGATATTATGGTCTGGCCTATCCTGGCGGAGTTCTCGCGTATGGACGAAACCTGAGCGGCTTCGGTGGCGGCCACCGAGCCGGTGAGGAGGTCCACGCCATCCTTCATGTGCTCTACCGATTCATCGAACGGGTCGGTGTCGACCGTCACGTTGAAGTGGATCGTCTCCTTGGTCGAGCCGGAGTAGCTTTTTGTGCCGCCCGACTGCGATGCCGGATATGAGACAGAACCGGAGTAGTGTACGGTGATTGTTTTTGAGAAATGTCGTGTATAACTCATGTTCCTTCAGTTTTAAAGGGTTTAAAACGTTTGGAAGGGGTGAGCTTCAAACATCTGTATGATGGTCTGCTGGCGGCGCGGGTCAAGCCCCGAGGCAGCCACAATCTGGCGGAACTGGTTGGCCAGCTCGGGGTCAATTGCGGCGCCTTCGCTCCATGGCAGGGCGCCTTCGCGTGCATCCTGGCTGAAACGGTTCTGGATTGCGGCGCGTGCCTGGTCGGAGATTCCGATGGCGCTGACGTATGTGCTGGTCTGTGTGTTGCCGGAGTTGTCGTAGTTGCTTTCCACAACGGCCACCGGCACGGAGAGCATCGAGTCGGGGGCTTCGGCGCGCCGGCGCAGCAGGATGCTGTCGGTTACGGCCTGGAGCCGGTTTGACGCTGCGATGAACCGTTCGATAGTGACGATGGCGTCGGCGGCGCGGCGCTTGAGGTTCGATGTGGCCAGGCGCTGTGAGGTCTTCACTGACTCGACCTGCCCCAGGGGCACGGCTGCAACCATCTGGTTGGAGCGGTTTGTGACCTGGTCGGCGTCGGTTGTGGCGAGGTCCATGATCGGGCGGTCAAGCTCGGTGACGCGCTGGCGCAGATTGCGGTTGAGTGCGTTGAAGAGCTTTGAGTATCGCGCCGAAATCATCTGGTAGTCGCGTTCCATGCGGCGCCGTATGCCGGTGAGCTGTTTGCGCTGCTGGTTGAGGCGCATGAGCTGAGCGTCGACACGGCTCTGGAGGGTGGCCATTTTCTGCGATATCTGCGAGTGAATCATGGAGTAGAACCCCTGGTTCACTTTGCGGCATACGTGGTCGGCACCCTCTTCTTCGGCCTTAATCACGGCAGCCTTCATGGCGACAACGGCGCCAGTGGTGGTGTCGACGTGTTTCTTCACCGAGTTGACCGAGTGGGCCAGTTCCGCGGTGTCGACGACGCAGTCGAAAGAATATGACATAATATTTATGTTTTAGTGATTAAGGTGAAAAATCAGGAGTTCTGTGTGTTGATGGGCTCGCCGGTCTCGGGGTCGAAGTTCATCGGAGCCTGTGGGCCGAGTGGTTCTCCGGTCTCGGGGTCGAAATTCATAGGAGCTTCGGCGGCGGGAGCCTCGAGGGGCTGTGCGGGGGCATCCTGGTACTGCCGTGGCTCGATGTAGTCCTGCACGGGAGCGGGATTCTGCTCCACGTGTGCTGCCTCGGCGGGGTATTCCTCCTGCGAGGGTTCGTAGGCTGAAGAGCCGGCGTTGAGCGAGTCGAGGGCCTCGCGCACCATGGCGGGGAGGTTGATGGCGAAATGCTCGTGGGTGAGGTCGCTTACGTGAGGCTCGGGCATGAGCTCGGAGTCCTTGGCGAGTTTGGGGTTGACGGCGGCCAGGGCCTTGCGGCGGTCGTCGAGGTCGTGTATCTCGGCGGCGGCGGTGGCCACGGCGTTGGAGTATCCGTCGCGGAGCTTGGCGTCGTAGTATTCTACGTGTCCGAAGCGTGCGGCCTTGAGGTCGATGTCGTCCTTGAGCCGTTCGATGTATTCCTCGAACTCGGTCTGGCATTTCTGGAATTCCTGGCTCTGGAGCTCGAAGGCGGCGAGGGTGTCGGCGGTGTTGTCGACTGTCTCCACCACAGTGGCGCTGAGGTTCTCGCCCGATTCCTCCATCTGGCTTTCCGTGCGCTGGAGGGCAAGGAGGTTGTTGTATGCTCCGACGTATTCGGTGAGAGTCTGCTGCATGAGGTTGATGAGGTCGGCCGACTCAGCGCGGTTGGAGCGGTAGAAGGCGTCGGTGTCCTGATGCCATTTGTTGAGGTAGGAGAGTTTCTGGTCGCGGATGTTGTTGTAGATTTTTAGGCGCTCTATGCGGTTCTCCTGCATGAGGTTCTGCACCATCGGGGCCACGATTTCCTCATACATCTGGTGTATGCCGAAGGGCTGCACGGTCTGGGAGCCGTCCTCGGCCACCCATGTGCCGGAGAGGGGGTTGAAGCGCACTCGCGACGACTGGCGGAGTGTAAACGGCTCATAGCCCTGCACATCCTCGGAGTAGTCGAATTTCTCGTGGCGTATGCGCTCGATTTCCTCGGCTTCGAGCACGGGGGAGTAGTGGTTGTAGGGTGCCTTGAGAATCTGGTAGAGGAGGCGGTTGGAGTCGAGCACCACCTTGTCGACGGAGGCAACTTTGAGGCGGGCCACAGTCTGCACCGATGTGCCGATGGCCTGCATGAGCATACGCAGCACTTCCTCGAACTGCGATGATTCGTTGGAGAGGGAATTCTTCAGATCGTTGATTTCGCGGAATTTCTCGATAGCCGGGGCATAGGCCTGCTGGTCGAATACCTCGACCACCGGTGCGCCGGCGGGGGGATTGGCCGTGGCGAACTGGTCGAGCTGCGGCAGATAGGGGGAATTGTCGGTGACAACGGGGAGGGTTACCGAAGCCGTGTCGAGGTCATCCATGCAGAAGGCCATTGTGCGCAGGGAGCGCTCCAGGGCGCCGAGGTAGTCGTTTTCCTTCACTTCCTGGATGGAGAGTGAGTATTCGTCGGTCTGGATGGTCTCGGCCTCGTCGGAGCTTTCAACCAGGGGCGCTTCCTTGGAGAGGTGGTCGAGAGTGCGGATGGTGTCGATGAGGAGGTCGTTCTGGCGCGACACGCTCATGGAGATTTCCGATTCGGGCACGGCGTTGGTGAAGTCTACGATAAAGCTCTTGTCCTGGTATTTGACCTGCTCGGCCACCGGCACGTAGGCCACACCCAGGCGGTTTACGCGGTAGTCGCGGAAGATGCCGGCGTGCATTTTCTGGAACTCGCCGATGCGGGCCTTCACCTGCTCGAGTTTGTTGGTGAGTTCTTTCTTTTTTATAAAGTAGGGTATGACAAGGGCGAAGAGCCATATCCATACTTTGCCGAGTTTTTCATTGAGCTGAGCCTCCTCCTGGCGGAGAGCCGCAACCTGGTTTTCAATCCGCTCTTCCTCGCTGACGACACGCTCTGCCGCATGCCTGTAATAGTTGAAGAGCACTTTTGCCTGGTCCTGCCATATGTTGGCGGAATCAGGGAAGATTTTTCCTGCCATTGGTTTTCGGGGTTATTAAAGGTTAAAGGGTTGTCGGTGTGTGATGTGTGTAGTGTGTGATGTCAGAGCGAGCGGCGGCGGCGGAAGTCGCGTTCGAGCTGGCTTGTGAGCTGGGTGGCATACTGCTGGTTGAGCGAGTAGTCGGCGAGTGCAGCCGAAAGGGCGTCGCAGTCGGCGAGCACCTGCTGGTCGGCCGCGGCGGCTGCCGGCGAGGCGTTGGGAGAGATGAACCGGGAGTCGTTCTGGAGGGCGCGGAGGCGTGTCACGATGTCGCGCGGCACGGTGTTGTTGTCCTCGGCGGCTGTGAGCAGGTCCTGAAGGGCGAATCTGATGTCGGCCTTGCCGGCCATTTTCTGCTGCTGGTCGTTGTAGACCTGTGCGGTCTTGGCCGATGCATGGCCCGAGGAGAGGAGGGCCAGGAGGAATCCGAAGAGGATAATGGCCTGTGCGGCAATCTGCAGCTTGAAAGCAACCGGCGAGCCGTTGGCGGCCATGAGCATCGTCACCAGCGCGAAGCCTCCGGCGAGCACCGAGTAGATGATTATGGAGTACCATTTTATGCCGAGGCCGCCGATTGCGCGTTGCGCGGGGTCGTCGGCGCGCACGGGTGCCACTCCGAGCACCCATACCCACAGCCAGTAGATGATTGATACAACGGAGAAGTCGAGCCACATGTTGGCTTCGCCGGCGAAAAGTGCCGCCGGTAGCAGCAGCAGGAAGCAGCAGATAATCAGAATCTGCCCTAAAATGGCGAGCGCTATGCCGAGATATTTGAGTTTCATGAGTCAGTAGTAAAGGTTAGTGGTGTGTTACGGGAGTGTCAGCCGCGTTTGTTGCCGCATCGCGGGCAGAATTTGGCAGAGGGTGGGATTACGGAGCCGCACCGTGAGCAGGCGTTGTTGTCCTGGAGCACCGGCTGTCCGCATCCGGGGCAGAATGTGCATCCCTGGGGTATGGCGGTGTGGCAGTGCGAGCACTTCTTGGGAGCGCCGGCCAGGGGGGTGCCGCAGTTCACGCAGCGCCGGGCGTCCTCGGGATTGTCGGTGCCGCAGTTGGGGCAGGGGCGGTATTTGTTGCCGCAGTTGGGGCAGAATTCCATCGACGAGGGGAATTTTCGCGCACATGCCGAGCAGTAGACCATCCGCACGCCTCCCTGCTGAGGTTGAGCGCCGCCACCGGCTGCCGGGCGTGCGGCTCCGCCACCGCCGGGGCCGAAGGTGGGCTGGTCGAACTGCGGGTTCATCATCTGGCCTCCCCCCATGCCTCCGCCTGAGGTCATGTTGTTCATCATGTTGATTGCCATCAGGCCGCCGAGCAGGCCTCCGGTGCCGCCGCCGCCGATGTTGCCCACCTGGCTTATTGCGGAGTTAGCGGTGCCGAACATCTGCTCCTGCTGCCAGGTGTGCCCGGTGATTGACATGGAGCTCTGTGTGGCTATGGCCTCCTTGATTTTGCGGCCCTCGGGGGTGGAGGTGTCGATGTCGATGTTCGACACGTAGAATTTCGGAAGCTCGAGTCCCATTTCGGTCCAGAACTCGTTCATCTGCTTCTGGAGTGCCTGCGAGAGGGGGTCGAGATATGCCGAAATCTGCTTGAAGCCGACGTTGTTCTGTATCATGAACTGCACCACGGCCGATTTTGCTTTCGTGGTGAATTCGCCGGTGAACTGCTCGGTGAGGTCACGCTGTGTGAAGATGTTGCGTGTGCCCACCATCTTGATGACGAATTTTTCGGGGTCGGTAACACGCAGGCCATACTGGCCGTCGATTGCCAGCGGCAGGTGGGTCTGGTAGTCGGCGTCGTGCACGGCGAGCTGGCGGAGCTTCCAGGGTATGTTGAATGTCTCGATGAGGTTTACGAACCATACCTGGGCCATGAACGGGTTCTTGCCTCCGAAGGGGAAGCCGTAAAGATGGCGCAGAATCGGCAGGTTCTCTGTGTCGAGGGTATGCTTTCCGGGGCCGAACTTGCCCATGAGCTGCCCTTTCGAGAAGAGGAGAGCGACTTGCGATTCGTTGACAATCAGTTGTGTGTAGGTCGACAGATTGTCGTGAGGATATTTGTAGGCGTAGATAACCTCCCTGCCTTGGGGGCTCCATGAGACACAATCGATAATAGCCATTTTGCGAAATGTATGATGAAATTGGTTTTGTGTGGGTTTATCTGGTTTACAGGTTCTGTCGTATCAGATACAGGATGTGACTTTTCCGCCGGATGTGTGAGTGCCGCCGGGTAAGTTTTTCATGTATATTTGTGTGTGGTGGAGGAGAATATTGAACTGCAATGCAGTCATTGAGTTGCAAATATAAAGAATAATCCTTTTGATGAGAAACGTAACTATTCAGCGGACGCGCCGATGTAGTCGCCGTTTAGAAAATGGCGAGGATTGCGTTGTAGGGCGAGTTGCCGTGCTTCTTGGTTGTCTCGACGATTGAGTGCAGATTCATGAAGGCATCGGCA
>SCEJ01000005.1 GCA_004102785.1 Muribaculaceae bacterium Isolate-013 (NCI)
GCATGGCAGTGGGCAAACACCCGAAAAGGTTACTGGCGCACCGCTCATGCATTCTTACACAGAGCTATATCTAACGAGAACCTGAAACGAGCGCACTATCCCACACTTACGGAGTATTACGAGAAACTGCATCCGCGTTAAGAACCGCCGTATGCCGAACGGCACGTACGGTGGTGTGAGAGGTCGGTAAACACGAAAGTAGGAGATAAACACCCTATGATTAGTGTTTACCTCCTACTCGATTGTTCGCCCCTCCGGCATATCCGGAGAATGGCTAAGGAGTCTTTGACGGATTATTCGCCGGTCTCGGAGGTGTGGCCCCCTTCGGTATACCACTTGGAGTAGAAGAGGTAGTTGTGGGCGATTTTCTGATTGAGCTCGCGCGATTTCTCTGGTTCCATCATCTTTACGAATTTGGCCGGGGCGCCGGCCCACATCTCGTTGGGACCGATTTTGGTGCGGCTGAGCACCACCGAGCCTGCGGCCACCAGGGCGCCTTCGCCCACTTCGGCGTCGTCCATCACGATGGCGCCCATGCCAATCAGGGCATAGTCGTGGATGTGGGCGCCGTGGATGGTGACATTATGGCCGATCGACACGTCGTTGCCGATTACGATTGTGGATTTCTGGTAGAGTGTGTGGAGCACGGAGCCGTCCTGGATGTTTACGCGGTTGCCGATGCGGATGGAGTTTACATCGCCGCGCAACACGGTGTTGAACCATACTGAGCATTCCGACCCCATCTCCACATCGCCTACTATCGTGGCGTTTTCGGCCAGGAAACAGTCGTTGCCGATTTTCGGAGTGAAACTCCGCAGGGGCATTATAAGTGCCATAAGAGTGTGGTTTTAAAGCTTGTGAAACTGTTACTTAGATTTTTTCGGTCTTGGCACGGAGCCATTCGGCCTGCGCCGGGGTGAGCAGCGGGGTCAGGCGCGAGCGCACTTCGGCATGGTAGCCGTTGACCCAGTCGATTTCCGCGGGGGTCATCAGCGAAGTGTCGAAGAGAGTGCGGTCGAAGGGGAAGAGGGTGAGGGTCTCGAAGCGGTAGAACTGGCCGAATTCCGTCTTGAAGGCCGGCACGGTGAGCACCAGGTTCTCGCAGCGTATGCCGTGCACTCCGGAGCGGTAGAGGCCGGGCTCGTTGGAGGTGACCATGCCGGGCACCAGGGGGTAGGGCACATCGTTGAGACGTATGCTCTGGGGGCCTTCGTGCACTGAGAGGAAGTGGCCTACGCCGTGGCCTGTGCCATGGAGATAGCTGAGTCCCTCTTTCCAGAGGAACTGGCGGGCAAGGGCGTCGAGCTGGCCGCCGCGTGTGCCTTCGGGATAGATGGCCTGCGCCAGGGCTATGTGGCCTTTCATCACCAGGGTGAAGTCGTGGCGCTCTTCGGGGGTGGGGGTGCCCATGGCTATGGTGCGGGTTATGTCGGTGGTGCCGTAGAGGTATTGTGCGCCTGAGTCGATGAGCAGCAGGCTGTGGGGTTCTACGGTCACGGAGCTTTCCTCAGTGGCAGAGTAGTGCACGATGGCTCCGTGGGGGCCGTAGCCGGCGATGGTGTCAAACGACGGCTCGAAATAACCGGGCTGCTGCGAGCGGTATTTTGTGAGTATGTCGGCTACGTCAAGCTCGGTCAGGGGTATGCCTTTGGCCATACGTTCCTCGATTTCCATGAAGGCGCCTACCAGAGCTGCGCCGTCATTCTCCATAGCGCGGCGTATACCGTCGGTCTGCACGGAGTTTTTGGTAGCCTTGAGCATGGCGACAGGGGAGGCACCGCTCACTGCGCGGGCACCGAGGGCGTCGCGCAGACGTGAGGCGGTGCGCCCGGGTTCTATAAGCACTCTGGCGCTTTCGGGGAGGGTTTCCAGGAAGCCTGTGATGGAGGAGTAGGGGGCCACGGTCACGCCGTTCTCTGCCAGATAGCCCTGCACTTCATCGTTGATTTTCTCTCCTTTTATAAAAAGGGTGGAGCCGGCGGGAGCCAGGTAGAGGAATGCTGTGGCCACGGGGGTGCAGCTCACGTCGGAGCTGCGTATGTTGAGCACCCACGCTGTTTCGGCGAGATCGGCCACAAGGAGGGCTTCGGCGCCCTGCTGGGCTGTCTGCTGGAGCACGGTGCGGATTTTGTCGGATGCGGTTCGGCCGGCATATTTCACATCGTGGATGAACACGGGGTCGCCGGGGAGCTCGGGGCGGTCGGTCCATATGGCGTCGACGGGGGCGAAGGAGGCATCGAGTTTCAGGCCGCGCCGGCCGAGGGTGTCGCGTAGGGTGTCGATTTCGGTGGCCGAGAACAGAAATCCGTCAACACCAACAGTTTGCCCTTTCACAAGGTTGGCAATGAGCCAGTTGGGGATTGACGGGGTTTCGGGCAGCCCGTCTTTCATGAGTTTTATCCCTGTGCCTTCGAGTTGCTCGGCACCCTGGAGGAAGTAGCGCGAGTCGGTCCACAACAGGGCATCTGTGGCAGTTATCACCAAAGTGCCGGCGGAGCCGGTGAAGCCTGAGAGCCAGCGGCGTACCTGCCAGTGACTGGCTATGTACTCGCCCAGATGGGCGTCGGTCTGCGGGATTATGGCGGCGGCCACTCCCTGTTTTTTCATCTCGGCACGAAAGGCGTCGAGCCTGTCCACGATTTGTTTTTTCATTATTATATGGTTTTGTCTGATTTTTCTACTCGCAAATTTAACGATTTATTCCTTATGTTGTTCTGATTTCCTAAGGTATTTGACAGGCTGTGGCTGCGGCTGCCGATGGCTGTAAGAAAAAGAGTATTTTATGATGTTTTGTAACTTATTGATACTCATGAGCTGTTTGATGTTGGAGTGATTTTTTTGCGATTTTCTTGAATTTTTTTTGCGAAAAGTTTTGTTGGTTTCAAAATTGTGCGTAACTTTGCAACCGCAAATGAGACGGTAACCCCGCTGAAAAGTACTGAAAGTTTTAACGGTTTGGATCTGTTGATTGTTCGGTCGGTTGTCTTGATTGCTTAGAACTTTGAAAAATGCCTCTTTAGCTCAGTTGGCCAGAGCACGTGATTTGTAATCTCGGGGTCGTTGGTTCGAATCCGACAAGAGGCTCAAGTTGTTTGGAATTTGTAATACCTTATATTAAGGGCGTGTTCCAGAGTGGCCAAATGGGGCAGACTGTAAATCTGCTGGCTTTGCCTTCGGTGGTTCGAATCCATCCGCGCCCACTTTTCACAAACCCAAACGCGGAAGTAGCTCAGTTGATAGAGCATCAGCCTTCCAAGCTGAGGGTCGCGAGTTTGAGCCTCGTCTTCCGCTCAAATCCATCGCTGCTGTCGCGTTTTAGGCTCTTTGAGCTGATGGTGGTGATAAATTTTGCCAATGTAGCTCAGTGGTAGAGCACTTCCTTGGTAAGGAAGAGGTCACGGGTTCAAATCCCGTCATCGGCTCTTCTTTTATAAGAAACCCACATAGCCCCGGCAGTGCCTTCATTGTCGTGGCTTGTCGGTTAGAAAGAGTTCTCATTCCGGTGTCGCCTCTGGCACTCCGCTCCTTGAAAATTCTTCGTCCGAACGCCCCGCCACAAGGGATTCTTTTCCTGATGACGCGGTGTTTTCAGTGCGATAATAACCGGCGAAATCCCTGTTTTTGATTAAATAATTTTTATACTAATAGCAAAGTTATGGCTAAAGAGAAATTCGAAAGAACCAAACCGCATGTTAACATCGGTACCATCGGCCACGTTGACCATGGTAAAACCACTCTGACCGCCGCCATCACCACCGTGCTGGCCAAGGCTGGTCTTTCCGAGGTGAAGTCATTCGACCAGATTGACAACGCTCCCGAGGAAAAAGAGCGTGGTATCACTATCAACACCGCTCACGTTGAGTACGAAACCGCCAACCGTCACTACGCTCACGTTGACTGCCCGGGTCACGCTGACTACGTGAAGAACATGGTTACCGGTGCTGCTCAGATGGACGGCGCTATCATCGTGGTTGCCGCTACCGACGGTCCTATGCCCCAGACCCGCGAGCACATCCTTCTCGCCCGTCAGGTGAACGTGCCCCGTCTGGTTGTTTTCCTGAACAAGTGCGACATGGTCGACGACGAAGAGATGCTCGAACTCGTTGAGATGGAAATGCGCGAACTTCTCTCCGCCTACGAATACGACGGCGACGAAACCCCCATCATCCGCGGCTCTGCTCTGGGCGCCCTCAATGGCGAACCCGAATGGGAAGCTAAGGTTATGGAACTGATGGAAGCCGTTGACAACTGGATTCCCCTGCCTCCCCGCGACATCGACAAACCCTTCCTGATGCCTGTTGAGGACGTGTTCTCGATTACCGGTCGTGGTACCGTAGCTACCGGCCGTATCGAAACCGGTATCGTTAAGGTGGGTGACGAAGTTCAGATCATGGGTCTTGGCGCCGACATGAAATCCACCGTTACCGGTGTTGAGATGTTCCGCAAGCTCCTTGATCAGGGTGAAGCCGGCGATAACGTTGGTCTGCTCCTCCGCGGTATCGACAAGAAAGAAATCAAGCGCGGTATGGTAATCTGCCACCCGGGTCTTGTTAAGCCTCACTCGAAGTTCAAAGCTTCCGTTTATATCCTGAAGAAAGAGGAAGGTGGCCGTCACACTCCGTTCCACAACCACTACCGTCCCCAGTTCTACATCCGTACTCTTGACGTAACCGGTGAGATCACTCTCCCCGAGGGTGTAGAGATGGTAATGCCCGGTGACCACGTTGAGATCATCGTTGAGCTCATCACTCCGGTAGCTTGCGATCAGGGTCTGCGTTTCGCTATCCGCGAAGGTGGCCGCACCGTAGGTTCGGGTCAGATCACCGAAATTCTCGACTGATAAAGTCATCTCGCCGCTGAGTCTCTACCGCCAGCGGTCAAGATAAAACCAAAGCGCCGGCCTTGTGCCGGAAACATCGGGTCACGGCCGGCGCTTTTCATACACGGGTTTAGCTCAGTTGGTAGAGCATCGGTCTCCAAAACCGAGTGTCGGGAGTTCGAGTCTCTCAACCCGTGCAAAAAGATAGATAATGAAAAAACTCAAGCTCATCACCAATATGGAGGAATCTTACGACGAGCTCCGTTATAAGACCTCCTGGCCCACAAAGACCCAGCTCATCAAGAGCGCCTGCATCGTTATGCTTGCATCGGTCATCATCGCCATCATCATTTTCCTGATGGATCAGATTGTGGACAATATCATGCACTTCATTTACAGCTTCGGAAACTAATCTGCTTTATCCTTTGACAATCCTCTGAAAATGGAAGCAACAAAAAAGAATGCCGACCAGCCCAAGGCGCTCTCCTCTATCAAACGTCCGGAGGCTCCCCGACGCGCATGGTACGTGCTTCGCGCCATCTCGGGTAAGGAAGCCAAAGTAAAGGAGCTTCTTGACGGCGCTATCAAGAATACCGATCTCGGAAACTATGTGTTCCAGGTTCTTATTCCTACTGAAAAGGTGCTCTCTGTCAAGAACGGCAAGAAAGTTGTAAAGGAGAAGAATCTCTATTCCGGGTATGTCTTCATCGAGGCCATCCTGGTGGGAGAGGTGATTCATGAGCTGACCAACACAACCAACGTTATCGACTTCCTCAAGGGTCGCGGCAAGGATGCCAAGCCTGAGCCTCTTCGCGAAAGCGAGGTGATGCGTATGCTCGGCACAGCCGACGAAATAAACGAGAACCTCGACGACAGCGTCAACGACTATATGGTCGGAGAGACTGTGAAGGTCATTGACGGACCGTTCAACGGATTCAACGGAAAGGTAACCGAAGTGTTCCCCGAAAAGAAGAAGTTGAAGGTAAGTGTGAAAATTTTCGAGCGCGAGACACAACTGGAGCTTGAAAACTCCAAGGTGGAACGCGAATAAAAGGAAGCGGAAATCTTTCAGTCACAACGGAGGGCTATCCCTCGGCGAGGCCGGAAGATTTTTTGCGCCGATACTTCTCAAAGCCCTGTGGGCAAAGCTTCCATTGCTTGAGCGGCAATGAGAGTCGAAAATCAGAGGTATTCCTTTGTCGGATGCCGGAGTTCGCTCCGGTGTTTGCGGAGGGAGCCTCGCTCCCGGTTAAGTGTCTTGCCGGAGGGAGAAAAGATGGTTACGCATCTGCTCGCCCGAAAATGTGGTTACAACCGCTCCACGGATAGACACACATAACTTTTTAATTTTTAGATCAAGAAATGGCTAAAGAAATTGCTGGACAGATCAAATTGCAGATCAAAGGCGGGGCCGCAAACCCCTCGCCTCCCGTAGGACCGGCTCTCGGTTCTAAGGGTATCAACATCATGGAGTTTTGCAAGCAATTCAACGCCCGTACCCAGGACAAAGCCGGTAAAGTTCTTCCTGTAATAATCACTTATTACACCGACAAGAGCTTCGACTTTATCGTTAAGACTCCCCCCGTGGCTATCCAGCTCATGGAGGTAGCCAAAATCAAGAAGGGTTCGAGCCAGCCTAACCGTCAGAAAGTGGCTGAGATCACTTGGGATCAGGTTAAGGCTATTGCTACCGACAAAATGCCCGATTTGAACTGTTTCACCGTTGAATCGGCAATGCGCATGGTCGCAGGTACAGCCAGGAGTATGGGTATCACCGTAAAAGGTGAATTTCCCGCTAACGCTTAACTTCAATTTGGACAATGGGTAAACTTACAAAAAATCAGAAAGTAGCTCTTTCGAAGATTGAAGCAGGGAAGGCCTACTCGCTCCTTGAGGCCGCACAGAAAGTAAAGGAAACTAACTTCGCCAAGTTCGACGCTTCGTTCGATATTGATGTTCGCCTCGGTGTTGATCCCCGTAAGGCAAACCAGATGGTTCGTGGCGTTGTGACTCTGCCCCACGGCACTGGCAAGCAGGTTCGCGTTCTGGTGCTCTGCACCGCCGACGCCGAGGCTGCCGCCAAGGCTGCCGGCGCCGACTATGTTGGTCTCGATGAATATATCGAGAAAATCAAAGGAGGCTGGACCGACGTTGACGTTATCATCACTCAGCCCGCTATCATGGGTAAAATCGGTGCCCTCGGCCGTATCCTCGGTCCCCGCGGCCTGATGCCTAACCCCAAGAGCGGCACTGTGACTGTTGACGTTGCAAAGGCAGTGGAGGAAGTAAAGAAGGGTAAAATCGACTTCAAGGTCGACAAGAACGGTATCGTTCACACTTCCATCGGCAAGGTTTCGTTCACACCCGAGCAGATGAAGGAAAACGCCCGCGAGTTCATCAACACCCTTATCAAGCTGAAACCGGCCACCGCTAAAGGTACCTATATCAAGAGCATTTATCTTACGTCTACCATGGGCCCCGGCATCAAGGTTGACTCCAAGACCATTGACGATTAAACCACAACAAAGCTAAACGACAATGAAAAAGGAAGATAAAGCCCTCATTATAGAGAAAATCAAAGAAACCATCGGTGAGTACGCATGCTTCTACCTGGTAGAGACTGCCGGCCTCAACGCCGAGAAGACTTCGGCTCTGCGCCGCGAGTGCTTCAACAGCGACATCAAGCTGATGGTAGTCAAGAACACTCTGCTTCACAAGGCCCTCGAGCAGATGGAAGGCAACTACGAAGAGCTCTATCCCGCTCTGAAGGAGTCGACTTCGCTGATGTGCTGTAACACGGGCAACGCTCCCGCCAAGCTGCTGAAGAATTTCCGTCAGAAAGACGATGTTCTTCCCAAGCTGAAGGCCGCTTATGTGGAGGAGACTATCTACGTGGGTGAAGATCAGCTTGAGACTCTTGCCAACATCAAGAGCAAAAACGAGCTTATCGCCGACGTTGTGGCTCTGCTTCAGTCGCCCGCCAAGAATGTTATTTCCGCCCTCCAGAGCGGTGGCAATACCATCCACGGCATTCTCGAGACCCTTTCGAAGAAAGAAGCCTGATAAACCGTCTCTCCTTTGTGTGAGAACTCTCGCCTCTCGCTCCGCTTAACAAACCAAGTAAAAAACAACTATAATATCATACTACAATGGCAGACATCAAAGCTCTTGCAGAAGAATTAGTTAACCTCACCGTTAAAGAAGTAAACGAACTCGCCACCATCCTCAAAGAGGAATACGGCATCGAACCCGCCGCTGCTGCCGTAGCAGTTGCTGCCGGCCCCGCCGCCGGTGCTCCCGCCGCTGAGGAGAAATCCAGCTTCGACGTAGTTCTCAAATCCGCCGGTTCCGCCAAACTCCAGGTAGTTAAGGCTGTTAAGGAACTCACCGGTCTTGGCCTGAAAGAGGCTAAGGAGATGGTTGACGGTGCTCCCTCTGTTGTTAAGGAAGGCCTCGCCAAAGCTGACGCTGAAGCCCTCAAGAAGCAGCTCGAAGAGGTTGGCGCTGAAGTTGAGCTCAAATAATATCGCCTGACTTCCGGTGTGCGGAGGCACATTGATGTCTCCTCTGCCGCTCAGGAACGCATTTGGTTAAGTGGTAAACCTTTCGGGGAGCCACTTAACCTTTTCGCGTATTAATGCCCGCAATGTTAACAAAGTTTGAGAAGGTTTTGTTAAGTTTAACTTATTTTCGCAAAGTTTAACTCGCTTTCGTGCGGTATTGCAGGCAGGCCGGTAGTGGCTACGGCATTGTTTTACAGTGTTTTGATACGCTATATCAGCAGTGCTGTTATCCATCTTTTCATCCGGGTTTGATGATGCTCTGCATTTTCAGCCCTGACGAGTCTGCTCCGGCTGTTATTTCTCATTGTTTCACCTCCTCCCCGAATTTATCATCTCTCTGCCACCAGTGTTCCGGTCAGGGCTAACCTCCGGTCCTATTATCATCTAAAATTATTTATGGCATCCAACGATAAACCCCGCGTAAATTTTGCCTCGGTAAAGAATCCGCTTCCTTACCCTGATTTCCTCGAGGTGCAGTTGAAGTCGTTCCAGGACTTCCTTCAGCTTGACACTCCCCCGGAAAAACGTAACAACGAGGGTCTCTATAAGGTGTTCGCCGAGAACTTCCCTATAGCCGATACCCGCAACAACTTCGTTCTGGAGTTCCTTGACTATTACATCGATCCTCCGCGTTACACCATCGAGGAGTGTCTGGAGCACGGCCTTACCTATTCGGTGCCTCTGAAGGCGAAGCTGAAACTTTACTGTACGGACCCCGACCACGAGGATTTCGCCACGGTTCTCCAGGATGTCTATCTCGGTCAGATTCCTTACATGACCGAGAAAGGCACGTTCGTTATCAACGGTGCCGAGCGCGTCGTAGTGTCGCAGCTCCACCGTTCGCCGGGCGTGTTCTTCGGCCAGAGCACTCATGCCAACGGCACCAAGCTCTATTCGGCCCGTATCATCCCCTTCCGTGGTAGCTGGATTGAGTTCGCCACGGATATCAACAATGTGATGTACGCTTACATCGACCGTAAGAAGAAGTTGCCCGTTACCACACTTCTCCGTGCCATCGGTCTTGAAAGCGACAAGGATATCATCGAGATTTTCAATCTCGCCGAGGAGGTGAGAGTGACCAAGCCCAACCTCAAGAAGGCCATCGGCCGCAAGCTCGCCGCCCGCGTGCTCCGCACCTGGGTGGAGGATTTTGTCGACGAGGATACCGGCGAGGTTGTTTCCATCGAGCGCAACGAGGTCATCATGGACCGCGAGACAGTGCTCGAGGAGGAGAACATCGACATGATTCTCGAATCGGGTGTGCAGAACATCCTTCTTCATAAAGAGGATGCCAACACCTCCGACTATTCCATAGTATTCAACACACTCCAGAAGGATACCACAAACTCCGAGAAGGAGGCCATCCAGTACATCTACCGGCAGTTGCGTAACGCCGAGCCGCCAGATGACGCTTCGGCGCGCGAGGTTATCACCAACCTCTTCTTCTCCGAGAAGCGCTACGACCTGGGCGATGTGGGCCGCTTCCGCATCAACAAGAAGCTGGGCCTTACCACTTCCATGGACGTAAAGGTACTCACCAAGGAGGATATCATAGAGATTATCAAGTATCTCATCGAGCTGATCAACTCCAAGACCGACGTCGACGATATCGACCACCTGTCGAACCGCCGCGTGCGCACCGTGGGCGAGCAGCTCTACAACCAGTTCGGCGTGGGCCTTGCCCGCATGAGCCGCACTATCCGCGAGCGCATGAACGTGCGCGACAACGAGGTGTTCACCCCCATCGACCTGATCAATGCCAAGACAATCTCGTCGGTTATCAACACCTTCTTCGGCACCAACGCCCTGTCGCAGTTCATGGACCAGACCAACCCTCTGGCCGAAATCACACACAAGCGCCGTCTGTCGGCCCTCGGCCCCGGCGGTCTGTCACGCGAGCGCGCCGGTTTCGAGGTGCGCGACGTGCACTACACCCACTACGGCCGTCTCTGCCCCATCGAGACCCCTGAAGGCCCCAACATCGGTCTGATTTCATCGCTCTGCGTTTACGCCAAAATCAATGACCTCGGTTTCATCGAGACCCCCTACCGCAAGGTGGAGAACGGCCACGTTGACTTCGACAACGACAGCGTGACATATCTCACCGCCGAAGTCGAGGAGGGCAAGATGATCGCCCAGGGCAACGCTCCGGTCGATGACGAAGGCAACTTCATCAACGCCCGCGTAAAAGCCCGCCAGGATGCCGACTTCCCCATCGTGCCCCGCGACGAAATCCAGCTCATGGACGTTTCGCCCCAGCAGATTGCATCGATAGCCGCATCGCTCATCCCCTTCCTCGAGCACGACGACGCCAACCGCGCGCTCATGGGCTCGAACATGATGCGCCAGGCTGTGCCTCTGATGCGCTCGGAGGCTCCTATCGTCGGCACCGGTATCGAAGGCCAGCTCGTGCGCGATTCCCGTACACAGATTATGGCCGAAGGCGACGGTGTGATTGAATTTGTCGACGCCACAACAATCCGCATACGCTACGACCGCAACGAGGAGCAGGAATTCGTGTCGTTCGAGGATGCAGTCAAGGAATACCGCATCCCCAAATGGCGCAAGACCAACCAGTCGACCACCATCGACCTCCGTCCCATCTGCAACAAAGGGCAGCGTGTGGCCAAGGGCGACATCCTCACCGAGGGTTACGCCACCGAAAACGGCGAGCTGGCCCTGGGCCGCAACCTCAAGGTGGCGTTCATGCCCTGGAAGGGTTACAACTACGAGGATGCCATCGTGCTCAACGAGCGCATGGTGAAGGAGGATATCCTCACCTCGGTTCACGTTGACGAATACGCCCTGGAGGTACGCGAGACCAAGCGAGGCATGGAGGAACTTACTTCCGACATCCCCAACGTGTCGGAGGACGCCACCAAGGACCTCGACGAGAAGGGTATCATCCGCATCGGCGCGCACGTTGTGCCCGGCGATATCATGATTGGTAAAATCACCCCCAAAGGTGAGTCGGACCCCACTCCGGAAGAGAAACTCCTCCGTGCGATTTTCGGCGACAAGGCCGGCGATGTGAAGGACGCCTCGCTCAAGGCATCCCCCTCGCTCAAGGGTGTGGTAATCGGCACCAACCTCTTCTCGCGCGCCAATAAGACCGGCAAGAAGAACAAGGCCGCACAGGCGCTTCTGCCCAAGCTCGACGAAGAGTATGAAGAAAAGCTCACCAAGCTCAAGAACCTGCTGGTAAGCAAGCTCATGACCCTTACCGACGGCCTCCGCTCGGCCGGCGTGAAGGATTTCCTCGGCACCGACGTAATTCCGAAGGATGCCGGATTCAACGCCGCCGTGCTCAAGGAAATCGACTACGATACAATCAACCTCTCGAAGTGGACCGCCGACGCCCATAAGAACGACCTTATCCGCCAGACCATCGTCAACTATCTGCGCAAGTCGAAGGAAATCGATGCCGAGCTGCGCCGCAAGAAGTTCGACATCTCCATCGGCGACGAGCTCCCTTCGGGCATCATGCAGATCGCCAAGGTCTACATCGCCAAGAAGCGTAAGATCGGTGTGGGCGACAAGATGGCAGGCCGCCACGGTAACAAAGGTATCGTGTCGCGCGTAGTGCGTCAGGAGGATATGCCCTTCCTTGCCGACGGTACCCCCGTTGACATCTGTCTTAACCCGCTGGGTGTGCCCTCGCGTATGAACCTCGGCCAGATTTTCGAGACCGTGCTCGGCTGGGCTGGCCGCGAGCTGGGCGAGAAATTCTCGACCCCCATCTTCGACGGCGCCACCCTCGATGACCTCAACAACTGGACCGACAAGGCCGGCATCCCACGTTACGGCAAGACCTACCTCTACGACGGCGGCACCGGCGAGCGCTTCGACCAGCCTGCCACCGTGGGTGTGATCTACATGCTCAAGCTCGGCCACATGGTTGAGGACAAGATGCACGCCCGTTCGATCGGCCCGTACTCACTTATCACCCAGCAGCCCCTCGGCGGTAAAGCGCAGTTCGGTGGCCAGCGTTTCGGTGAGATGGAGGTCTGGGCGCTCGAAGCTTTCGGCGCCTCCCACGTGCTCCAGGAAATCCTCACAATAAAGTCCGACGACGTCACCGGCCGCTCGAAAGCCTACGAGGCCATCGTCAAGGGCGAGCCCATGCCTACCCCGGGTATCCCTGAATCGCTCAACGTGCTTCTGCACGAGCTCCAGGGTCTGGGTCTGAGCATCAACCTCGAACAGTAATTCCGCCTCATATTCCCGGGGCGGCGCCAGAGAGCCGCCCCGGGCAATAAACCGCAAGGAATTACGTTATTATATACCACTGCTGCCGGCAGTGGTCTACAAGTTCAAAAAAACACCAAACACAACATATGGCTTTCAGAAAAGAAAACAAAGCTAAAACCGGATTCTCCAAGATTACCATCGGCCTCTCTTCGCCCGAGGAAATCCTGGAAAAATCGTCCGGCGAGGTGCTCAAACCAGAAACCATCAACTACCGCACTTACAAGCCCGAGCGCGACGGTCTCTTCTGCGAGAGAATCTTCGGCCCGGTGAAGGACTATGAGTGCCATTGCGGCAAATACAAACGCATCCGTTACAAAGGCATCGTGTGCGACCGCTGCGGTGTGGAGGTAACCGAGAAGAAGGTGCGCCGCGAGCGCATGGGCCACATCAAGCTTGTGGTTCCCGTGGCCCACATCTGGTATTTCCGCTCCCTCCCCAACAAGATCGGCTACCTGCTCGGTCTCCCCTCAAAGAAACTCGACGCCGTAATCTACTACGAGCGCTATATCGTAATCAACCCCGGCGTGTTCGCCAACGATGAAGAGGCTCCGCTGCAGCGCATGGACCTCCTCAGCGAGGAAGATTACTTCAACTATCTCGACCGTCTCCCCGAAGGGAATGCCCAGCTCCCCGATGACGACCCCGACAAGTTCGTGGCAAAGATGGGTGCCGAGGCCATCTACGACCTCCTCACCACCATCAATCTCGACGAGCTTTCGTACCAGCTCCGCGACACCGCACACACCGACGGCTCGCAGCAGCGCAAGACCGAGGCTCTGAAGCGTCTTCAGGTTGTGGAATCGTTCCGTGCCTCGGCCGGCCGCAACAAGCCCGAGTGGATGATTCTCCAGGCCGTGCCCGTTATTCCGCCCGACCTGCGCCCGCTCGTGCCCCTGGATGGCGGACGTTTTGCCACCTCCGACCTCAACGACCTCTACCGCCGTGTGATCATCCGCAACAACCGCCTCAAGCGCCTCATCGAAATCAAGGCTCCCGAGGTGATTCTCCGCAACGAGAAGCGTATGCTCCAGGAGGCCGTGGACTCGCTGCTCGACAACTCGCGCAAGTCGTCGGCAGTGAAAACCGACGCCAACCGTCCGCTCAAGTCCCTTTCCGACTCGCTCAAAGGCAAGCAGGGCCGTTTCCGTCAGAACCTTCTCGGTAAGCGTGTCGACTACTCCGCCCGTTCGGTAATCGTTGTCGGTCCCGAGCTCAAGATGCACGAGTGCGGTATCCCCAAATATATGGCTGCCGAGCTCTACAAGCCTTTCGTAATCCGCAAGCTCATCGAGCGCGGCATCGTGAAGACTGTGAAGTCGGCCAAGAAAATCGTTGACCGCAAGGAGCCCGTGGTATGGGATATCCTCGAGAACGTGATGAAAGGTCACCCCGTGCTGCTCAACCGTGCCCCGACTCTGCACCGTCTCGGTATCCAGGCTTTCCAGCCCAAGATGATCGAAGGCAAGGCAATCCAGCTTCACCCGCTGGCATGTACGGCCTTCAACGCCGACTTCGACGGTGACCAGATGGCCGTGCACCTCCCCCTGGGCAATGAGGCTATCCTCGAGGCCCAGATGCTGATGCTCGGCTCGCACAACATCCTCAACCCCGCCAACGGCGCGCCTATCACCGTTCCCTCGCAGGATATGGTGCTCGGCCTCTACTATATCACCAAGCTCCGCAAGGGCACCAAGGGCGAGGGCCTCAAATTCTACGGCCCCGAAGAAGCCCAGATTGCCTATAACGAAGGACGCCTTGACCTCCATGCTCCCATCTCCGTGATGGTCGACGACATCGACGAGGAGGGCAATCCCATCCGTCACCTTGTGGAGAACACCTCCGTTGGACGTGTGCTCTTCAATGAGAACGTGCCCAAGGAAATCGGCTACGTCAACGAGCTCATCTCCAAGAAGTCGCTCCGCAACATCATCGGCAAGGTCATCAAGAAGTGCGGTATCCCGCGTTCGGCTCAGTTCCTCGACGACATCAAGAACATGGGTTACTACATGGCATTCCGCGGCGGTCTGTCGTTCAACCTCGGTGACGTGATTATCCCCCAGGAAAAGGAGGAAATCGTGCAGAAGGGTTACGAGCAGGTGGAGGAAGTGATGAACAACTACGCAATGGGTTTCATCACCAACAACGAGCGCTATAACCAGATTATCGACATCTGGACACACGTGAACTCGCAGCTCACCAACGTGCTCATGAAGCAGATGACCGAGGCCGACCAGGGCTTCAACTCCGTGTTCATGATGCTCGACTCCGGAGCCCGTGGTTCAAAGGACCAGATCCGTCAGCTCGCAGGTATGCGTGGTCTTATGGCCAAGCCGCAGAAGGCCGGTGCCGAAGGTGGCCAGATTATCGAGAACCCGATTCTTGCAAACTTCAAGGAGGGTCTGTCGGTGCTGGAGTACTTCATCTCCACCCACGGTGCCCGAAAGGGTCTTGCCGATACCGCTCTGAAGACCGCCGACGCCGGTTACCTCACACGCCGTCTTGTCGATGTGGCTCACGACGTGATTATCCGCGAGGAGGACTGCGGCACACTCCGCGGCCTCGTATGCCGTGAAATCAAGAACATGGACGAAGTCGTCGCCTCGCTTGGCGAGCGCATCCTCGGCCGTGTGTCGGTTCACGACATCATCGACCCCACAACCGGCGAAATTATCGTAAAGGCCGGCGAGGAAATCAACGATGCCGCCGCCGACCGCATCAACGCGTCGCCCATCGAATCGGTTGAAATCCGCTCGGTGCTCACCTGCGAGTCTAAGCACGGCGTATGCGCCAAGTGCTACGGCCGCAACCTCTCCACCAACCGCTCCGTGCAGAAGGGCGAGGCCGTGGGCGTTATCGCCGCACAGTCGATCGGTGAGCCGGGTACACAGCTTACACTCCGTACGTTCCACGTCGGTGGTGTGGCCTCCAACATCGCGGCCGTATCCACCATCACATCGCGCTACCAGGGTAAGCTCGAAATCGAGGAGCTCCGCACCGTGACCACCGACGAGGTCGGTCCCGAAGGTCAGCCCGTGGAGGTTGTCATCGGCCGTCTGGCCGAACTCCGCATCCTCGACCCCAAGACCGGCATGATGCTCACCACCGCCAACATCCCCTACGGCTCCAAGCTCTACTACAAGGATGGCGACACCGTGGAGAAGGGCACCGTAATCTGCGAATGGGACCCCTTCAACGCCGTAATCGTCAGCGAGGTTGCCGGCCATATCCGTTACGAGAACCTTATTGAAAACGTTACCTACCGCATCGATGCCGACGAGCAGTCGGGTCTGCGCGAGAAGATAATCATCGAGTCGAAGGACCGCACCAAGGTGCCCGAGGCCAAGATTGTCGACGCCGACGGCAACGTGCTCAAGACATACGCCCTGCCTATCAACGCCCACCTCATGCTTGAGGATGACGCCGAGGTAAAGGCCGGCGAGGTATTCGTGAAGATTACCCGCTCCAGCAGCGGCGGCGCCGGTGACATCACCGGTGGTCTGCCCCGTGTTACCGAGCTCTTCGAGGCCCGCAACCCGTCGAACCCCGCAGTGGTATCGGAAATCGACGGCGAGGTGCACTTCGGCAAGGTGAAACGAGGCAACCGCGAGATTTCGGTGACCTCCAAGCTCGGCGAGGAGAAGAAATATCTCGTGCCACTGTCGAAGATGATTCTCGTGCAGGAGAACGACTACGTGCGCGCCGGCACTCCGCTTTCCGACGGCGCCACCACCCCCAGCGATATCCTCAACATCATGGGCCCCACCGCCGTGCAGGAGTATATCGTCAACGAGGTGCAGGACGTTTACCGTATGCAGGGTGTGAAAATCAACGACAAGCACTTCGAGGTTATCGTGCGCCAGATGATGCGCAAGGTCAACATCGTGGATCCGGGCGACACCTGCTTCCTCGAGCAGCAGGTTGTCGACAAGCGCGACTTCATGGATGAGAACGACCGCATCTGGGGCAAGAAGGTAGTGGTTGACGCCGGCGACTCGGAGAACCTCCGCCCCGGCCAGATTATCACCGCCCGCAAGCTCCGCGACGAGAACTCGGCTCTGAAGCGCCGCGACCTCCGCATCGTTACCGTGCGCGACGCCGTGCCCGCCACCTCCGAGCAGATTCTCCAGGGTATCACACGTGCCGCCCTGCAGACCTCCTCGTTCATGTCGGCCGCATCCTTCCAGGAGACCACCAAGGTGCTCAACGAGGCTGCCATCAACGGCAAGACCGACACCCTCGAGGGTATGAAAGAGAATGTGATCTGCGGTCACCTTATCCCCGCCGGTACCGGTCTGCGCGAATATGAGCGTCTGGTAGTAGGCTCGAAGGATGATGTGGAAGGCGCCCTCCGCCGCAACGTCGAGGATGTGCCTGCCGAAGAAATCAAATAATCCCGCGAAATTTGTTTTAGCATATGATAGAATCCGCCATGTGTGCCACCCCCTGGGGCGGTCCGCATGGCGGATTTGTTTACTCACCCTTTACATTGAGTGATTTATGAAAATCGGTATGCTGTATATAGGCATAGGGCGCTATGCCGCTTTCTGGCCGGAGTTCTACCGTTCGGCCAGGGAGTATTTTCTACCTGACGCCACAAAGCATTTCTTCGTGTTTGCCGATGCCCCGCTGGAGGATGCCGGCGATGATGTGTCGGTGTTCCATAACGACGATATGGGCTGGCCGCTCAACTCGCTCTGGCGCTACCATATGTTTCTGCGCATCGCCGACCGGCTTAAGGAGTATGACTATCTTTTCTTCTTCAACGCCAACTGCAAGTTCGTGCGCAGGGTCGAGCCGTCCGATATCCTCCCGCAAGGGGATGTGGAGTATTGTGCGATGTGCACCCAGACCGACCCGGCGAAAATGTCGCTGGAGTCGCGTCCGGAATGCGCCTCATATGTGGCCCCCGGCAGCGTGAGCCGCTACTGGGCCGGGGGAATCAACGGCGGCCGTGCCGAGGCTTTCCTGCGGCTGGCGCGCGAGTGCGCCGCAATAGCCGAGCGCGACCTTGCCAACGGCTTTATGCCCGTGTGGCACGACGAGTCGGTGGTGAACCATTTCTTCGCCGACAAGAAAGTCCGTGCGCTCGACCGCCGGATGGGCTGCCCCTCGCAGTGGAAGTCGCCGGCCGACCCGTTCGTGATACTCCGGCGCAAGGATGATGTGCTGGGGCGGTCGTGGCTCCGCACCTACAAGGGGCGCAAGCATTCCTCTTTCTGGAAAAAACTCTTCCGTAAATTGAGGAAATAAGCGGCAAGATTGAGTTTTTTATCGCAAATTATTGAAAAAAAGGCCTAAAAACGTTGTAGCTACAAAATTTTAGTTAACTTTGCGATGAATATGGCGTGCCGAGTTGCAATGTCCTGCTCCCAAATATTTGAAATCACATAATTAATTCCAAAATTTACGCACAGCAATGAAAAACTTAGTAGAAAAGACCGCTGAGCTGTTCGAGGCATTCCAGAAGGAAGCCGCCGCTCAGATTGAAAACGGCAACAAAGCCGCCGGCACACGTGCCCGCAAAGCTTCGCTGGAAATCGAGAAAGCCATGAAGGAATTCCGCAAGGCTTCTCTTGAGGCTTCCAAGCAGTAAGTTCAAGAAACTTATTATTTCAGGCAATACATACCACCCTCGTGCGCCTTTGCGCCAGGGGTGGTAATGTTTTAGCAGTATAATCCGTACAGGAGAACATGACGGCATCATCTCTGCCGTTTTGCGGGGTGAGCTGCTGACAGGTCAATATCATGGGAAAGAAGGAAAAAGAGATTAAAACCAATGCCGCACGGCTTCTTGACAAAGCCGGCGTGGCTTACACCACAGTGCCTTATGAGGTCGACCCCGACAATCTTGCCGCCACACATGTGGCTGAGCAGTTGGGTGAGGATATACGTCAGGTTTTCAAGACTCTGGTGCTGTGTGGCGAACCGTCGGGCCCGAAAGGGCAGGGCGCCGGAGCCTCGCGCGGCTGTCATTTTGTGTGCGTGGTGCCCGGCGACGGCGAGGTGAACCTCAAGAAGGCGGCCCGCGCCGCAGGGATGAAAAGCGCCGAGATGGCTCCGATGAAGGAGCTGCTGCCGCTCACCGGCTATATCCGCGGGGGGTGCTCACCGATAGGGATGAAGAAGCCGTTCCCCACATTTTTCCACCGCACGGCGCTGGATTATGAATTCATATATGTGTCGGCCGGTGTGCGTGGCCTCCAGATTAAAATCGCCCCTAAGGATCTTATCGGTTTTGTCGGCGCCACAGTGGCCGACCTCACCGACTGATTAAAGTAGGGGGAGTGGTCTGATTTATTTCAATCGGTTACCATAATAATAGATTACTGATACCAGTGAATACTTTCGGCAGATATTTCAGAGTTACTACCTTCGGCGAGTCGCACGGCCCGGCCATGGGCGGAGTGGTCGACGGGGTGCCTTCGGGGCAGATTATCGACATGCACCGTCTGCGGCTTTATATCGGCAGACGTTCGCCCGGGAAAGTGCGCAACACCTCGCCGCGCCGCGAGGAGGACGGCTGTGAGTTCCTTTCCGGTCTGATGGCCGTCGATGCCAAAGGGCATCCGTCCGGCTCCATTGCGCCCGACACATCGTTTGCCGTGACGTTGGGCACTCCGGTCGGTTTTATTGTGCGCAATACCGATGCCCGCGGCGCCGACTATGAGGCCCTGCGCGGAATCTACCGGCCGTCGCATGCCGATTATGCCTGGGAGCAGAAGTTCGGCGTGCGCGACTGGCGCGGGGGCGGACGCTCCTCCGGCCGCGAGACTGTGAGCCGTGTGGTGGCCGGCGGTATCGCCGCGCAGCTCCTTGAGCTTAAGGGGATAAAGGTGAAGACGGAACTTGTGGCGGTGGGGAGCGAGACAAATCCGGAGCGGTTTCAGAAGTATCTCGACGATGTGGCCTCGCGCGGCGACAGTGTCGGAGGCCGTGTGCGTTGCTCTGTGCGTGGCATCCCCCCCGGCATCGGCGACCCTGTTTTCGGAAAGCTCCAGGGGGTGCTTGCCTCGGCCATGCTCTCGATAGGAGGCGTGAAAGGGTTTGAATATGGCGACGGTTTCGCCATGTCGGCGGCGCTCGGCTCGGAGATGGCCGACCAGATGGTGCTTGACGCCGATGACCTTCCGGCGTTCCTCTCCAACCATAGCGGCGGCATACAGGGGGGGATTTCAAATGGTATGCCGGTTGAATTCACGGTGGCGTTCAAGCCTACGCCGTCGATTTCAGGATTCCCGCTGAAAACGATTAATTCGAGCGGCGAGGGGGTGGAGATTGCCGTGACCGGGCGCCACGACCCGTGCATCGCCGTGCGGGGGCGTATCGTTGTCGAGGCTATGGCCCATATCGCCGTGCTTGATGCGCTGCTGGCTTCGGGCCGGTTCAAGTGATTGCCCGGCTGAGACCTGACAGCCGGTTATCTGAAAGTTATCAGACGGTTGTACACGAAGTTGGCCACCGTGTAGACCCCCATGCCGATGAGTGTGGCTATGCCGTAGCCTGAAATCTCCGTCGGTCCGGCCTGGAATGATATCGATGCGAATGCCTCCCATTTCATCAGCCCCCACACCACCAGGAACTGCACTCCGTAGCATATGCCGAAGCCTATGGCGAATCGCAGGGCCTGCGTGGCGCCGCGGCCGCCGGAAGCGTGGAACACCCACGTGCGGTTCCAGAGAAAAGAATTGATGAGTCCGGCCACGTATCCGATTGCGTTGCAGGCCATCAGGGGTGTGCCGGTGAAGGTTTTGAGCAGATATATCACTGCCAGCGTCACCAGGGTGTTCATCACCCCTACGGCGAGGTAACGCATGAACTGGGCGGCGGAGTGCGAGCCGTTGTTATTGGTCTGTGTCATCTAATTGGTCGGAAAGTCGGTCGGTGGTGCAGTCGGATTCGTCGTCGGTCGGTTCGGCCGTTTTTTTTGCCGGCTCATAGCGCAGCACCGGCAGCGACCAGTTCCATCGCAGGGCACACATGCGCAGCACTATGATGGTGAGAGCGCAGATTAGCTGCGACGGCACCGGCGACAATCCTGCCGCCGCAGCGCCCCAGTAGGCCATGCCGCCTGCGGCGCAGGCCGTGGCATATATATCCTTGCGGAAGAAGAGGGGAGTCTCGTTTATGAGTATGTCGCGGGTCACGCCGCCGAACGAGCCTGTGATGAGTCCCATCACAATCGCCACCCACATCGGATATCCGGCAGCGAGGGTTTTCTGTATGCCGATCACCACGAACAGCGCCAGACCCAGTGTATCGAACAGAAACAGCATACGGTCCTTTGACACAAGCAGTTTGCGGAACATTATCACCACTGCCAGCGAAGCGGCCGTAACTGCCAGGTACATCCACGTCTGCATCCAGAACACGGGGATGTCAAGGAGCACATCGCGCAGTGTGCCGCCGCCGATTGCCGTTACCAGCCCCACGGTGTAGGCCCCGAACCAGTCGAACGACTTGAACGCTGCCAGACGTATGCCGGAAATGGCGAAGGCGAATGTGCCTATGACTTCGATTATAAATAGAAACGTTTCTTCCATTGTGCCTGTGTTCAGTTCTCGTTCCCCTTTTGGGTGTAATAGCGGCACCATGGCGTGAGACCGCAGTTGAGACAGTCGGGGCGCCGCGCCTTGCATACGTACCTGCCGTGTAGTATCAGCCAGTGGTGGGCGCGTGGCACATCTTCGGCGGGGATATGGCGCATGAGTGTTTTTTCGGTCTGGAGCGGATTTCTGGAGCCTGTGGTGAGGCCGATGCGTTCGCTCACGCGGAACACGTGGGTATCCACGGCCATAGCTGAGCGGTTCCAAACCACGGCGAGCATCACGTTGGCGGTCTTGCGCCCTACGCCCGGTATGCGCATCAAGTCGTCGATATTGTCGGGCACCTCGCCGCCGAACTCCTCCGTGATGGTCTTTGCGGCTCCGAGCAGAGAGCGGGCTTTGTTGTTGGGGTAGGATACCGATTTGATGTACTCCAGTATTTCATCGGTGGTCGATGCCGCCATCGAGGCTGCGTCGGGATATGCCTCGAACAGAGCCGGCGTTACCTGGTTTATCCGCTTGTCGGTGCACTGGGCCGAGAGAATAACAGCCAGCAGCAGGTGGAAAGGGGTGTCGTAGTGCAGTTCGGTCTGCGGCGAGGGCATCTCGTCGGCAAACCATCGCAGCACGTGTGCGTATCGCTCTTTTACTGTCATTGCAGAATTTTGTTTACAAGCCATATCCCGGCGGCGCAGCAGGCTATGCCTCCGGCGGTGGATACCGCCACATAGCCGGCGGCCTCGGCCAGGCGTCCTTCCGAAAGCAGCCGCACGGTCTCGAGTGAGAATGCCGAGAAGGTGGTGAAGCCGCCGAGCACTCCGGCAATAGCCAGCAGGCTTGCCCAGCGCGGTGCCCCCAGGGCGTCGAACAGAGCCCATGCCAACCCTATAAGGAAGCTCCCGGCAAGATTCACGAGCGCCGTGAGGCAGAATCTCCGGCTGTCGTCAAACGGTAGCTGCTGGAGGGCGAAGCGTGCACAGGCGCCGGCGGCACCTCCGGCGGCTACAATCAGCAATTGCGGCAGGGCAGGCATGGCGGCAGGCGTTGCGGCGTCAGTGCGCGCCGGCGAACTCGCGCAGGAAGCGGCGGTCATTCTCCGAGAAGAGGCGCAGGTCGTTGACGCGGTATTTCAGGTTGGCTATGCGCTCCACACCCATGCCGAGTGCGAAGCCGCTGTAAATTTTCGAGTCGATGCCGCAGGCGTCGAGCACATTGGGGTCAACCATGCCGCAGCCGAGAATCTCAACCCATCCGGTGTGTTTGCAGAAAGAGCATCCTTTTCCTCCGCAGAGGTTGCAGGAGATATCCATTTCGGCCGAGGGCTCGGTGAAGGGGAAGTAGCTCGGGCGCAGGCGTATCTTTGTTTCGGGGCCGAACATCTCGCGGGCGAAGTAGAGCAGGGTCTGCTTGAGGTCGGCGAACGACACGTTTTTGTCAACATAAAGCGCTTCCACCTGGTGGAAGAAGCAGTGGGCGCGGGCCGAGATGGCTTCGTTGCGGAACACGCGTCCCGGGCAGATGATGCGGATAGGTGGCTGTGTGTGCTCCATCACGCGGGTCTGCACCGACGAGGTGTGGGTGCGCAGCAGCACATCGGGATTGCGGCGGATGAAGAAAGTGTCCTGCATGTCGCGCGCGGGGTGGTCGGCGGCAAAGTTCAGAGATGAGAACACGTGCCAGTCGTCCTCGATTTCAGGCCCTTCGGCGATGTTGAAGCCCAGGCGGCGGAAGATTGAGTTGATTTCCTGGCGCACGAGCATCAGCGGGTGGCGGGTGCCCATCGGCAGGGGGGCTGCCGAGCGGGTGAGGTCGAGCCCCGAGAGGTCGGTCTCGGTGTTCTCGGTAGCCTCCTTGAGGGCGTTGATTTTCTCGGTGGCGAGGGTCTTGAGCTCGTTGACGGCCATCCCCACGGCGCGCTTCTGGTCGGCGGGCACGTTGCGGAAGTCGTTCATCAGCAGGCTCACGGAGCCTTTTTTAGAGAGGTATTTTATACGAAGGGCCTCCACCTCCTGCGGTGTGGCTGCCTCGAGGGCTTCAATCTCAGCTTTGAGAGCGTTAATTTTTTCAATCATCGCGAGTTATGCGTTTTCTTTGTTATGACTGCAAATTTACGAAAATTTCCATCATCCACCAAAACAGAATACAATCGCCAGGGGTGTTGCGTCCTAAGGCTAAGCAGGAGCTGACTGATTCGTTGCTGTTTTTGTCTGTCGGCTGCTGTCGTTGTGATTGTTATAAGCGTTTTTTTTGATAGGTTAACGCAGGTGGGCGTGATTGTTGCCCGTCTGTGGGGTAATTTTGCAGTGTAAAACAAAAATATACTGACAGTTACTTATGAATATCTCACACGGAAATACCGCAAAATCTCAGGTTCTCTCGCCGGCGGGCTTCGCTCTGAATGCTACCGATGAGGTGTTTGCAACGGCTATGCAGTTCGGCCGCACGGTGCTCGACACCACTTTCAGCGGCATTGTGTCGCTCAGGCAGCTTGTGGCCGAGGTGGTCAAGGCGCTCGGCTCGGTGACCGGGCTGGTGACGATAATGGTGCGCAACCGCACGCAGGGCACTGTGACACGCCGGGTTATCCGCCTTGGGGCGCCGGCACACCGCCGTCAGGCGGTGGCCGACGGCACGCAGCTTACCCTCGGGATATAACGTGCGCCGATGAGGCTGTCACAGCAGCAGGGAGGCGTCGCCGTAGCTCAGAAAACGGAAGTCGCGGGCCAGTGCGAAATCATACATCTGGCGCCAGTCGCCTCCGGTGAAAGCCGATACGAGCAGCAGCAGGGTTGACTGCGGCTGGTGGAAGTTGGTAATCATCCCTTTCACCACGCGGTAACGGTAGCCGGGAGCTATGATGATGCGGGTCTGGGCCATGAAGGTGTCCATGCCGCGCTCGGCGGCGTAGCGGGCCACTGCTGTCAGGGCGTCGGCCACCGGCGGCATCTTATCCTCGGGGGGGGAGTAGGGGCTCCATTGAGGCACTTCTCCCTGCCATTGTCCGTCAAGAATCAGTCGGCCGGCATGATAGAGGCTTTCGAGGGTGCGCACCGATGTGGTGCCTACGGCCACTATGCGCCGCTCAGTGGCGGCAAGTTCCTCAATTAGTTTCACCGGCACGGCTATGAACTCGCTGTGCATCTCGTGCTGACCGATCTCATCCGATTTCACCGGCTGGAAGGTGCCGGCGCCCACATGGAGTGTGAGTTCGCGGCGCGGAATGCCGCGGCCTGAAATCTCTTCCAGGATTTCATCGGTGAAGTGCAGGCCGGCGGTGGGGGCGGCCACCGAGCCGTCGATGTGCGAGTAGACAGTCTGATAGTCGGCGGAGTCGCTGCTTTCGGTGGCACGGTTGAGGTAGGGGGGGATGGGAATCTCACCTGCCGCGGCGATAATCTGCGAGAAAGTCACCTCGGGGCAATCCCATGAAAACTCCACAATCGAGGCATTCCCATCCTTGTCGGCGCGGCGGGCCGAAAGGAGCAGACTGTGGCCGCCGACAGTCAGCGGCATTGTGAGCACCCCCTCTTTCCATCGCTTCGAGTTGCCTACGAAGCATTTCCATGAGCAGCGCTCCGTGGCGGCGAAGCTCACGGCATAGTCGGCCGGCTCGTGAGGCTCAAGACAGAAAATCTCGATTGTTGCGCCGGAGTGGTCGGCGCCTTTGCGGAAACGCAGGCGCGCGTTGATAACGCGGGTGTTGTTGTACACCAGCATGGAGTCAGCGGGGAGCAGGGCTGGAATTTCGGAGAATACGTGCTCTGAGATTGCGCCGTCGGCATTGCGTACCAGCAGCTTGCAGGCGGCACGGTCGTCGAGCGGATGGCGGGCGATGCGTTCGTCGGGGAGCGGATAGTTGAATTCTTCTATGCGGATATTTCGGATGTTCGTCATAATTAATGCAAAATTACTCATAAACGGGGAAAAATGAGTAAATTTGCACAAAAGAAAATGGGTTGCCGCAATGCTCCATGATTGCGTATGCAGTCAGATGATGCTCCTTTGCGGCCGTGGCAGGCCGCGGCTCCGCATTGCGGGAGCCCGTGAAAATTATTACAGACTATGGCTAAAATTGGCGATATAGTGCGCTTCCTCAGTTCCACGGGGGGCGGCAGGATAGTAAAAATCGACGGTCAGATAGCGCATGTCGAGGAGGAGGACGGATTCGTCACCCCGGTGCTGCTGAAGGAGCTGGTGGTGGTACGCGCCGCCGGCGACGAGGCGGTGCGCGCAGATGCTTTCGGCGGCACGCGCCGAGCCAAGGAGGAGGTGAAAGCCAAAGAGCAGAGCAAGTTCGTGCCTACTCAGGTGCCGGAGCAGCCCAAGGCGCCGGTGACAGAGGAGACCGCCACCGGCAACCGCATGAACGTCACCCTGGCATATCTGCCGGTAGAGCTTAAGCATCTCAACACCACTCAGTTCGAGGCTTACCTGGTCAACGATTCCAACTACTTTCTCTATTTTACCTATCTTTCGCGCGCCGACGATGAGCAGGGGTGGACAACCCGCTATGCCGGAATCGTGGAGCCGAACATTCAGATCTATCTCGGCGAGATGACCGGTGCGGAAGTGGGGCGTCTCGACCGCGTGGCCGTGCAGTATGTTGCCTTCAAGCGCGACAAGGAGTTTTCGCTCAAGGCTCCGGTAGCGGTGGAGACGCATCTCGACACCACCAAATTCTTCAAGCTACACTGCTTCCGCGAGCACCGTTATTTCGACGAGAAGGTGATTGCCGTCGACGTTGTGGTCAACGATGTGCCGCAGCGTCCGATGGTGGTGGATTCATCCTCGCTCGAGGATGCCCTGCGTCAGAAAAAGGAGGAGAAGCGTGCCGCCCGTCCGCTGAAAAAGCCGGTGAAGCGTGACAGCAAACCGGGAATAATCGAGGTTGACCTGCATATAGGGGCGCTGCTCGACACCACAGCCGGACTCTCGAACGCCGATATTCTAAACTGCCAGATTGACGCTTTCCGCAAGGTTATGGATGAAAACCTGCGCAACAAGGGGCAGAAGATTGTCTTCATCCACGGCAAGGGGGAGGGCGTGCTGCGCCAGGCGCTGATGAAGGAGCTAACTCACCGCTACAAGGGGAATGACGTGCAGGATGCCTCTTTCCGCGAGTATGGCTACGGAGCCACCCAGGTAACAATCCGCTGACTCCGCACTCTGCCATGATTGTATGTTTCTCAGGCACGGGTAACTCCCGGATGGTGGCGCTGGAGCTTCAGCGACATCTCGGCGGCGATGTGGTGCAGCTCGCCGGCGGTCTCCTGCTCAACCCCTCGGGCACGGTGCTCGAAGTGCCGCAGGGGGAGGATGTGGTGTGGGTGTTCCCGGTATATAGCTGGGGCGTGCCGCCGGTTGTGGCCCGCTTCATCCGCCGCAGCAAGATAAAGGGGGCACACCAGTGCCGCCACTTCATGGTGTGCACCTGCGGCGACGACATAGGGCGTGCCGACGACCGCTGGCGCAAACTCATAGGGCGCCGAGGGTGGTCGCCGCGCGGTGCCTTCTCGGTGATAATGCCCAACACCTACGTGTGCATGAAGGGGTTCGATGTCGACTCTCCCGGGCTGGAGGCCTCAAAGCTCGCCGCCATGCCGGCGCGCGTGGCTGGAATCATCGGGGCGATGAAGCGCGGATTCTCCGGGAGCGATGTGACGCGCGGCAGCTACTCCTGGCTGAAAACGGCCGTGGTGTATCCATTCTTCAAGTACACCTGCATGTCGCCCAGACCGTTCGGCGCCTCCGATGCCTGCATCTCATGTGGCCTCTGCTCGCGTGAGTGCCCCATGGAAAATATCACGATGAAAAACGGCCGCCCGGTGTGGGGCGACCGCTGCGCTCTCTGTCTACGCTGCTACCACCGCTGCCCCGTCAGCGCCATAGCCTACGGCAAGGAGACCGATGGCAAGGGGCACTACCGCCCTGAATGTGAAAAACGGTAATGATAGCGCGGATGCTCCGCGGAGTGTACCTGCGGCAGGGTGCGGCCAGGCGGTTCTGACACAAATGAATCCGTGTTGTTTCAGCGCACCGGTTATTTGAGCAGCGACACTTTTACTCGGGTGTTCTTAATCTTCTTGTCGGCGAGCAGAGCAAGGATTTTTCCGGCTTTTGCGCGGGGCACTGCGGCGATGGCGTAGTGGTCGGTCACCACAATCTTCCCTACCTCATCTTTTGTGAGCGAGGCTCCCTTCATGAGGTAGCCCGCCACATCGCCGCGCGAGATTTTCTCTTTCTTTCCGGCGTTGATATATACGGTGGCCACCTCGGAGCGGATGCCGTCGGGGTTCTCCCCCTTTGGGAAATATTCGCGGTCGTAGCGCACGTAGTTGGGTATGTTTTCTTCGTCGGAGAGTATCACATAGGCTGTGCCTGAGCGCCCCATTCGCGCTGTGCGTCCGTTGCGGTGGGTCCAGCTTTCCGGCGAAAGTGGGGCGTGATAGTGGATTACGTAGTCCACATCGTCGATGTCAAGGCCGCGGGCGCCCAGGTCGGTGCTCACCAGTATGGGGGTGGTGCCGTTGTTGAGAAGGTCCACGGCCTGTTGCCGCTGGTGTTGCTCCAGGCCGCCGTGATAGAGTCCGGCAGGGAGTCCTTTCTCGCGGAGGTAGGTGTAGACGCGCCCGGCGGCGTCGCGGTGGTTCACGAACACCAGGGCGCGACCGCGGGGCAGGGCTTTCAGCAGCGCCTCGAGGGTGTCGAGCTTATCCTTCGTCGGCGATGTCACGCGCACGGTCTGGAGCTGACCCGAGGGGCCTCTGGATGTAAAATCCATGATTGTGGCGCCTTTGAGCTGCAGGAAGTCGGGATATTCCACCAGGGGCGTTGCCGAGGTTAGTATCGTAAGGTGCAGTTGCTTCATGCGGCTTACGATGCGTTTCATCTCATCGAGGAAGCCCAGTTCAAGCATCTTGTCGTATTCGTCGATTACCAGCGAGCCGACTCCGTTCACCGAAAGGTTGCCGCGGCGTATGTGGTCGAGCAGGCGGCCGGGTGTGGCAACGATGATGTCGGGGATGACTTTGAGGGAATTCTCTTCGTCGGCCATGGCATGACCGCCATAGAACGCCACTGTTTTCAGTCCGGCCGCCACGGGGCGTATCACGTCGGCGATCTGTATCACCAACTCGCGTGATGGCGCGAGCACCACAGCCTGTATATCACCTTTCGACGCTGAGAGCCGGCGAAGCAGGCGTAAGGCGAACGCCACAGTCTTGCCCGAGCCGGTGGGGGCGAGCAGAATGGCGCGTGGGGAGTTATCGGCCTGCATCCGTAACTGCATGTCGTTGAGTGCGGTGATGTTATGTCGCTCGGCGAGCCGCTGTAAAATGATTTTTGAATCCATATAATATAAACCGTGGCGTTCGTTAACTGTTCGTGATTTTATGAAAGATTAAACGGGGTGGTCAGCGGGTCACGGTGATGTATTCGCCGTTCTGGCCGTAGGTCACGGAGTAACGCTGCAGGCCGTATGAGTCATCGAGGGCGGGGCCTGAGGTGGGGATGCCGCCGTTGGAGTAGATGGAGTAGCGGCTGTGGCAGCGCGGGCAGTAGGCATCGGCTTTTTCGGTGTCGACAACTATGCGCACATCGCGGCGGGCTTCCACCGGGCAGCTAAGGTCGAAGGCGCAGGGCTGGTTGTGTATGTCGGCCACAAGGAGCACCCCGCCGTAGCCTGTCTCGCTCAGAGCCGAGTATGGATAGCCCGACGGCTGCCGCTCCGATTTGATGAAGTAGCGGAATGTGGGGGATGCCGGGGTGCCGTAGAGGCGCCAGAGGTCTTCGCTCTGGAATGGGATGTAGACCGGCGCCGGGGGGATGCGGTCGTTGTCGAGCTGCTTGCATCCGGCCACGCCGGCGGCGAGCATGGCGATGCCGGCGGGGATATATGCGTGTTTAAAAAATTTCATTCGCATAGACATCATGATAATTCAGGCCAGTTGATTGCAAAGCGGGGAGAGGCTGCCTCGCAGAGGCATCTCTCCCCGTATGGTTGTTGTTGTTTCAGGAATCAGGCGTTGAGTGTGCCGATGAGGTTGCCGAGCTGGTCGGCTGCTTTCTGGAGTTGCGGACCTACAAGGGGGCGGAGCATCGCCGGAATCTCCACGTTGATTTCCGCCGCTACGGTGGAGGCGGAGTCCGATACGGGAGCCACTACCAGGGTCATTGTCAGGGGCACGGGTGATGATTCGGTGCCGAATACCACTTTCTCAGGCTCGATTTTCTCTATGATTTTGAAGGCTATCTCACCTACCTGGGGGGTCTGTATGCGTATGGAGTCGGCCGAGAACTGCACGTTGCCGATCTGCTGGCGCTGCTCTTCGGGGAGTTTGTCGAGCGAGCCCTGGAGGCGCGACAGGTCGCTGAGCCGCTCGTACATTTCGGTAGCCGGGCGGCCTACGGTCACTGGCTTTGATTTATAGACTGCCATGGCCTGATTATTCGATGTTGCGGTTAGCGGGGGTCCAGTTGCCGGGGTCCTCGCGCCACTGCTGGAGGGTCTTGATGTCTTTGTCGCGAATGAAGCCGGTCTCGAGGGCAACATCGAGCATGGCCTCATAGTTGGAGAGGGTCATCAGTCTGATGCCGGCTTCTGCGAATGCTTTCTCAGCCACGGGGAAGCCGTAGGTGAACATGGCTACCATGCCGACCACCTCCGCACCCGACAGACGGATGGCTTCGGCGGCCTTGAGCGAGCTTTTGCCGGTGGAGATGAGGTCTTCTATCACGATTACTTTCTGGCCGGGCTTGAGGGTGCCTTCGATGAGGTTCTCGAGGCCGTGGTCCTTCGGAGTCGAGCGAACGTAAACATAGGGGAGACCCATCTGGTCGGCAACGAGTGCGCCCTGGGCGATTGCGCCTGTGGCCACTCCGGCTACGGCATCGGCCTCGGGGAAGTTCTCCATGATGAGGCGGCACAGCTCGGTTTTGATGAATGTGCGCACTTCGGGGTAGGAGAGGGTCTTGCGGTTGTCGGTATAGATGGGGGAGTTCCATCCCGAAGCCCATGTGAAAGGCATTTCGGGTTGTAGCTGTATGGCGCTTATTTTCAGGAGCTTTTCAGCTAAGAGACGTTCGAGCTTTTTCATATGACAAATATTTTGTGCAAAGGTACGCAATTTTTTCCGTTCTCCCCTCCATTTCTTTTCGGGCGCCTTGATTTTTTTGTTATAGCCGTTGTCGGCAATAACCGCGAGGCTGCATCAGAATTGCCTGATTACATAAAGCAATTCTGATGCAGCCTCGCGGTCAAAGGTTAAGGAAGCGGTACGATACTATTTTACTATTACCTTGCGATTCCCTACGATGTAAATGCCGGCGGGCAAGGAGCGCAATTCCGCGGCGGTCGTAACCTGTCCGAGGTATATGCCGTTGACGGTGTAGAGATTCTGCGGTGTGTCGAAGTCGGCGGTAATCTCATCAATCGGCAGGGGGGAGGCGGTGACGCCGTTGGAGAGATTTGATTCCCCTTTGGAATATACCACAGTTACATGCCATGTGTGTTCACCTGTTACATCAGTGTCGGTGAAAGTCGGCTCGGTAATGTAGTACGGTGTGAGCAGCTCTCCGTCGCGATATACGTTGTATCCCAGAATATCAATCCCGTCAAGGGTAGAGGACTTCGGAATATAGACGATGTCATCGAGCAGCAGGGCCATGGCATCCTCGCCGACATAGCGTATGGCGAAGTATCTGGCCCCTTCAGGCAGGGAGAAGGCGTGTTGTTTCCAGCCGAAGTTAGCCGACAGCGACTTCAGCATCTGCATATCGTCGCGCACAGGCTCGGCTGTTGAGTAATACACCTCGAATTTCTCATCGTAGGCTGTATGCGAGCTGCGGGCGTAGAAGCTGATGTTCTGGGCCTGGCCGGATAGAGGCGGTGAAATCAGCCAGTCGTCGTTCTTGGCGGGTACGCTTTTGTCATCGGAATACGCGGCGAAGGCAATAAGGTATTTCGAGCCGCCGTGAGGGTACAGGGAGTGGGTTTCGTCGAAAGTTGCATCCGGGTGTACAAGTCCTTCGACCTTGAACGGGTTGAAAACCTGCCATGCTTTGCGTGCGAGATTATAGGGGTACTCGCAAGGAGCCATGGTCGTTGGATTCGCGAAGGGGTAGGAGGGCAGGTTGTCGATATCCAGGCAGCGCCACTGGCCGATGTTGCTTATGGCGAAATCGGTGTAAGCCTCAGCGCCGTCGACAATGGGTTGTGGTGTGTAGGCGCTGAAATCCGGTGCCGACCATTCGAGGGTTACGTTGCGTTTGTCGGCGGAAATGCTGCCGATGGCGAGGTCGTTGACTGTGGGATAAGGGAGGGTGCTGACAAGTACTTTTGTCGGCTGTGAGGCGTTGTTCCCTTCGTTTTTATCAAGAGGCGATGAAACCCGGGCGAACAGTAGCACGTCTTCGTTGTCAAACACCGAGAAAGAGGTCTTGAGTTCGACTGATGCCGAAGAGTTGGAGTTTAATGTTCTGGTACCCGGAACGGTGGCTGCCACAGTGCCGTCGGCCCTGCACAGCTCCACTGTCCACTCCTCGACCGATTTCATGCCTACGTTTTTCACTGTCGCTATGAAAATGCCCTCTTCATTGGGCGCCAGCGCTGCCGGGCCTTCAAGTGCGGTGCATTGCAGGTCGTATGTCCGGCGGTCGATTACTGAGAATTTGTCGAAGAAAGTTCCGGCCATATATGCGTGGTGAGCCTCACCGTGCAGACGAATCTGGATATATTCGTCATCGATATATTCAGAAAGGGGGAATTTGAACTCATGCCATGAGAAGACCCCGGGCGCTTCCAGATTGTCGAAGCTATGGGTGTGGAAAGTCTGGAACTCTCCGCCGTTGCGCGAAATCTGGAACTCGATGTCGTTGCTGGAATAGTTGTAGCAATAGTAAATCGAGAAGTAGGGGTTCTCGCCGTTTTTCACGGAAATTTTCGGCGAGGTCATGTCGGCCTGACGGTCGACTTTCCCTGAGGGATGGAACTGCAGTAAACCATTGTCGCCATCGGCGGCAAGAAGTTGCTGCTCGGTGAAGTTTTGGTTGGCCATCCAGGTCACGCCGTCCTGTTCTGTGATAAGCCACGGCTTGGTGGTGATTTTTCCGTTGGCGAACGACTCTACGAACGGAGTGGCGTACGGTTGGCCTACCTGCAATTTCTCAGTAAGTGCCGGAACGCTCTCTCCGGCTTCGGTAGAGGCTGTGACCTGGTATATCACGAGTTCCTGCTGCCCGTCGAGCGTGGGGATGTCGGTATATGATGTGGCGGTGATGTTTTCAGCGACAGTCGACACTGCGGTGCCTTGCTCGTCAACGCGTACGACGGTGTATTTAAGCTCGTCGGTTTTGATTACGCCATTGTGTTCACCTTTCTCAGGAGCGGTCCACGCAAGCGAAACCACACCGGCCGATGTCTCGACAGATGAAAGTCCGGCAATAGCCTCGGGGCAGTCAAAGCCGGTGAAGGTGCTCACCGTGAAAGGCTCCGAATCTCCACCATTGTTTGTTACAACAATCGAATATTCGTTGACGCCGGCAGCGGCTTCGTTGTCAGTATAGCTGAAGTCGGCTCCCGGCAGAGGATTTTCGACAGTGTGTATGACCCGGCCGTTGCGGCTCAGTGTCAGCGACAATAATGAGGATATAGGTTCCCCATCGAAAGTCGTGGCGGGGTATTTGCCTGTGAGGACCACTCGCGACTCACCTCCGGCATCGGGAGTGGCCGTAAACGTCATCGGTGCCGGAGAGCTGATGGCGCGGCCTTTGATGGAGATGTTGTCTATGCCGAGTTCATATTTGGCGGAACCCTTGGAATTGTTGTGGAAGGCGATGTAATATGTGCCGTCGGAAGGCACGGTGAATTCCACTTCGGGATGCGTAATCCATTCGGTGTTGGTGCGGATCTCCGTTTCCTCAGGCACTAATGTGCGGGTCAGTCCGTCGACCGTAGGCTGCTGCCCCAGATAGACTGCCATGCTTTCCGGGAAATTATTGTCGGCGGTGCCTCGGCTCAGATAGTCGTACTGCAAAGTGTAATTTACGTTGGCCTTGAGGTTCAGCGGCGGGGTCACGGCATAGTCGTCCTTATCGATTTTGGAGTCGCGCGGATTCTCGGAGCAGATTATGGATTTATTCTTTGGACCGGTGGAATTTTTTGAATCGTAGTAGGCCCATCCGTAGCCATCGCCGTTGGCATCGATAAAGGTGAAGAAATCGACAGACTCGGGGGTGTCGAACGATTCGGTGAACGGGAGGTCGAGAGAGTTGCCGAAAACAATTTTCTGAGATTGCTTCTCATCTCCGGTAAGACCGTCGTTGGATGCTTTCGCTCCATATTTATAGGCGGTAAGGGATTGCCCGGCCGGCAATCGGTCGTTGACCGACAACGAGGCAGTGTTTTGGGCGATGACCGCTTCGTCGGGATAGCGTACCACGGTGTAAACGAGTTCGTCGGGGTTGAACACTCCTGCACCGACACCTTTGACCGGAGGAGTAATCTCTACGATGACAGTGCCGTCAGTGCCGAGAGAGGCCGTGACTGAGGCAGGCGCAGCCGGTACGGCATAGCCCACATAGGTCGACAACGAACTTGCCTTACCGTTGCCGGAATTGTTGGAGCATACGATTGTGAAAGTATATTCTCCTGAAGTGGCGACAGATACGTTTACTTTTACTCGGCTGCCGGGAGTGCCTGAGCCAGAAGCAGATTTGCCGTCATACGTCACTGTATAAGCAATCGTGCCTGACAAAGATGTCCCGGCGATATTGTCGGAGGGGAGGTTGAAAGAAAGCTCGCCGGATTTAGCCGATGCGCCGGCGGTGAAAGTGATATCTGTGACTTTTCCGGGTGCATCATCCGACTGCGATGTGGTTCGCGAGTAAATCCCGGTTATGTCCATGTCATCCGGAAGGTCACATACAGCCGTGGCGGCACCTGTGGCCACATTCACTTCAAAAAGACGGGCCACGCCACCGATTACACCGCTGTCACGTTGCAGTCCGGCCCAGAAGAGTTTTCCGCTTTTGAAATCAAAGCAAGCTGACTGCAGGAAGGTAGAGCAGTCGATTCCCGTGGGGCCGACAACCGTAAAGGCACCGCTCTGAGGGTCTGCCTTGAAAAGATATGTGGAGTAATATGAGTCGTAGTCATTGTTGTTTGACCCGAATCCGATTACGTATATATCTCCGTTTTCGGTGGATGCTATTCCTAAGGGGCGCATACACACAGATACAGGGATGTCGGCGATTTTTTCTTGTCGGCCTGTATTCTTGTTCAGGGTGCCGAACTCAAATTTCTGTGAGCTTATATTGTAGAAGATACCGAAAATCTGGTCGGTCGAGGGGTTGTAGGTGAGGTCGTTGGCGCAATCGGATGTGGTGGTCGATTTTGACGAAATCTGCCTGTAGCTTTCAGTATCCCAGATTGAGAAGAATGGCACATCGTCATAGTCCTCATCGAAGGCAGTGGCGTAATATTTGCCGTCGATCCATGTGCCGGTGTTGAACACCGAGCTGTAACTTTCGTAATCCGAGGTCCATGATGTTTTGGCATCGGTGCTTCCAAAATGGCAGAACCCTCCTTTATAGCCCTTGGTGTAGGTTCCGTAGATTACTATGTCTCCGGCGGAATAAACCACTGTGGAGTTTGAGGGTTTGTGAACAGGCGCAGGTTGTGACCGAAGTTGTTGCGGGGCTTTCTTGGGATGCAGACGTTTTGTTGACATTTCGCTGCGTGGCGCTCCTTTTACCGGGCTTCTCTGTTCTTGTGCTGCGACAGAAACAGCCAGAATGGAGGCGCTGATTAGGCAAAATGCCAATCTTTTGATGAGTAGGTGTGTCATAATGCGCGTTGAATAGTTAAATGTGTTTCACAAAGATAGCAGTATAATGCAAGAGAAGCAAAATTTTCTAAAAAATATTTCAGATGATGGCGGAAATCGCGTGGTGGAATGGTTGATGATTTAAACGAGTGCCTCTTGGATTTTCGATTGCGATGTTTGCAGCGGGAACGTTATCGGATGGTGGTCGCGGTGGAGTCAGCCGGCACGGTGACGGGTTTGCTGTGGCGGAAGAAGCGGAAAACTGGCTTGAGGAATGAGGTGAGCGAGTCGAAGTCCTTGCGGATTGCCACGCCTACCCCCTGGGTGGTCAGTGCCTGCCGGAGATAGTAGTTCTGGTCGTTGTAGCGGTTGTAGGCTTTCAGGCGGAGTGTGCCCTGGCGGTTGAGGAGATATTCGAGGTCGAAGTCGCCTACAAACTGGTTGGCGTTGAGTGATTTGTCGCGGTAGCCGAAGTTGCCGTTGAAGAGCAGGCGGTTGTTGAGCAGCCGCGAAGAGAGGGCCACATCGACCTCAACGTCGGAGAAGTCGCCGCGGTCGGAGCGGAATGTTGGCGCCACCGACCAGTTGTTGGATATGGAGCCGAGGATGTTCTGCAACTGTGATGAAATGGTGGAGGACGCCACCGACACGAGCTCGTTGCCGCGTGTGGCCGATGCCATGTATTCAGGGGTGTAGAAGCGGTTGAGAGCCAGCAGGTAGATAATCTGGCGGTTCATCATGTCGTCGGTGGAGACGATGGAGCGCACCTTGCGGTAGACGTCGGCGTTGAGTGTCGGAAATTCGAGGTCGAAAGAGATTTCTGGCTGCCGCATGTCGCCGCTCACGTTCATGATGGCGTTGACAGGCACTGAGGTGCGGTTGAGGTCTTTGTCGTGGAGGAATGATTCGTCAAGGTCGGAGAGGTTGGCGTTGAGCGAATATGCGGCCTTGATGTCGAGCTGTGCGGCATATGGGTCGCCACGGAATGAAATCTCGCTGCCTGGCTTGATGGTGAAGTCCTTTATGATGATGTCCTGGAGGGTGAAGTTGTAGCGTCCGCGGTCGAGGGTGTATGTGCCGTACATCTTCAGGTCGTTGTTGGCCGAGCCGTAGTCGAGGCGCAGCGAGCCCGAGCCGTTGGCGCGGATGCGGTCGCCCCCCACGGGGTCCATCACCAGCACTATTTCGGCCTCGGGAGTGATTCGGGTCTGGATGGTGATGTGGTAGTCGGAGGGCACCTCCTCTTCGCCGTGTGCGGCGGCGAGTGCGCGGAGGCGGTTCACGAGGTCCATCGAGGTGTCGCGCCGCAGGGTGAGGGTGTCGGCGAGCTCGGCCGATATGTGGTTTTTGTCGCGGAAGGTGAGGAAGGAGTATTGTTCGGCCACCTCCTGGTCGGAGAGCACGAATGTGAAAGTGGAGCGTGGCGCCGTGGCGATGTCAACGTTGATGTTGACCACTCCCGGCTCGCCGCTGACGAATGCCGAGCCGTTGCCGTAGACTTTACCGTGCCATATCGGGTTCTCGCGGGGAGTCTCGTTGTAGCACAGGAAGTTGTGGGCGTTGGTCAGGGCGAAATCGAAGCGCGGTTCCTTGAAGAATTTATGCTTCACCCAGCCGTTCAGCCGGGCTGTGTGCCCTTCGGCGTCGCGCACGGTGATGCCGCTGAGGTCAATCAGACCGGGGGAGAAGTGCACAGAGTCGGTGGCGGTGTAGTAGGTGTTTGTGAAGTTTATTTTCAGCCGGAGGGAGTCGGCGTACACGTCGCCTTCGAGGTCAATGTATTTGAAGTTGCCCCATAGGCGTGCGCGCCCCGAAGCGTATCCGGAGATGTCGGAGGCGAAGGCTTCCATGTAAGGCGCCATGAATCCCACTGGGGTGTGGTCGGCGTTGAAAGTGATGTCGAGCGAGTCGTTCAGGGGGAAGATGGCCCCCTGAACGGTGGCGCGGTGTCCGAGGCGGTCGATGTCGGCGTCGAGGGTTATGGCGCGGCGCTCGCCGTCCCAGGCCGAGCGCACCACGGCATCGCCCATCACGATCTTGTTGTAGCTGATGTCTTTCACGTTGAGTCCGGCGGTCTCGAGCAGGGGCGAGGAGGTATAGAGCCGCGAGGCGTGGAAGGTGCCGGAGGCGTCCCCTCCGAGCATCACTTTGTCGATGCCGAGCGACTCGAAAAGGTAGTCGAGCGAGAAATCGGCCAGGTCGAGTGTGAGGCGTTTTTCGGGGTCGGGCGACACTACGCCGTTGATTCTCACGTACTGTCGACCGTGGTGTACGTCGATGCCTGTCACGTCCATCTCTTTCCCGGCTACGGTAATCAGCGCAGGATTGATGGTCCAGGTGGAGTCGTTGAATGTCAGTTCGCCGGGCAGCAGGTCGATGCGGGCTTCGGGCGAGAGGCTTCCTGTGGGGCGGCTGAATGTGGCACGTGCGTTTACAGTGCCTTCGTAAGCCCGCGCGCGGTCGATGCTCCAGTCAATCTGCGCGGCCACTGTGTTTTCCGAACCGTCGCATTTGAGCGTGAAAGTCATGGGGCCGTTTTTGGTCGGCGCCTGCGTTGTCAGGCCGAGGGTCGAAAGGGAGGCCCCCTCGGCCACCGCGAGGTCGAGGCGGGTGTTTTCGATGAGTTTGGAACCTTGCCTGAGATAGGGCACGGAGAGATGCATGTCGGCGCTGAGGTCGCGGCCGTTGAAGGAGCCGCGCAGTGTGGCCGGATATACAATCGACACCGGCAGCGGGAAGGTGGCGGCAAGCTCCTCGGTGGGCTGTATGGTGAAGTCGTAGATGAAATCGTTGGTACCCTCGCCGAAATCACGCGGGTAGGGGAGTATGGCCGGGTATGCCGTTGCGGCAAGGGCTACGGCCTCTCGCGCTATGGTGCGGAAGTCGAATTGCCCGAGCATGAAGCCGCTGAGATAGTCGCAGTCGAGACCTACGCGCAGCAGCCCGTTGTCCTGGATGTGCGAGGTGAGCGTGAGGTTGTCAAGTGCCAAGGTTTTGCCGCTGGCCAGCGTGGCCTTTGCCGATGACAGCCTTGCCTCCCCCTCCATGGTGTTGTAGTCGTGCCCGGCAAGGTCGATGTCGATGTCCGACTCGATGCCGAGGCGTTGCAGGGAGGGCGCGAAAATCCCCATGTCGGGGCATCGCAGCGAGCCTTCGAGGGCTATCACGTTATCGTCCGGCAGGCGGGTGAATTCGCCGGCGAGGTCGGCCGTTATGGCGGTATTGTCGATTTCAACAGAACCTTTGGCCGAACCGGGGCCGAACTCAACCTCGGTGGCAAGTCCGGTGTAGGTTATTCCGCGGAAGTCCATGCGCTCCACTTCGGCCTCGATGTTGCCGGAGAGTTTTTTTAGCGAAGCCGAGGGTGCTGCGAATGAGGCTTTGACCGAAGCTTCGGCCTGGCCGAGTAGGTTGTTGCCGGTGAGAAGGTCGAGTTGCAGCGGGCCGTCGGTGCTCACTTCTGCATCCCCTTCTATTCCTTTGCCGGGAAACGATGCGCGGGCGCTGATGTCGACAGCGCCCGGGGTAGTCATGATGCGTGCCGACGCATCTACGGCCTTGCGGTTCAGAGAGGCGTCGGCTTCGATGTCGATGGCTCCGGCCCGTCGCAGCCAAATGGGGATTGCAGGGGAGAAAGCCTCCGGATTCGCTTCCATGAGGTCGGCCACGCGGTTGCCGTCGGCCGCGAGAGTTAATTCGCGCAGCGTAATCCGGCGGGAGTCTCCGGGCAACTCATGCCCGTCGGCTTTCACCGACAGGCGGGCGGCTCCGCCGAAGTCGGCGTCAAGGGTGACGCGGGCGTTTTCGGTGTTGCCCTCAATATCGAGGGTGTTGAATGTGGTGTGAAACGGCATTTTGCCCAGCAGGGGCAGAAACGGAGCCAGGTCGGGGAGGTAGAGCGAGCTTCCGGTCTTCAGCGCTACACGCAGCGAGCCGTCGGCCACGGCCTTTGCCATATCCTTGATTCCGGTCAGTGGCAGATGTATGTCCTCAAGTGCCAGATCGCTGTTGGGGAGCTCTATGGCCAGGCCGCGTATGTCGAGGCGGTCGTTGTCGAGGTGAAAGAACCCCTGCATGTTCATGAGCCGGAATCCGGGGTCTGCTTCAAGCCCCAGGCGTTTTACCTCGACGGTGAAGTCGTCGTTGCGTATTCCGGGGCAGCGTATGTCGGCGCGCAGGTTGGTGATTCTGGCGTGCGCGGGGTCGAAGCGGTTTTTCTTTTCAGCCGAGCGCACATCGTAGGAGGCGCGCGACGAACGGATTATGAGGGTGTTCAGACGCAGGTCGAACTTTGTCGGCGGCTTGCTTTTGTCCTTGGGCGAGAGGGCGTCGATTACCGGCTGTATGTTCAGTGGCGTGTGTGCCGAGTCGCGCCATATGCGGGCGTCCATCCCTATGATTTCCACATAGTTCACGGTGATGTGGTCGTGGAACAGCAGGTTGCCGAGGTCGATGCCGGCGCCCAGCCGGCTCACATGTAGAGCGGTGTCGCCCGGAGCGGGCTGCACGGCCACGTCGTGGAGTGTGAGGCGGTTGAAGGGGGCAATGTTGATTCGGCCGATTGTCACATCGGCGTCAAGGAGTGACGACAGCTCTTTTTCGGCCACGGACGAGATTCGGCGCTGCACCACATCCAGCGAAAGCCCGACATAAATGAGCGCGGGCATAAGTACCGCCAGAATTATTATTGTGACGGCCAAGAATCTGAGTATGTGGTATATGTGCTTCAATCTGTAAACCTTTGGACTGTATGGGGAAGCCCCTTCGCATGAATTTTCAGGCAAAATATCATGCGAAGTTAAGAAATTTTCTCCGTTCGGTTGTTATATCTCATAAGGAATCGTTAACTTTGTAGAATCATCACAACTATCTTATGAGAGGCTCAATCTGGGTAAAAGGCGCGGTGTGCGCCGCAATGATATATGGCTGTATCGACGCCAGAGGCGAGGCCACAAAGCATTCCTATCGCGGAGAGAAAACTCTGGGTCTGAATGCAGGCTATTGTGGCTCAAACGGTTCGGCGCTTGCCGGGCTGGAATTCAGCTATCGTTTCAACCGCTGGTTCCGCCTGGCTCCGGAGGCCGATTATGTGTTCCGGCGCCATGGCCGCGACGCTCTGCTGCTGAATGTCAACACGCAGTTTCCGCTCCTTTTTTCAAACGACAGGATGGCATTCTATCCGCAGGCCGGCGTGAATTTCTCGAGCTGGAACTACCATTTCGACAAGACAGGCGAGGCATACGATGATGCGTCAAACCGCATATCGCGTTTCGGCCTGAACCTCGGCGCAGGCTATGAGCTTGACCTCACCTCGTCGCTGCGTATTGGTGTGAAAGCCGAATACATAATCGTGAAGGATTTCAATTCGTTCAACGCATCGTTTAAAATCGCTTACCGTTTCTAAGAAAAACCAACAATCTAACACAATATTTCTTATGCTTAGCAAAGAATTGGAAAAGGCTCTTAACGAGCAGATTAATGCCGAATTATGGTCGGCATATCTTTATCTCTCAATGTCGATGCATTTTGCATCGGAGGGTTACAACGGCATCGCCAACTGGTTTGCCGTGCAGTTCAAGGAGGAGCAGGACCACGCCACCATAATGATGAATTATGTGAACTCGCGCGACGGAAAGGTTACGCTTGCCCCGATTGCCGCCGTGGCCACCGAATGGGCATGTCCGCTTGAGGCATTCGCCGACACCTACGCGCACGAGCAGAAGGTGACCTCGCTCATCAACTCACTCAATGCCTTGGCTGTCAAAGAGAATGACTATGCCACCCAGAATATGCTCCAGTGGTTCATCTCCGAGCAGGTAGAGGAAGAGGATACAGCCCGCGGCTTTATCGACGCCCTGAAGAAAATCGGCGACAACGGTTACGGTCTCTACATGTTCGACAAGGAACTGGCAGCCCGTACCTACACCACACCTTCGCCTCTGGCAAAAGCCTGACACCAGGGATTTTTTCAGATAAAACATACTGACGTGCCGTAATCCGGAGTTGTCCGGTATTACGGCACGTCGTGGTATTTACGTCCGGACGGGCGTCATGCGTATGAGTGCAGCCCCGGGAGCAGATAGTTGGCTCCGAAATAGGTGAAGAGCACGCTGGCTATGGCCAGTAGCAGGTAGATGTGCAGCGGGCGCGGGCGCCGGAACATGGGGATGGAGGCGCGGTGCACCGGCACGGCATAGACCAGCAGTGTGATCAGGGCGCAGGTCTCCTTGGGGTCCCATCCCCAGTAGCGTCCCCACGACTGGTTGGCCCATACGGCTCCGATGAATATTCCGGCGGCAAGGAGGAATACGGCGGGCACGAGTACAGTGGCGTTGACACGCGCCAGCCGCCCCGACAGTTCGCCCCCCTTTGCAAGGGATATGGCGGCCAGCACGGCCATGAGCATGAACAGGAGGTAGGAGCACATCACCAGCATCACATGGATGGAGAGGAGCGGCGATGCGAGCACAGGCATCAGCGAGGCTATCTGCGGTGTCTTGCCTGCCATGGCCGCCACAAAGGCTGCCATGGCCGCTACCGAAAGGAGTGCCCCCCTGAGCAGTGCGGGGCGGCAAACGAGTGCGCCGGCCGAGCCGGCAAAGGCCATGAAAAGCATCGTCTCGCATCCGTTGGCCAGTGGCCATCGGGCCCCTATCCATCCGCGGAGCGCCAGCACGGCGCCGAAGCAGAGGGTGGCGGCGAGAGCTCCGGCGCCGGTAACAGCGCCGCTGTGGCGCGGTGGCCTCCGCGCAATGCCGCAGTATATGCCCCATGCTCCGAAGAGTAGCGTGAGTATGGCGGCCGGGAGCAGGCGTATGTAGCTGTTGTAGAACAGCTCGGCGCGGAAGCGCCCTTGCGGCGGGAGGGTGCCTTCGCCGGCATATAGGCGCTGCCCGTCAATGAGGCGCGTTATGGCATCGTTGGCTGCGTTGTTGCGTCCCTGCATCAGCAGGTCGTTGATGTCGGGCATCGCCCTGAGCATGAACCGCCACTGCTCCACAGGCATCTGCGAGGGGCGCCGTCCGGATAGCGACAGCCATTCCATCCTCCCGGTGGCGGCGTGGTAGGGATAGATGCGGAAAGCCTCGCCGGAGCCTATCCAGCGAATGAGGGCGCGGTTCTCGCTGTCTTTGCGGCGCTCTTTTTCCGATTGCGGGGCCGGATGGGTGGCGTCGTAGTCACGCATCCATTCGTCGTAGTAGAAAAGCCACCCCGAAAGCACCTGCTCGGCAGTGAACCCTTTGTAGGTGGTTGACCCGTAGAGCCTGGCCGTGACATCGAGAGCCATTGTCTGGAGTGGGGAAACGCGGTCGTTCCAGTATACGTAGATTTTGCCGAAGTTGCGGGCCAGCGGGCGCTGCATGGCTTTTGGCGTGCCGGGCGAGGCTGATGCCGCCATGGTGCAGAGTATAAGCGCTGCCGCGGCGGCGGTGCGCCGCTTCATAAGGGCGCGCCATACCGTGCGCTTCTGGAGGAAGAATCCGGCCATGCCGGCCAACAGCAGGGTGTAGCCGGTGTAGGTGATTCCTATCCCCCAGGGGTCGTGGCTCACGGCCAGAGTGGAGGTGTCGCCTCCCATGCCAGACTGGTAGAACCGCCAGCCGTCGATTTCGGCTACACGGTTCATGGCCACTGTGACTTCCTGGCTGCCGGCGCGCAGGCGGGAGCGGAAGTCCATCGGTGCGGTGGTGCCCGGATAGCAGATGACTTCGGCCTTTTCAAGCGACAGCGGGAAGGGGAGCCGGCCGTCGCCCGGTCCGGAGGTCTTGTCGAACGACGTGACCGGTGTTGCTCCCTCGGCGAGTGTCACCGTGCCCTGTATGCCGGTGAAAAAAGTCACCGTCGCCCCAGCCGCTATTATGGCCAGGGCGAGGTGAATCAGTAGAGTGAAAGGGGCGTTGCGCAGTTTCCTCATATCAGTGGGGAGGAGTTGTCAGATTGCGTCGACAAAACGGATTACTGCGTCGCGGTCTGCTTTTGAAAGCTTGCGGAAGAGCTCTACGGAGCGGCGGCCGTCAGACTGCGGGGAGTAGCCGTGCCACATAATGGCCTCCATGGTTGTGCGGGCGCGACAGTCGTGGAGGCGGTCGGCGGTAGCCGAGCCGGTGACTTTCTGGTGGAGTCCGCGGCCCCAGAGGGGAGTGGTGCGGCACCATCCGCCACGGATGTCGTTGGCCATAAGGAGCTTGTGCTGTACCATGTCGGTGTAGGGCCAGATGGTCTGATAGGGGTAGCGCGGGAGTTCGTTGCCGGAGAAGAAGCGTGCCGGGTCGCGGATTTCGTCGGCACCGGTCTTCCACGACGGGCGGTGGCAGTATGCGCAGCCGATTTCATCGAAGAGTTCCTTGCCGCGGAGCACCTCGGGGTCGTCGTAGTCGCGCACGGCCGGCACGGCGAGTCCGCGGTGCCATACCATGAGGTCGGTGTATTCCTGGTCGGTCATCTCCACGTCGAGGTCCTTTGCGTTGAGGTAGGTTCTGATGCGCTCTTCCATCGAGCCGGTCCACCAGTCGGTGTGGCTGTGTGTGGGGTCTATGCGTTCGAGGTAAGCCTCGAATCCGGCTTGCACCTCAGGGTCTTTGGCCGAGTATTCGGCGTAGGTGCCTGCTGCGTCGAGATAGTGGTAGCGGCGGTCGGAGCGGGTCACGTTGGTGATGTTCCATATGGCGTTGGCTCCGGCGGCATCCTGGAGCGGTCCACGCGAGAGGGCATAGGTGAAACGCCTGGGATAGCCGGTGCCGTCGCCCTGGAGGGAGTTGGTGTACAGTCCAGTCCACTGGCCTGAGGCGTAGAAGGCGGAGTTGAGTCCGTTGGGGAGGAACCCGTCGGCTTCCTCCTTCTGATATTGTGCAAGGAGGTCTTTGTCGTCAATGGCGTCGAGGAGGCCTGTGCCGTATATGCCGATTGTGGATTCGAGTTTCACGGCATAGTCAGTGGGCAACTGATAGCCCCGGCGCACTACGTAGATGGCCTCGCGGGGCATTGTCACCTCGGGGTACTGGAGCTCGTAGGTCTCGCCGTCGTCGAAACGGTTGCCCCAGTCGTCGGTGGCGTTGAGCCAGCGCACGTTGATTTTGCTTTCATCCAGCGGCGCCTTGAAGGGGGCTATCGCATGGCTCTGCGGCATCCCGGCAAGCCAGGGCACATACCCTTCGGTGTCGGGGTTGTAGACCACCAGCAGGCATCCGTTGCCGGGGTTGGCGGTGTTGAACGCACCTTCGGGCAGGCGGGTGCCGTGGCCGTAGTTGGGGTGGCAGTGCAGGCATGAGGTGCGTATGTAGACCGGTCCGAGGCCGGAGCGCACACCGCTCTGGTTGGCCATGAACGGTTTCTCGAAGAGAGCCTCGCCGTTTTTGAACTGCTGGTACATCCCCTGGTTCTCTACCGCTTCCGACGGCTGCTCGAATGCGTTGGTAGTGAAAAGGTATGATGTGCCGAGTTGTCCTCCGGAATAATACCAGTCGGGTTTGTCGGCGGGTTTTTCGTCGATAATTTTCTCGTCGGAGCACGATGTGGCCAGAAGTGCGCCGGCAGCCAGGAAGATGGCGGGAAAAAAGTAGTGTTTCACGTCAGAGTATTTTTTGCATTAAAGCCCGGCATGAGGAGGGGTATCAAAATTGCCGAATTATATCAAGCAGTAGGGATGCTCCGTGGAATGTCCGGATAACCAATTGATTTTTCAATCTTTTTCGCGGACGCTCCACGGAGCGTCCCTACTGCCTGATATAATTCGGTGGATTTGATGCTGCCTCCTGAATATTAGTGGCTTATGCGGGAGATAGTTGAATCGGTTTGTCAGTTGCGGGTGATGAGGGTATGTACCTCCTCGAGCACGCTCACAAGGTCGTCGCCGGTGGCTTTCATCGCTTTTTCAGCGGCATCCCCGGTGGCATGTTTGGCAAAGGGTTCGGGGATGGCCGATATGGCTTCGATTGCATCGTCGATGGCCTGGCGCACACGGGTGTCGAGGGCGCTGTTCTGAGCTTTCACGTAGTCGCTTACCGATGCGTTGGCGGCTGAGGTGCCGCAGTAGGCGTTGCGGATAGAAATCACGTTGTCAACGAAGTCCTCGATTGAGTTGAGCGAGTAGGGCGACTCGATGTAGTTCTTGTCCTCCTCGGAAGCGCCCATGTGGGGACGGCCGATTTTTGTGTTGCCCACTTCATCGGCGATGTCAATGCAGCCCTGTATGATTTCCTCGGCAACCTCCTGGAAGGTCTTGAAGCGGGAGCCTGCCTGGCGGGCGTTTTTCATCTCCCAGCCGTAGTTTTCGCCGTAGTCAAGCTCGGCATCCTCAAGGATGGCCTGCTTCTCGTCGGAGATGGCGTCGGTGCCGGCCCAGCAGGCTTCAAGGCACACACACTGCTGGCAGAGGTCATCGGCCACGGCGCAGAGATATTCGAGTTCCTCGGGGGTATAGCTGGTGGAGTGTGTCATAGAGGTGTTTTCGTCGGCTGAAAGCTCGAAGAGAAGGTATTCCACGGCGTGGAAGCCGATGAGGCCGTAGCCGCCGTTGTTCTCGAGGCTCCATGATTTGCCGGCGCGGATGTCGCTCAGAAGGTTTTCCATCGCAGCCTTGTCGAGGGGCCATGAGTCGATGTGGGGGTCGATGTTGTGGGTGTTTGCCGGGCCGAAGAGGAAAGCCTCTGAAAGTTCCCAGTTCTTGCGTGCGCGTCGCCATGCGTCGCCTGCGGTGGCGATGTCATTTGATGTGAGAGTGCCGGCGGCATGTTTTGCGCGGATGGTATGGCAGAGTTTCTGGAGCTCTACCGCGGCGTCGGCCATGGCCGAGTAGGTGGGGAGCACGGTGTGGTCCACATACTGGCCGGCAGCACGCTGGAGGCTCTGCTCTTTGGTCGAGAGTTCGTCGTCGTTGTCGGGGGTGTTGCTGTCGGAGCAGGCTGTCATGGAGAGGGCCACAGCCGCGATTGTAAGATACTTGATGAATTTCATATGTTTTAAATTGTTGAGTCAGTGTTGTGGATTAGAGGTTGTTTAATAATAAATGTGAACACCCGGCCGAAAAGTTCGAGGCAGCTTTCGCTCTGAAGCGAAGGAGCTGAGCCCGGCTATGTGACTGAGCTGAAGAGTGAAAGATGCCCGAAATTTTCGGACTGTATGGTAATTTCTGTATCATGCTTTGTTTCTGACTGCGAAATTGTTTAAAGTTACCCTTGCCTTGGCGTCTCTTTTGTTAATGCGATTGAACTCATCGGTCACGTAGCCCGCTACCCGCTACGCTCCCTCTTCATTCAATGCGCCTTAACTAAAAGATACGCCACCGGGTGTTCTCATTTATTTTTAAACAACCTCTTAGTTATTTGAACCAGCCGCAGTAGGCTATGCCGATTGACACCGAGGGTTCGTTGTTGTAGCCCGAGGGGAGTATGCGGTAGGTGTATTCCCCTTTGACGGCAATCTGGCTGATGGGGTACCAGTTTACGCCGGCCGAGATTTTGTGTCGGCGGCACCATCCGAGGCGCTGCAAGCCGTCGGTGTCGGCCATTGAGTCGTAGTAGTCATAGCGGCCGAATACAAAGAATTTCTGGCCGTCGGCAGTAAGGCGCGGCGAGAGGCCGAAGAAGTTGTAACCGGCTTCCACACCTGCCGCAACAGCGTCGGATGCCACCTCCTGCCGCTTGGATGTGGAGTTTTTGGGCATTGCGATGTTGAAGCGCGATATGTGGCGCGAGTCGGTGAGGTGCCCCCAGTCGAAGGAGCCGCGTGCGGCGAAGTTGTGGCCCGAGTAGCTGAAATCAAAAGAGCCGATGGCCACGGTGCCGCGTATGCCGTCGTTTTTAGGAGAGGAGGTGGGGTAGAGGGTGTTGCGGAACGAGTTGCCTACATAGCCGCTCACGCTAAGGCGCAGACCCGGCACGGAGTAGTTGTCGACGCGTGCGGCGAAGGCGTAGGTGTTGGCTATCTTGAACTCGAAGGGGGAGGCGGAGCCGTCGTGAATCCATGTGCTGTTGCCGAAGCGCTCGGAGTCGAGCCCCGGGAGAAACATGGCCTGGTAGCCCCAGCGGCCGGCGCGTCCGAGTACCGACACCGATACTTCGCGCCATGTGCACGGCATTATGGTGTTCTCCCCCTCGGGGCGGTACACGCCGAAGAACTGGTTAGGCTCGTGGCGGGCATTTGTGCCGCCCACGGGCACTACCTGCAGACCGGCGCGCACTTTAAGCTGCGGCATGAACTCTTTCTGGATATAGAACTGCTCGAGGTTTACCTCGCCGCCGCGTTCCACCTCGGTCTCGTATTCGCCGGCCTCCTCTGTCTCGATTTCCACGGCTGACTCCACACCGCCGTGCTCGAACTCAATCTCTGACGACATCGACCACCCTTTGCCGAAGTCATAGCCGAGGTATATCACCACATGGGGAAGGTCGAAACGTCCGTGTGAGCCGCCGCGGTATTTGTCGGGTTCGGAGTAGCGCAGGTAGCTGTCGGAGTAAAAGTTGCGGGTGAACACGGCCTCGCCGTAGCCCCCGACATGGAGGCGGTCCCAGGCCGAAATCTTTTTGCGGACTTCGGCGGAGGCCTCGTCGCGGCATTCCGTCGAGGCGCAGTCAGCCCCGAGGGCGTACTGGCCGGCGGCGCCGGCCATGGTCAAAGCCAGGAGTAGTTTTGCTTTCATCTGTGTTTTTTTCTGTTGGCGGGGTCAATCCGGCTTCCTTCACGAGGCCTGCTCCCCTGATTTTACGATGCAAAATTACATAACCGTCTGAGGGTGAACAATACCGATTAGTGGGTAAAATGCAATCGCGTTTTTTGGATAAAATTTTGAAAAATACTTAAAAATTGTGATTCCTGCCGGGGGGCTGTGGCGGTATTCGTCTAATTTTACTAAATTTGTAAGCGCAACAACTGTCATTATCCTCCCGCGAGGGTTATAATAATATGAAGCCGCAAGGGCTTCCGACTGATTTTATGGCTACTTTTTTTCTTATCTGCGGAGCATTGGGGCTCAGCCTCGCAATGGTATGGGCTGTGATGCGGCCGGTCGGCGCGGCTGTGGCCGCTTACTTCGGCGCATGGGCGCTGATGAAGTCAGGTTATGCCGTGATCGCGCAGAATGAGTTGCTTTTCTGGGCTGTGGCCGTGATAATAGTAGCCGGCATCCAGGTGGCCGGGGGCCGACCGGCTTCCACTCCGTTGCCATTCAGAGCCTACATAGCCGGAGGAGCCTTCACTCTCGCCGCTGTGGGCGCGCTTGCAGGTCATGCCTGGATGGTGCTCTCGCCGGTAGCCGGTGCGGTGCTCGGAGCTGTGGCCTATATGCGTCTGCGGCATGTGCCCCCGGAAGGCTACTGGCGCCAGGTGCTCGCCACTGGAGCGCCGGTGGTGGTGGCCATGATATTGATTTCTCTCTCGGTGACGGGGCTTCTGCTCCGCTCAAACGTTATTTGATTCCTACTGTCATGAAAAAACTCGTTTATATCCTGATAATAAGCATTGCCGCGATGGCTGCGGCATACTCTTCGCAGGCTGCCCCGGCAAAGGCCAGGGAGAAAATCACGCCCAAGACTCCCGACCTGGAGCAGATACGCGCCGATGTATCGAACCCGTCGTCGCCCTACTATTATCCCAAGCTTTTCGCCCGCTACCAGCAGAATGAAACGGTGATGAATCTCGAGGATTACCGCCATCTATACTATGGTGCCCTCTTCCAGGAGGATTTCAACCCCTATCGCCACAGCGAGGCCTCGACTAAGAACGACGGGCTCTATTACAAGAACACCCACACCCGCGCCGAGCTCGACTCCATAATATATTATGCCGAGGAGGTGCTGGCCGACGACCCCTTCAACCTCTCGCAGATGAATTATCTGATCTATGCCCTGCGCGCCCGAGGCAAAGTGAACCGCGCAAACATATGGCAGTATCGCCTCAACCATCTGCTCCAGGCAATAATCTCGTCGGGCACCGGCGCCGACCATGAGCACGCGTGGTATGTCATCAACCCCCGCCATGAATACAATATCATCAACTTCCAGAACGCCGTGGCCCGCGACCAGCAGTACGAAGAACCTTATTTCGACCGCATCGAGGTGGAGAAGAAGTCCGGCAAGAACGGGAAGGTGACCACCGACACCTATTATTTCAACATCCGCAACATGCTTGAGGAGTATTACCGCAAGTTCCCCGAGGAATAACCCACACTTCATCCCCCCGCCCGGCGGGTGGTGAATCACAATAATTGCCGGATACAATCCATGCAGCGGCTGTATCAGTTTTACCCCGTCAGGCAGTAGGGATGCTCCGTGGAACGTCTGATGAATCGATTGGTTTTTCAGTGTTTTATATAGATGCTCCACGGGGCGTCCTTACTTCAAGGATGTTTGTGACATTCTGATACACCCCTCGTTGAGATGTATGGTTTGAAAAAAGTCGGTTGCCGGGATAGGTTATGCGTTGTTGCTTTCGGGAGAACCGGCGGAGCCGGATGCAGGGCGTTGCTGCTTTACGCGCGGCAGCGTGAAGATGAATTCGAGTCCGCCCCCCTTGCGGTTGCGCACCGAGATTGAGCCGCCCATGGAGTTGATTGAGCTTTTCACGATGGGGAGCCCCAGGCCTGTGCCGCCGGATTTGCGCGAGCGCCCAACATCGATGCGGTAGAAGCGGTCGAAAATGTGCTGCAAGTGCTCCTCGCCCACGCCCACGCCGTTGTCGTAGAATGAGAATGTGTAGAAGTTCTCGTTGCGTCCGAGCAGGTCGATTCCCATCACAGTGCCTTGCGAGTAGGCCCGGGCGTTCTTCACCAGGTTTGTTATCGCCGAAGTGAGCAGCCCTTCGTTGCCGCGCACCATGCAGTCGAGTGGCAGGTTGTAGCGGAAATCCATGTCGCCGGTGAGTCCGCCGCCACGCACATCCTCCTCCAGGGTAAAGATGAAGTCGTGGAAGTTGATGCTCTTTACCGTTATGTTTTTCGAGCCTTCTTCCAGGCGGGTCATGGTGGAGAGGTCGGCGAGCATCCCTACGATGCGCTCCACGTTCTGCTGTGTTTTCTGGAGGAAGTGTATGCGGTCTTCTTCGGGCATGTCGGGCTGCGAGATTATCATGTCGATATATCCGCGAATGATGCCGATGGGGGTTTTGAGCTCGTGTGAGATGTTGTTGGTGAGCGCGCGCTTCATCAGGTTTTTCTCGTCGGTGGCCTTGAGGGCTATGATGTGTTCGCGTTCGCGGCGCACATTGGCCTGCATGCGAGAGTTGTAGATGGCCACAATCTGGCGCGAGATGTCGCCTATCTCGTCGGAGGGGAAGTCGCCCATCGGTATGAAGTCCCTGTCGGCTGCGGCGCGCCTGGCGAAGTCGTGCAGCAGGGCCACGTTCTTTGCCTGATGCTTGGTGATGAAGAATGCCAGCACGGACCCGACCACGCCCACGCCGAGTATCATTATCCAGAATTCGGTGCGTATGCGCAGGGCGCGGTGCACCTCGGGTGTGTAGGGCAGGTAGGTGCGCACCTCAATCTGGCCGTCAGGCGATGTGCGGCTTGAAAAAAAGAATATTTTCTCTTTGTTCGGGCCGATTGTGATATCAGTGAGTCGCTTTACCTCCGAGCCGTCGACATAGGTCTCATTCTCGGCATGGGTGAGGTCATCCTCGGATGGCACGCAGGTGCGGAGGTCGCCGATGGTGTAGGTGGCTTCGCCGGTGACTTTGTCGTAGACGGTGATGGAGATGTCGCAGAGGTCGGAGTTGGCGAAATACCGGTCAACGAAATCCATATACGGCTTCAGCTCGCGCCCCTTTTCGTGGGCGTCGATGATATTGCCCACGGCGAGGCGCACGCGCTGCTGGAGCATCTCGCGGCGGGATTCCTTTTCTATATGGTATTGCAGCCAGGCGAATCCGAGCACCACAACCCATATGCATGCCAGAGCTGTGAGGAAGAGCCGGAGCTGGTATCTGATATTTCTTTTCACCTTGCGTCGGAATGTGATGAACGGCGACCTTCTCCTTTGGAGGGTCAGATGTCGGATTTGAATCCGTAGCCGAAGCCGAGACGGGTCTGGATATTGTCGCGGTAAGGGCCGAGTTTGTTGCGCAGACGGGTGATGTTGGTGTCGACGGCTCGGTTGCTGACAGCCACACCGAACACTTCGTTCATTATTTCCTCGCGCGAATGTATGCGCTCGGGGTGTGTCATGAAGAAGTGAAGCATGTTGAATTCGCGCGGAGTGAGGTCGATGTTTTTCCCGTCGATATAGCAACTTTTGTTGTTGCGGTCAAGGCGCAGGGTGCGGAAGGTGATGTCGGGTTCGCGCGGGCCTCTGAGGGCGTGGTCGTGCGCGCGGTGAGTGCGTCGGAGCACGGCGCGTACGCGCGCTATCACCTCGGCTATGGTGAACGGTTTGGTGATATAGTCGTCGGCTCCGATGTTGAGCCCCATCACTGTGTCGTCCTCACTGTTGAGGGCGGAGCAGAATATGATGGGGATGAATTCGGTCTTGGGGTTGTTGCGCACCCGTTTTGCAAAGTCGAATCCGCTCAGGCGCTCCATCATTATGTCGACGATGATGAGCTGGAAGACAGACAGGTCCATTCCGAGGGCGCTTTCGGCCGAGTCGGCGGTCTCCACTTCATAGCCCTCCTTTTCAAGTCCGTATTTCAGTATCTCGCAGTAAGACTCTTCGTCGTCAATAACAAGTATTTGGGTTCTCATTGTAGTTTGCTGGATAGTTTGTTGTTGTAGGGGGTTGTGATACAGCTTGTTGTGATGCTATGCCCACGAAGCACCGACTCCGTTTCGGCACACCGGTGCCTACAACGGAGTTTTCCGGTGATAAATTTACGGATAATTTCGCAGACAGGATAGGATTTTCGGTGTTAACTTTAGTTAAATTTTTAGTTCTGCTGTAACTGTCTGCTGTTTTTTGTAAATTTGTATAAAAACTAATTTTCTTAAGATGAGAGAAGAGAGAAATTACACACGATGGGAGGCTCCCGAAGCACTTAAAGAGGTTGACTGCAAGGAGTTCGGAGGGGAACGTGCCCTTTTTGCCACCGGTGGCCTGGAATTGCGCCGGTGTGTGTTCCATGAAGGGGAGTCGGCGCTGAAGTGCTGCCGCGATATTGTGGCTGACGGATGCCGGTTCGAGGGGAAATATCCTTTCTGGCATGTTGACGGTTTCAGAATCACTGACTGCGTGTTCACCCCCGGCGCCCGCGCCGCGTTGTGGTATTCGCGCAATCTGGTGATGAAGGATACCAGGGTGGATGCTCCGAAGATGTTCCGTGAGATGGAGAACCTTTACCTTGAGAATGTCACCGTGCCCGATGCGCAGGAGACCCTCTGGAGCTGCCGCGGCGTGACTCTGCGCGATGTGGAGGTGAAGGGCGCCGACTATCTGTTCGCCCACAGTGCCGATATCGACATCGACGGTTACCGCCAGGAGGGAAACTATTCATTCCAGTATTGCCGCGATGTGGTGATACGCAACGCTGTGATTCACTCAAAGGATGCGTTCTGGGAGACGGACAACGTCACAGTATATGACTCTGAAATCGACGGAGAGTATCTCGGATGGCATTCGCGCAACCTGCGCCTGGTGCGCTGCCGCATCAACGGCACCCAGCCGCTGTGCTACTGCGAGAACCTGGTGATGGAGGATTGCGTGATGGGGCCGGAGTGCGACCTCGCCTTCGAGGATTCATCGCTCCGGGCCACTGTCGTGTCGCAGATTGTGAGCGTAAAGAATCCCCGCACCGGGTCGCTCAAGGCGCTCAGCATAGGTGAGATTATAACTGACAGGAACATCCTCGCACCGGCCGACTGCCGGATTGAAACCGAGATATGAGCCCCTTCGACGATACTCCGCAGCGCCGTGGCTCAGGCTCCTACAAATGGGACTCCGCCGCCTCGGCCGATGTGATTCCGCTTTGGGTGGCCGATATGGATTTCCGCACGGCCCCGGTGGTTGTCGAGGCGCTGCGGCGCCGCGTTGACCATGGTGTGTTCGGCTATACTCTGGTGGGTGAGGATTACTATGAGGCATTGCGCTCATGGTTTGCCGGGCGGCATGGCTATGCTGTCGACACCTCGCGTGTGATCTATACTTCGGGAGTGGTGCCGGCCATCTCGGCGGTTATCCAGGGGCTGTGCCGCCCCGGCGACGGAGTGATAGTGCAGACTCCGGTCTACAACTGTTTTTTCTCGTCGATACGCAACAGCGGCTGCCTGCAGCTCGATGCTCCACTGCAGCGCCGCGACATGCCGGGCGGACGGTTTACGTATGATATGGACTTCGAGGCGCTGGAGCGTGAGGCCGCACGCCCCGAGGCGCGGCTTATGCTGCTGTGCAATCCTCACAATCCGGCCGGACGGGCATGGCGCCGCGACGAGCTGGAGCGCGTGGCCGGAATCTGCCGCCGCCACGGAGTGACGGTGGTCTCCGACGAGATTCATTGCGAGCTGACGATGCCCGGGGTGACGTACACTCCCTATGGCACGGTCGACTCCGGAGCCATTGTGTGCCTCTCGCCGTCGAAGGCGTTCAACACCGCAGGGCTGCAGATTGCCAATATCGTATGTCCCGACGCAGAAGTGCAGGGCAAAATAGACCGCGCCATCAACATCAACGAGGTGTGTGATGTAAATCCATTCGGTGTGGAGGGACTCAAGGCTGCCTATACACCGGAGGGGGCGGCGTGGCTCGACGGCCTGCGCTATTATCTGCACGGCAATTATGTGTTTATGGCCGGCGAGTTCGCCCGGCGGCTGCCGCAGTGTCCTGTCACAGAGCTTGAGGCCACTTATCTGCCGTGGGTCGATGTGTCGGCGCTCGGCATCCCCGCCGGGGAGCTGGAGGAGCGCCTGGTGAAGGAAGCCGGCGTGTGGGTCAACTGTGGCGAGATGTATGGCGCTCCCGGGTTTATACGAATCAACATCGCCACATCGCGCCGGATTCTTGCCGAAGGGCTCGCGCGCCTCTTTTTATGGATTGAGAAAAACAGATTCTGATTGGCTGATATAAGACTTATACAATCGGGTGCGCCGCTTGATTTCCGTCAGCGGCTGGCGCTCACGCTGAAGCTGTCGTGGCCGGCCATGATGGCCCAGTTGTCGTCGATAATGATGCAGTATATCGACGCTGCCATGGTGGGGCGCCTCGGCGCTGCCGATTCGGCGGCTATCGGACTGGTGTCAACTACGCTGTGGCTCTTCTGGGGCACCTGCTCTGCGGCAATGGCGGGATTCTCGGTGCAGACCGCACACCGCATCGGTGCCGGCGACTATGCCGCGGCGCGCCGTGTGCTGCGTCAGGGCATCATAGCCGCACTGGCATTCGGCGGGATGATGGCGTTCATCGGCATGGCCATAGCCTCGCCGCTGCCGCGCTGGCTTGGAGGGGCGGAGCATATATGTATGCGCGCGTCGGTTTATTTCTTTATCTTCGTGGCCGCTCTGCCGCTCCTTACAATGAATTATTTCGGGTCGGCGATGCTCCGGGCCTCGGGCAACATGAAAGTGCCCGGAGGTCTGAATGTGCTGATGTGCCTGCTTGATGTGGTGTTTAATTTCTTCCTGATTTTCCCCTCGCGCACGGTGTCGGTGGCAGGGCTGGAGCTGTATCTGCCGGGGGCCGGCTTCGGTCTGGTCGGCGCGGCGCTGGGCACTGTGGCTGCCGAGATTGTGACGGCATCGCTGATTATGTGGTATCTGTGCTGGCGCGAGAAGGGGCTGGCTGTTTTCGGCCGTCTGCGTCAGGATGTGGAGCGTGGCTGGAGGGCGTTCCGCCCCGAGCGCAGGGTGATTGTGAATGCCCTGAAAGTGTCGGCGCCGATGTCACTGGAACATGCCGTGATCTGCGGCGCGCAGATTATGGTAACGGTGATTGTGGCGCCACTTGGGGTGATGGCTATCGCGGCCAACGCCTTTGCCGTGACGGCCGAGGCGCTGTGCTATATGCTGGGTTACGGTCTCTCTGACGCCGCCTCTACCCTTGTGGGGCAGAGTTACGGCGCCGGGCGCCGCACGCTGGCACGCCAGTTCGGCTATATCACCGTAGGGCTGGGCATGTTGCTGATGTCGGCAATGGGGGTGGTGATGTATATCTTCGCTCCGGAGGTGATGGCGATACTCTCGCCGGTGGCCGACATACAGCAGCTCGGCGCCGGGGCTCTGCGTATCGAGGCGTGGGCCGAGCCGATGTTCGCGGCCTCTATCGTGGCCTACGGTGTGATGGTCGGCGTGGGCGACACGCTCCTCCCCTCGATAATGAATTTCGGCAGCATATGGCTTGTGCGTCTCCCCCTTGCCGCCCTGCTCGCCCCCTCCATGGGGCTTGCCGGAGTGTGGACCGCCATGTGCGTCGAGCTCTGTTTCCGGGGTGCCATCTTCCTGTGGCGCCTTGTCAGCGGGGCATGGCTGCGCCACGGCCTCAAAACAGCGTCCGGGCCGCCCCCGGAGGCTACCGACAATGTCTGACCGACTGTCTGACAGCAAACCGGCAGCGCTCTATGATAAGGCGCTGCCGGTTGGTTTTATGTCGGAGTGTGTATGATACGGGCGGTGGTTATTTGAGGGTAAGGTTCACGGTTTTGGAGCCGTCGGCACCATTTTCGATGTTAATTGAGGCGATGGCGTCGGATGCAATGGAAAGCATCTCCTCCTTTGTCACCTGCTTGCCGTTGACATAGTAGGTCACTTTTACGTCGGCGGCCGGAGTGGCGGCCTCAGAGGTGTCGTCGCCGGTGGTCGTGAAGTTGATAGGGAGGGCGTAGTACACGCTCACGGGCTTCCCTTCCTCGTTTTTGCCGGGGATGAAGTCGGGGAGGCTGCTTACCACACGGAGCGCCTCGGCATCGACTTCAGGGCCGACGGATTTGAGTATCGACACATCCGATACCTTGCCGGTTTTGGTTACAACGAATTTAACCACCACGCGGCCTGTGGCGCAGTCGGCGTTCTTGGGGAAGCGGAGGTTCTGCGAAAGATAGTTCATCAGCGCCTGCATTCCGCCGGGGAATTCGGGCATCACTGCCGAGACGCTGACAGGCTCGTCAGCTTTGTCAGCTTTGTTGTCGGCCACTACTGCCACTTTGGTGGTCTGCGAAGCCGAAACGGCCATTCCTGCCGTTTCGTTGTTTTCGGAAATAATCGTAACTTTGCGGTCGGGTGCGGGCATTGCCTTCAGCGGCATGTCGTCGGCTTTGACGGCATCGGCCGACAGGGTGATTTCCGACACAGCCCCGATGGCGCGGGCCACCTGCGGCACCTGGAATAAAGCTACTGCCGCGGCGAGGGCGGGCACAAGCGCGGCGGCGCGCAGAAGGCGGCGGCGCGTTGAAGATTTTTGTTTGTACATCATAGTGATACGTTTTTTAAGTTTACTATGGTTGAGGCTGTTGGCAAGTGACGGGAATCTCGCGCCAACAGCCTTTTTTATCAACAACATCTGGTAGGCGCGGGCGTCGGCTCCTGAACGGAGCACGGCGTCGTCGGCCTGGTATTCGTGGAGGGCTTTCAGTTCCTCGCGCATCAGCCATGCGGCGGGGTTGTACCACTGGAAGATGGCCACGAGCTGTCCGGCAAGCAGGTCGAGCCAGTGATGGCGCTCGATGTGGGCGCGTTCGTGGAGGGCTATCAGAGAGTGACCGCCGCAGTAGTCGGCTTCGCCCATCACCATGTAGCGGCCCCAACTGAATGGGGATACGGTGGGGGTGTCGGTCAGCACCACGGTGTAGCCGTTGCAGCGGATGTGTCGGCCGCGGCATATCAGGCGTGTCAGGCGCACGGCGGTGATTGCTGTGAGAAGCAGTGCTGCGGCCGCTCCGGCAAGATATACCACCGCGAGCCATGTCAGCCCCGGCGAGGAGGATTCGGCGCTGTCGGCTATCGTGGCGGTGATAACGCCGATTTCAATGCCGCCGTGCTGCGTGGGGGCCGTAGCCGTAAGTGCGCTGACGGCATCGGCCGCGGGAACAGCGGCGAACGCCACAATATATATGGCCCACAGCATGACGCGGTTGTAGCGTGCCTGTTTCTCGCCGGCGAACAGCCATTTGTACATCAGGTAGAGCACGGCGAGCAGCACCGAAGTAACCAGTGAATATGAGAGAATGGCGCCCATAGGTCTACTGTTTTTTCTGTTCGATAAGGTCAATGATTTCGCGGAGTTCCTCCACCGAGATTTTCTCCTCCTCCACAAGGGCCGACACGGCGCTTTTGTAGGAGTTGTTGAAGAAGTTGCGCACCACTTCGGCCAGCGATTTCTCGCGGAAATTCTCGGGAGGCACTGCGGCGCTGTAACGGTGCGATCCTCCGAGCGCCTCGTGCGTCACATAGCCTTTCTCCTCAAGGTTGCGCACGGTGGTCGACACGGTGTTGAAGTGGGGTTTCGGTTCGGGATAGAACTCCAGCATTTCGCGCACGAACATTGGTCCGCGTTCCCACAGCAGTTTCATTATGGCGGCCTCCTTTTCGGTCAGGGCCTTGGGTTTTCTTCCGGGTTTCATAGTCGGTGAGTGGTTGAAAATCTATCACCGGCAAAGTTAAAACTAAAAATTTAGTTATGCAACTAATTTTTTAGTTTTTTTTAAAAAAAAAGCATCTCGCGAACAAGGAGTTTAAGGGGGGTAAGGAATTTAAGGAGTTTAAGGAGTTTAAGGAGTTTAAGGACCCCCACAAGTCCCACAAGTCCTACCGGTCCCACTGGTCCCACCGGTCCTACCGGCCAAGGAGGTGCGATTCTATTGTGGCGATATCGGCGGGGGAGGTGAGGATGGTGTAGTCGGCTGATTTTTTGAGCCAGGTCAGTTGTTTTTTTGCGAAGACGCGGGTGTTTTTCTGGATGCGGGCAATGGCGGTGGGGAGGTCCCATTCGCCGTCGAAGTATTTGAAAAGCTCCTTGTAGCCCACTGTGTTGAGCGAGTTGAGGTGGCGCAGGTGGTAGACGCGCCGGGCCTCTTCGAGGAGGCCTTGCTCCATCATAAGCTCCACGCGGCGGTTGATGCGCGTGAACATCTCCTGGCGTTCCGGCACGAGGGCGAATTTGCGTATGGTGAATGGACGTTCCTTGGCGGTGCCGGTGCGGAGAGTGGAGTAGGGGCGGCCGCTTTCAAGGCAAATCTCCAGGGCGTGGACCATGCGGCGCGGATTGCGCAGGTCGGCGGTGAGAAGATAGTCGGGGTCAAGCGCGCGCAGTCGGCCGGTCACGCCGTCGAGCCCTTCACGGTCGTAGATTTCGAGGCAGGCCGAGCGCACGGTTTCGGAGATGGTGGGGAGTTCGTCGATGCCGCGGCACACGGCGTCGACATACATCATCGAGCCGCCGCAGAGTATGGCGCGGTCGTTGCGCGCGAAGAGGTCGGGGAGGAGCCGCATCACGTCGGCCTCGAACTCTGCGGCGCTGTAATATGCGTCAAGTTCCAGGAACCCCACCATATGGTGGGGCGCCCGGCTTAACTCTTCAGGGGTGGGTGAGGCAGTGCCTATCGGGATGCCGCGGAACACCTGGCGCGAGTCGGCCGATATAATCTCGCAGCCGAGCTGCCGGGCCAGTTCTATGGCGAGTGCGGTTTTGCCCGAGGCGGTAGGCCCCGCTATTACAATCAGTTCTTTGATGGCTTCGGCGCGGTTATTCGGGGTTGGCTACGAGGCGTGCGATTTCTACAATCACATCGCGGGCTTTCTCCATTGACTGCACTGGCACGAATTCGTAGCGGCCGTGGAAGTTGAGCCCGCCGGCAAAGATGTTGGGGCAGGGGAGACCTTTGAAGGAGAGCTGTGCGCCGTCGGTGCCGCCTCGTATGGGCTGCACTTTGGGGGTTACTCCGGCTCGCAGCATGGCTTTTTCGGCAACTTCGATGATGTGCATCACCGGCTCGATTTTCTCGCGCATATTGTAGTACTGGTTCTTGATTTCGATGGAGCAGCAGCCGGGGAATTCGTTGTTGGTTTTGCGCACGAGGTGTTCGAGCTCGCGTTTGCGGCGCTCGAAGCGGTCGCGGTCGTGGTCGCGCACAATGTAGGTGAGCACGGTCTGCTCCACTGAGCCTTCGATGCCTACCAGGTGGTAGAAACCTTCGTAGCCCTCTGTGTGTTCGGGGGTCTCCCAGCGGGGGAGCATGAGGATAAACTGGTTGGCGATGCGGATGGAGTTGATCATCTTGTGCTTGGCTGAGCCGGGATGCACGTTGCGGCCAGTGAAGGTGACTCGTGCGGAGGCGGCGTTGAAGTTCTCGAACTCAAGTTCGCCGATTTCGCCGCCGTCCATGGTGTAGGCCCAGTCGGCTCCAAAGAGTTTCACATCGAATTTGTGTGCGCCCTGGCCTATCTCCTCGTCGGGGTTGAAGGCCACGCGGATTTTGCCATGCTCGATTTCGGGGCGTGCCTGGAGGTATTCCACGGCCGAGAGGATTTCGGCGATGCCGGCTTTGTCGTCGGCGCCGAGCAGCGTTGTGCCGTCGGTGGTGATGAGGTCCTGGCCCACGTAGTTGAGCATTTCGGGGAATTCAGCCGGGTCGAGGTATATCCCTTTTTCAGCGTTGAGGGTTATCTTGGAGCCGTCGTAGTTGTTCACGCGCTGCGGGTTTACGTTGTGACCCGACATGTCGGGCGATGTGTCGAGATGGGCAATGAAACCCACAGTAGGGAGCTGGCGTGTGGTGTTGGCCGGGAGAGTGGCCATCAGGTAGCCGTTTTCGTCAAGGGTTATATCCTCGAGACCCATCTGATGAAGCTCCTTTTCAAGAGCCTGGGCGAATTTGTACTGCCCGGGAGTAGAGGGGGTGAGGTTTGTCAGTTCGTCGCTCTGTGTGTCGAATTTCACATAGCGCAGGAATCGGTCAATCAGGTTCATGGTCAAGGGTGTTTGTTTTTCGCAAAGTTAAAATTTTATCCGCAACTCTGCAAATTTCTTTTCAGCGCAGGCGGTCGGTGTCGGTAGGGCGCCCTACGAGCCAGAGGCGGTCGCCGGGGAGGAGGGGGGTGTTTGCGGGCCGGTCAATGAAGTCGTCGCCGCGCTGGAGGGCTACAACGAGGGTCTTGTAGTTTTTGCGCACGTCGGCTCCGGCAAGGGTCTGCCCCAGCAGTGGTGAGGAGTCGCCGAGAACCACCGACCCCAGTCGGAAGTCGGGCGCCGGGGCGCCGGAGGGTTCGAGCTGCGGCTCCGACTCGATTACCGGCAGCACGGCCGCTATCTGCTCGTCGGTGCCGATGATGCCGATATTGTCGCCGGGGAAGAGGCGTGTGTCGCCGCCGGGCACGGTGATGGTCACCGGGCCGCGCTGTATCATTACCACGTCGACGCCATAGCGGGAGCGCAGACCGGTGTTGCTGAGGCGGTCGCCAACGAACGGGCATCCGTAGCCAACATGCATGTGGGCCAGATGCAGGTCGCTTACAAGGTTGTTGTTGAGACCGGTGCGCCGCAGCTCGCGCTCGTTGAGATTCTCGAGGAAGCGGCTTTCGATGCTACGCAACTGGTTGTTGAGCCTGCGCGAGAGGAGCATCAGCAGGATTATAAGGCATCCCAGACCGATGAGGGCGCCCACGCGCATGGAATATGCCTGCGACAGAACCCAGATGATGAAGCCCAGCGCGATTATCAGGCGGAATACCATCATGACTATGCGCGGCACTTTTAGCTGCGAGTCGCTGAGGGTGCCGTGCATATCCTTTTCATCGGGTTGCGGTCTGGCCGGGGGGAGGCACAGTGCCAGGATAAAGGGCGACATGGCTGTCAGTGTCGCGGCCGACCATATGAGGTTGCTCCATGAGGGGATGGCCTCGCTGAGCCAGGGATGGAGGTAGCGCATCGACACCAGTCCGATTGCTATGATGATTATCGAGAAGAGGAGCACGCGCCACATATAGCGGCGGCAGAGCTGAATCCATGCCGCCGAGGTGCCGGAGGAGTCCTGGCGGCTTGCCTCGGCGCCGTAGCGGTTGATGAGGAAATTCAGGCGTGCGGGGAGGTGGCGTTCCACGAATCCATAGAACGGTTCGGCCATACGTATGAAGTAGGGTGTGGTGAATGTTGTTATCACCGACACTGCCACCACAATGGGGTATATTTCAGGATTGAGCACGCCCAGCGACATGCCGAGCGAGGCGATGATGAAAGCGAATTCGCCTATCTGTGTCAGCGAGAATCCCGACTGTATCGCCACTTTCAGGCTTTGCCCGGTGATTAGCATACCGAAGGTGCCGAACACAATCATGCCGACAATCACGGCCGCCGACAGGATGAGAATCGGGAGCCAGTACTGCACTATCACCTCCGGCTGCACCATCATCCCCACCGAGATGAAGAATACCGAGCCGAAGAGGTCTTTCACCGGCATGGTCACATGCTCGATGCGTTCGGCATAGCTTGTGCCGGCAAGAATCGACCCCATCACGAACGCTCCGAGAGCCATCGAGAATCCGCACATCACCGAGAATACGGCCATCGACAGGCACAGTCCCATCGAAACGACAAGGAGGGTCTCGTTGTTGAGGAAGCGGCGGGTGCGGTTCAGCAGTGTGGGGAGGATGTAGACTCCCACCAGGAACCAAATGACAAGGAAGAATACCAGCTTGCTGATGCTAAGCAGCATCTCGCTCCCTTCCACTGTTTTGTTTATCGCTATCGACGACAGCACCACCATCATCACCACGGCAAACAGATCCTCCACTATAAGCACCGCGAACACCATCGAGGCGAATTTTTTCTGCCTCAGGTTCATGTCGGTGAAGGCCTTGATGATAATCGTGGTTGACGACATGGAGAGCATCCCGCCGAGGAAAAGCGAGTTGATCATCGTGAAGCCAAGCAGTTTGCCGATGGCGAAACCGGTGGCCATCATGCCGAGCACTATTATCAGTGCGGTCACTACGGCCGAGCCTCCGGTGTTGACCAGTTTCTTGAAACTGAACTCAAGCCCCAGCGAGAAGAGGAGCACCACGATACCGATCTGTGCCCAGAACTCTATGTTGGCTTCTGTGGTAACTGACGGCAGGGCGGTGAAATGTGGCGACGCGAGAAATCCGGCCACGATGTAGCCCAGCACTACGGGCTGCTTTATCCACTTGAACAGCAGTGTGACTCCCGCTCCGAGAAGCAGGATAAAGGCAAGGTCGGAAATGAGTCCTTCGATATCGGGCATAGGGATTTTTTGCTAACCGCGGGCTTGGCCCGCCGAATTCAGACAAATCGCGGGGCTGCCCGCGGAAATCAACAGAGGTGGAGTGAGGCGCGTTCGCCAGGAGTGGCGTTCTGGTCGGCGCGTTCCGGCACTATGGTGGCGTAGTTGCGTCCGAGCCAGTAGAGGTCGGTCTCGGGGTTGTCGGGCTCGAGGTTTACCTGGCGCCCGGTGAGCCAGTAGAAAGGCTTGCCGTGGGGGTCGGTGTAGGAGGCATATTCCTCGGTCCAGTAGCTGCGTGCGGAGCGCACGGTCTTTATCCCCTCGATTTTCACCTTTGCGGGGAAGTTCACGTTGAGGCAAACGCCGTCGGGGAGACCGTCGGCGAGAACTTTGCCGATTATGTCGGTGATGAAGCGGCCGCATTCGGAGAAGTCGGCCTTGAGCGAGTGATGCAGCAGGGAGAAGCCTACCGAGGGTATCCCCACCATGCATCCCTCGAACACGGCGCCCATCGTGCCGGAGTATATCACCGAGTTGCCGGCGTTGGAGCCGTGGTTGATGCCCGAGAGTATGAGAGCCGGGCGCCGCGGCACTATGTGGTGCATGGCCAGTTTGATGCAGTCGACCGGGGTGCCGGTGACGGAGTGCACCTTCGCACCGTCGTATTCGGGGTGCTCGGCTATGCGCAGCGGTGTGTTGACGGTGATGGCTGACGACTGTCCCGAGCGGGGTTCAGCCGGAGCCACGGCCCACACTTCGCCGAAAGGTCTGGCCCACTGTATGAGCTTGTGAAGACCGGGAGCCTTCACGCCGTCGTCGTTTGATATGAGTATGAGTGGTAGTTCGGTCATTGCTGTCACTTTTTGAGGGTGAATGAGCGGGAGCACAGGCGGTAGCCGTCGGTGAAAATCTCCACGGTGTATGTGCCGGGGGTGAGGGTCGATGTCACGTTCCAGTAGAACTGGTCGTGCACCTCCTCGCCGGCATATTCTATCCCTTTGAGTGCCGTACACCCTACGGTGGAGCCTTCAAAGCGGAATGTGCCGGCATTACCCAGCAGGTCCCCCTCCGGGTTGATTATGCGGAGGTAGAACACTTTCTGCCCTACGGGGGTGGAGTTGTTCTGCGGCACGGTGAAGCCTACTTTGAGCTGCGCGGCCTTGGTGACATTCTTCTCGGTCTTGCCGTTCTTCTTCAGGGCCGTGAGGGTCACTCCGGTCACGTTGAGTTTTTCGGCGAGGGTCATGCGCTCGCTGAGCTGACGGTTGTCGGCCTGCACGGTCTCCACCCGCTGCGATAGCTGCTGGTTTTCGGCTTTCACCTGCTGGTTCTCCTCGGTGAGCTGGCGGTTTTCCTGCTTGAGTTCGTTGATTTGCTCAACGTAGGTTCGGAGAATACCTTTGAGGGTCTCGATTTCCCCTTTGAGCTTTGAAATCTGCGCAGCCGATTTGTTTTTCTCGTTTTTCAGTTCCTGAAGCAGCTTCTCAACCTGCGCGCGGGCAGCCGAATATTTCTGCACGATGGAGTCGTTGGCCAGCAGCGAGGTCTGGTTCTCATACTGGGCGAACTCGTTGTTGAGCTGGTCATATTCGTTTGAAAGCTGAAGCTGCTGGTTGGCGAGCTCGAGCTGTTCCTGCTGCTCCTTAAGCTCCTGCACCTGACGTGAGTGCGAGGTCTCGCGGAAGAGAAGGAACGTTATGACCCCTGCAAGGAGCACTCCGAGCAGCACCATAATCGATATCAGGCCTTTCCCTTTCTTCAGGTCTTTCTGAGGCGGGGCTGACTGGTATTCGTCGACTTCGGGCAGGTCGGGGGTGTTGCCGAAAGGCGCCGAGGCTTTCGGGGCAGCCTGCGGTGCGGGTGTATGCGGCGCGGGAGCGGCAGCCGCGGGGCGTGCCGGCGTCATCTGAGGCTGCGGGATAGGCTGAGTTTGCTGAGGCTGGGGCGCGGGGCGTTGTGGCGCCGGCGCGGCAGTGGGCGCCGGCGGTATGCCGAGCCCCTGCTGGCGCTGACGTGCCATCTCAGCCGCTTTGCGGAGTCTGTCGTTTAGCGTTTCTTCCGACATGGCGAAAAGAGATTATCTGTTTGTGAAAAAGAGGTTAACTATCAGGCGTTGCGTCCGTGGCAGTTCTTGTACTTCTTGCCGGAGCCGCAGGGGCAGGGATCGTTGCGTCCTACTCGCGGCTGGGCTTTCATGGGCTGGCGGGCGGCCTGCGGGGTTGCCCCCTGCGATGCGGTGCGGTTTGCAGCCTCGCCCGGGAGGTTCTCTTTCGAGGCTGTGTACTGCGAGTAGTCGTTGGGGCGTTCGGGGGCGGCGCTCTTCAGCTCAGGCTGCGGGGCCGCCGGCCGTGTGGCCTGGGGGGCCTTGGGAGTTTCGGGTGCAGGGATTGATTCCGAGCCCGATTCGTGGTGGGCCTCCTTCATGGCCTGCTCTTCGGCCTGGCGGCGCTCGCTGTCAAGAGTGGCGTCGGAAGCTGTGGGAGCCTTGCGCACGAAAATCTGTCCGCGCATCAGGGCCGAGAGGGCTTTGGCGTTGAGGTTGTTGAGCATACGCTCGAAGAGGTGGAAGGACTCCACTTTATAGATTACCAGCGGGTCTTTCTGCTCGTAGGATGCGTTCTGCACGCTCTGGCGCAGGTCGTCGAGTTCGCGCAGATGTTCTTTCCAAAGTTCGTCGATGCTCACCAGGAGTATGGCCTTGTGCCACTCCTTGACGATGTTGCGGCAGTTGGTGTTGTAGGCCTCGTTGATGTCGACGCGCAGGGTGAAGATGCGTTTTCCGTCGGTCAGAGGCACTGCAATCAGGCCCTGGGCTCCGCGTGTCTCCACCCATTCCTTCACCACCGGCATGGCGGTTTCGGTGATGCGGGCGCTGCGGCGGTCGAGGTTTTCCTGGGCTGCGTCGTAGAGGGCTTTCACCTTGTCCTCTCTGGAGAGTGAGGTGAAGGCTTTTTCATCGAACGGCGGCTCGATGGTGAGCAGTCGCATAAGCTCCATGCGCAGCTCCTCGTAGTCGGTGGGCTGGTCGTAGGTGGCCACAAGATTCTCCACCAGGTCATACATCATGTTGGCGATGTCGATACCCACGCGTTCGCCAAGGAGAGCATGGTGGCGGCGGTTGTAGATGTATGTGCGCTGCTTGTTCATCACGTCGTCGTATTCGAGCAGGCGCTTGCGGATTCCGAAGTTGTTCTCTTCCACGCGTTTCTGGGCGTTTTCGATGGCGCGGGTCACCATGGAGCTTTCAATCATCTCGCCCTCCTTGAGGCCGAGGGTATCGAGCATCTTCATCACGCGGTCGGTGGCGAAGAGGCGCATGAGCTGGTCCTCGAACGATACGTAGAATACCGACGAGCCCGGGTCGCCCTGACGGCCGGCGCGGCCGCGGAGCTGGCGGTCAACACGGCGGCTTTCGTGGCGCTCGGTGCCGATGATTGCCAGACCGCCGGCATCCTTGACCTCCTTGGGGAGTTTGATGTCGGTACCGCGGCCGGCCATGTTGGTGGCGATGGTCACGGTGCCGGGGCGTCCGGCCAGGGCCACAACCTGTGCTTCCTTCTGGTGGAGCTTGGCGTTGAGCACCTGGGCGTCGATGTGGCGCATCTGGAGCATGCGGTAGAGGAGCTCGGAGATTTCAACCGAGGTGGTACCCACGAGCACGGGGCGTCCGGCCTCGCGCAGGCGCACGATTTCTTCGATTACGGCGGCGTATTTCTCTTTCTTGGTCTTGTAGACGCGGTCGTCCATATCCTTGCGCGCCACGGGGCGGTTTGTGGGTATGGTCACCACGTCGAGTTTGTATATATCCCAGAGCTCGCCCGCCTCGGTCTCGGCGGTACCGGTCATACCGGCGAGCTTGTGGTACATTCGGAAGTAGTTCTGGAGAGTGATGGTGGCGAAGGTCTGTGTGGCGGCCTCTACTTTTACATTCTCCTTGGCTTCGATGGCCTGGTGGAGTCCGTCGCTGTAACGGCGTCCCTCCATGATACGACCTGTCTGCTCGTCAACGATTTTGATTTTTCCGTCGTCAATCACATATTCGTTGTCTTTCTCGAAGAGGGCGTAGGCCTTGAGGAGCTGGTTTACGGTGTGTACGCGCTCCGATTTGAGGGCATAGTCGGCCATGGCCTCGTCCTTGAGCTGCTGGCGCTCGGTGAGGTCGGTGACATGCTCCAGCTCCGAGAGGCGGGCGGCGATGTCGGGGAGCACGAAGAACTGCGGGTCCTGGTTGCGGTCGGTGAGCACATCGAAACCTTTGTCGGTGAGCTCGATGGAGCGGTTCTTCTCGTCGATTACGAAGTAGAGCGGGTCGGTGACCTTGGGCATTTCGCGTGAGTTGTCCTGAAGGTAGTAGGCCTCGGTCTTGAGCAGGGCGTTCTTCATCCCCTCCTCGGAGAGGAATTTGATGAGGGGACCGTATTTTGGCAGACCTTTGAAGGCGCGGAAGAGGAGCAGCTCGCCCTCTTTGCGGGTCTCCTTGTCATCGGATTTGATTTTCTGTTTTGCATCGGCGAGAATCTTGGTGACGAGGCTTTTCTGGGCCTGGAACACCTTCTCGACGTTGTGCTTGTATTCGTTGAACATCTGGTTCTCCCCTTTGGGCACGGGGCCGGAGATAATCAGCGGTGTGCGGGCGTCATCGATGAGCACCGAGTCGACCTCGTCGACAATGGCGTAGTAGTGCTTGCGCTGCACCATATCCTCTGGGGCCATCGCCATGTTGTCGCGGAGGTAGTCGAAGCCGAATTCGTTGTTGGTGCCGAATGTTATGTCGCATTCATAGGCGCGGCGGCGTGCGGGGGTGTTGGGGCGGTGCTTGTCGATGCAGTCTACGGTAGAGCCGTGGAACATGTAGAGCGGGCCCATCCATTCGGAGTCGCGCTTGGAAAGGTAGTCGTTGACCGTCACCACGTGCACGCCTTTGCGCGAGAGGGAGCGGAGGAACACCGGGAGGGTGGCCACGAGGGTTTTGCCCTCGCCGGTTGCCATCTCGGCGATTTTGCCCGAGTGGAGCACTACACCGCCGATGAGCTGCACATCGTAATGCACCATATCCCAGGTGATTTCGTTGCCGCCGGCAAGCCAGTGGTTTTTCCAGATAGCCTTGTCGCCGTCGATGGATACGAAGTCGCGTCCCTGGGCGGCGAGCTCGCGGTCAAGCTCGGTGGCTGTAACCTCGATTGTCTCGTTTGCGGCGAAGCGGGCGGCGGTCTCGCGCATGGTGGCGAATACTATGGGGAGGTGCTCGTCGAGTTTGGCCTCGATTACGTCGAGCACGTTTTTCTCGTGTTTGTCAATGTCGTCCCAGAGAGGCTGGCGCTGGTCGAAGGGGAGTTCCTCGATTTTCTCGCGGAGCTCTTTGGCGGCGTCCTCGTCGGCCTTGGTTGCGGCGGCGATGTCGGCGCGCACCTCGTCGATTTTAGCGCGGAGCTGGTCGACGGAGAGGTCTTTGAGAGTGGGGCCGATGGCGTTGATTTTGTCGATTATGGGTTTGATTTCCTTGAGGTCGCGCTGCGACTTGTTTCCGAAAATCTTGCTTAGAAAGCTTGTGAAAGACATTATAGGGATATAAATAACAGTTTTACATAAGTTGACGGTTGGAGGGGGAGGATTAGTCCGCACCCTCCGGCATCATGGGCGCAGACGAGGCAGTGATGCTCCGTTGGGAGCGCGTATGCGCAGAATGCCGGCCACTGTCGGGGCCAGCACGCGGGCGTCGACGGGCGCGGTCACCTCCTTCGGCGCTACCGAGGGGGCGAGGATGAATGCCGGCGCTGTGGCCATTCCTGCGCGCACCACAGTCTGTGGCGCCTCCACATCGGAGTCGTCATCGATCTCCTGCCATCCCGGCGCTATGGCCAGGAAGATGTCGCCGGCCGAGGCCATGGCGGTGTTGCGGCGTGTGGCGTCGGGGTTGTCGGTGGCGCGCCGGTCTATTACATCGTCAACGGTCCAGGCCTGGCTCACACCCACCATGCGGGTGAGGAACGACGCGGCCTCGCGGCGCATCTCTTCCAGGTCTTTTCCGCGTTCTTTAATGAGTTTGTGGTTGAGGTACACCTGGCCGTTGTGGTATCCGGAGACCCATTCTCCGTTGCCGTGCACGGCCATGAGGTACATGTTGAGGAGCGACACGGCCTTGCGCGAGGAGAATTCGCCGTAGGGCACGGCCCATTTCTCGTCGTCGCGGCGCTGGCGGCGTGTCAGCGGGGTGCCGGCCACGAACACCACTGTGCGGTCCATTCCGGGTCCCTCGCGGTCGATGGCGGCGAAAATGGCGGCCAGATCGCGGTCGAGGCGCAGGTATGAGTCCATCAGCTCAAGGCGCGAGTCGGGCTCGCGGCCGTAGATGTAGGGCTGCACTGTCATGCCGAGCGAGAGCATGTCGGTGGCCTCGCGGCTTCCGAGCCTCAGCATCCTGATGTAGTCGGCGGCCATTGCGGCTACGTCGGCGTTGACTGCCGGCGAGTTCTTGTAAGCCCGGAAGCGGTTGGCGTCGCCCCGCTGGAATATGTTGCGGAAGGGGTATAGCTTTTTGTGCGCCGGCAGGTCGGGGAACTGTTCCACCGGAATCGAGGGAACCCACTGGAGGGTGTCGAGCCTCCTTTCAAGCGGGAGGCGTCGGTTTGCTTCCTGGGGAGAGGCGGGCAGGTCCTTGTAGTAGGTGGTTGTGGCCCACTTGCCGGTGTGGTCGTTGATCCAGAATGCCGAGTTGCCGGCGTGGCCGGCCATTATGATGGCCTGCACCGGCTCGGCGGCGATGGCGTAGGCATAGTTGGTGCCTCCGCCGTCGATTCGGAGCTCGTCGGCAAGGGTGGATGAGGTTATGGCTGCCGGCGAGAGGGTCTCGTCGGTGAAGTTGCCTATTTTAGAGGCATCGAACAGCACAGAGCGTGCGCGGCGGGTGTCGCGGTCATATACCGTGGCGGCGGGTATGCCGTTGACCTGCGGGGCTGCTCCGGTGAATACCACAGCGGTGGCTGCGGCAGGGTCGAGGGCCGTGCCGTAGTCGAGGTCGTTGATCAGCAGCCCCTGCGACAGCAGCCTTTTGAAGCCGTTCTCGCCGAACTGGTCGCGGAGCAGCTCGATATAGTCCATCGAGAGGCCGTCGACCATAATGCCAACCACTAACGACGGACGCTTGGCCACGGCCGATGCCGGAGCCACGGACACAATGGAGAACACCGCGACCAGGGCCGCGGCTACCGAGTGTGTGAGCGTTCGTGATGGGTTGTTATGCACGTCGGATGTAAGTGATTCGATAGATGTAAATGAATGATAACGCGCGGATTACGTCGCACGCTATCAGCACCGGGAATGCCGGGTCGAGCGCCTGCCCGTGCAGGGGAATGCCTGCCACAAGCAGCAGCAACGCTGCAAAGTTACAAAATTGGTAGCAATAAACCACACGTCTGCAACTTTTTATCCACTCGAAAATAACAGGTATGATGCAGAAAGGGTTCAGCCAAAGGTATAGCCAGTTTGGCGACGTCGCCTCGTGGACGCTCACGAAAATAAGGAATGTGAGCACCATTCCGGCTATGAAGAAGAGGGAGTAGAGCAGGGTGTCGAACCACCGCGACACCCGGCGGCGCCGCAGGTCGCGCACGGTGATGATGATAGTCAATGCCAGCAGGGCTATGGCGCATGCCATCGGGGTGAGATACCACGGTGTGGCGCCCGAGGGGGAGCATTCGCCGGTTTCGGCGATAAGATCGTTCTCCTCCACCACCAGCGGGCGGTTGTCGAAGCCTCCGGTGGCTCCGGCCATCAGTTCGTGCATGTAGAGAGGGGAGAAGCCGCGTTCAAGCTCGGTGATTGGGCGGTCGATGCCGCTTCCCAGGGCGAGGTTGATGCCGAACTGATACCACGGATAGTTGTGGTGGTAGCGCGTCATCTCCTTGCGGAATGTGGTCTGCTCCCCTTCAAGCCGCGGCACGGTAATGCCGGTGTTGCTGTAAGTGAATTCGGCCGGCACCGACAGGGTTATCGAGTCGTTGAGCGCGCGGCGAATGATGTTGTAGGGGCGTGTGATGCAGTTGTCGAGCACATAGTTGTAGCGGTATGTGCGGTTTTCCGGGCGCAGGTTCTCCTCAACCAGTGCAATCACCCGGTCGGCTTCCTGCGGCGTGAGGTCGAGCACCTGTTCGCGGAAACGCCGTCCCGAGGGGGCATATTCGGCCACGAGCATATCTGTTGGCACCATAACGCACAGATAGTCGGTCTGCCCCGATGTGAAGCGGTAGGCGAAGTTGGGTGAGCGGAAATCGAACACCCCCCAGTTCACCGCCATGTCGCGGCCGTCGTCGGTGACGATGCGCAGAGCGGCGTGCCCTTCAAGTTCATAGATTTCCTTTCCGGCATCCTGGGTGAGCAGGCTTATGCGCGTGGCCGCGGCGGTGGCGCCCGCAATGACCGCAAGCACAAGAAATGTGATAAACTTCAGATATTTCATTTGAAAAATTATTTAAATCAGGAAATCCTAAGGACCTTAAGGACTTTAAAGACTTTAAAGACCTTAGCGACCAGGGGGTTATCAATAGCCACGTTTTTTTCTGCGGACCGCGGCCATGCGTTCCGAGAATCCGCCGTTGTTAATAAAGTCATTCGAGATCTTCTCTAATTGTCTGAAGAGTAGATAGTCAGCCTGATTAATGAGTATAATGGCCATATTGGCGACTGTCTCCGGAGGACGGGTCTCGATGAGAGTCATAAAATAAGGCGCATCGTTGTGCTCGCGACCAAGCCGGCGCATCGTTTCGTATTCCACACTGCCCTTTTCCCATTGAGGTTTGCCGCGTGTCCGCAGGAAGTCCTCATAATCTTCAAGCAATTCTTTCAGACTTGCCTTTGCTACGTTTATGAGTTTGATTTCTGTTTTCGACGAAGTAGAAGCTGCTGAGCATCCTTCCACAATATTTTGTTTGCCGCTGCGTGCGGCCTGAATCATCTGGTCTACAGTCCTGTCGCCCCGTATCAGAAACTTGTGGCAGAAATAATAGGTAATCTGGTATATGACATTAGCTTTCTGATAGGTTAACAGCTTTTTATAATTCCCTGTGTTCGGAATTAGTTCGTTCATGTAGCATTGATGATCAGGATTCGCGGTAGTAGAGGCGTCGCACACGCGGGCTGACTGAGGTGAGGAGTTCGTAGGGGATGGTGTCGAGCTTCGAGGCGAGCGCTGTGACGGGGTTTCCGGGGCCGAAAATTTCCACGGGGTCACCGATGGCCGGGAGCTGGGCATCGGTGACGTCAATCATGCACGCGTCCATGCAGATGTTGCCTACGGTGGGGCAGGGGGTGCCGTTGACCAGGAATGAGCAGCGGCCGCAACCCATGTGGCGGTTCACCCCGTCGGCGTATCCCACGGGCACTGTGGCGATGAGCGAGTCGCGTTCGAGCAGGCCGTGGCGGCCGTAGCCTATGGCGGTGCCGGCGGGATAGCTCTTCAGGGCGATTATCACGGAGCGGAGGGTGGATACGGGGCGTAGCCCTTCCTCCATGCCGTTGTTGAGCACCGGTATGCCGTAGAGGCCGATGCCGAGGCGCACCATGTCGTACTGGTACTCGGGGAAGCGGAGTATCCCTGCGGTGTTGAGAATGTGGCGCATCACGCGGTAGGGGAATGCGGCCTGCACCTTGTGTGAGCAGCGGTCGAAGAGCTCGAGCTGGGCGCGGGTGTATTCATCCATGTCGAGGCAGTCGGCGGTGGCCAGGTGGGAGAATACGGAGCATACGCGTATGGCGTCCTGGTTCTGTATAATTTCGATTACGCGGTCGAGGTCCTCCTCGCGGAAACCGAGCCGGTGCATTCCGGTGTCGATTTTCAGATGCACGGGATAGCCTTTAATGCCGGCGCGCATGGCGGCGTCGATTATTTCGGTGAGCACATCGAAGTCGAATACCTCCGGCTCCAGGCGGTTGTTGAATAGCTGCGGATAGTTGAGCACCTTGGGGTTGAGCACCATTATTGGCATGGTGATTCCGGCCTGGCGCAGGTCGACCCCTTCGTCGAGCACGGCTACGGCGAGATATGCCGCGCCGTGGGCCTGGAGCGATTTTGCCAGTTCGTATGAACCGGCTCCGTATCCCGAGGCCTTGACCATGGCCACGATGCCTGTCGATGGCTTGAGGTGGGAGCGGAAGAAGTTATAGTTATGCACAAGGGCGTCGAGGTTTACCTCCAGCACTGTCTCGTGTGTGCGGGCCTCGAGCTGGCGCGCGAAGGAGTCGAACACGTCGGAAGGGGTACCTTTGATCAGTACGAGTTCGGAGGCGAAATCGCTTGTGGTCATTGCCTTGTACATGTCGTTGACCGTGGGGTAGAAGCGTGCGTCGAAGTCGGAGAAGAGGTGGGCGAAAGCCGATATTTCGGCCCCTCCGGCAATGATTCGTTTCACTCCGCGGAATTTCAGCAGACGTGCGATACCGGCGTAGGCCTCGGTTGCGTCCATGCCGTCGTGTGCTATGTCGGAGAGCACTACGGTCATTTTCAGTCCGGCGGTGCGTCGGCGTGCCATGAAGTCGAGCGCCGGGAGCAGCGAGTGGAAGTCGCATGTGTAGTCGTCGCGCACAATCAGGCAGCGGTTTATCCCCTCGCTCACCTGGAGGCGGGTGCCTACGGGGCGCAGTGTGGCCATGCGCTGGGTGAGCACCTGCGACGGGATTTCGAGCAGAAGCATCACCGCCAGGGCCGTGATGGCGTTCTCCACCTGCCAGTTGCCGGTGAAGGGGAGGGTGACACGGCGTGGCTGGCGTCCGTGCAGCATGTATGTAACCCGGGTTTCGCCGCCGCGTGATTCGGTGGAAACGAAGAGGCTTGCCGATCGGTCCTTGCGCGACCATCCCATGAGTTTCTGCTCGCCGATGGCCTGCGATTTTATGGCATGTGCGAGCTCGGTGTCGTCGGCTGGATATACCACAACCTCGGCGCCGTGTATCAGGCGCACCTTTTCGGCAATCTTGGCAGTGCGCGAGGGGAATCCTTCGTCGTGGTCGTCGTAGATGTTTGTGATTACTGTGACATCGGGCTTTATCATGCGCGAGAGGCGGTCCATCTCGCCTGCACGCGACACTCCGGCCTCGAATATGCCTATGGTTGATTCAGGCGTGATATCCCAGAGCGACAGGGGCACGCCTATCTGCGAATTGTAGCTGCGGGGGGAGCGGGCCACGCGGTAGTCGGGCTGCAGAAGCTGGTAAAGGAGCTCCTTCACCATTGTCTTGCCGCGGGAGCCGGTGATTGCAATCACCGGTATGCGCGCTTCCTTGCGGCGTTCGGCGCCGAGTTCCTGGAGCGCCTGGAGTGTGTCGGCCACGTGGTATATTTCCGCACCGGGCATGGCGTCTTCCTGCAACGGCCGCGAAACCACGAATCGGCGCACGCCGCGCTGATAAAGCTCGCGGATATAGCGGTGGCCGTCGTCCATCGGAGTGATGAGGGCGAAGAACAGAGAGTTTTCAGGGTCGGAGAGTGAGCGGCTGTCGGTGAGGAGCACCGTCTGCGGCGTGGTAGGGATTTCGTGGTTCATATCCCGGTGTGTTAAGAAGTGATGTAAAAAGTTGAAACGATTTCGCCGAGGGGGCGCCCCACGGCCGGATAACGCTCGGCGAACTGCCGGGCGGCTTCCACCGCTGCCGCGCGTTCGCAATCGGCGGTGGCGGGGTTGAGAGGACGGTGGCGCAGGCGCAGCACTGTTTTGCGGGCGCGTGCGGCAAGGGCGGCTGTCTCGTCGCTGAAGAAAGAGCGGGCGAAACATCCGTATATATGATTAACAGCCGAAGTGGCCGGATGGGTCATGTCGTCGGCATAAAAACGGTAGTCGCGGAGCTCGTCGTTGAGAATCTCGTAGGCCGGGAAGTAGGTCGCGGCCTCAGGTTCAAGGCGGCAGAAGCGGTCGGCCCCCAGCAGCAGACGGGCCTTGCTGAGGCGGTCGGCGTGGTAGCCGTAGGCTTTGTGGCGCACGGGGCTTATGGTGACGATAACCGATACCCCGGGGTTATGGCGCCGCAGAATTTCAAGGATGGCGCCGAGGGCGGCGGCGGTCTCCTCTTCGGAGATGTCGGTGAGGGTGAACTCCGAAGCCGGGAGCTTGTGGCAGTTGGCTGCCACGCGTCCGGACGCATTGTGGCGGAAAGCTTTGGCCGAGCCGAGGGTGATGATTACAGTCTGCAGGCCTGGCAGGGAGGCGTGGAGCCGGCGCAGGTGGCCGGTGAGCGACTCTGCAAGCTGCCGGCGTGATGGCAGGGAGAAGCGCGAGTGGAAGTCGAGCGAGTGCCATAGACCGTGGCCGTCGATGAGTTCGTCGCAGTCTATTTCGGGAGATTCGTCCATCAGCCGGAAGGCGCGTAGTATGCTCGCCGGGTTGTAGAGGGCTCCGAAGGGGTTTACAGTGACATCGAAGAGGTCATCGTGCAGGCGCGTGCCGATTTCGTCGGCAAAACATGAGCCGATTGTCATTATCGGCCGGCCGTGGGCTATCAGGCCCGGCGCCGACGGCAGCTCTACTTGTGTCATGAACGGATTTGACATATCTTCGGGGCGTGATGGGGTCAGAACATGCGGTAGTCGGTCGACAGTACCTGGAACTCCGTGCGGCGGTTGATCTGGTCGGCTATGGCGGCATCGTCGGGCGAGAGGGCGTCTATGTATTCCTCTGTGAGTGTGTCGCCCTCCTTAAACTGCGGGTAGAGGCGGGCGAGTTTTTTTGTGATGGTCTTCGGGCGCGACTTTCCGTAGCCCTGGGCCTGGAGGCGGTCGGCGTTGATTCCTTTTGATATGAGGTAGTCGATTACCGATTGCGCGCGCCGCTGCGACAGGCCGATGTTATATTCGTCGGAGCCTATGCGGTCGGTGTGCGAGGCCATCTCTATCGTGATGTTGGGGTTGTCGGTCATTATTTTCACCATTTCGTTCAGGGCCTCTTTGGTTTCGGGGCGCAGGTCGGCGCGGTCGAAGTCGTAGAACACGTTGTCGACCACCACCGGTTTGTTGACCGATGCGAGTATGAAGTCCACGCCGTATTCGGCATCCTCCTCGGCGGTGTCGGAGGTGAATTCCTGGCGGGCGTTTAGGTATCCCTTGGCTCCGGCGAGCATCACATATTTCACTCCCCGCTGCAGAGGGAATGAGAAGGAGCCGTCGGGGCGTGCTATGGCTTTCTGGTTTGAGCCGTCGTCGCCCACGATGCGTATCACGGCGTTCGGCACCGGCTCCTCGTCCTTGTCAAGCACCCATCCCGAAACGAGAATCTGGAGGTCGGGGAGCACGAACGAATAGATATGGTCGTAGCCGCGGCCGTCGCCACGGTTCGATGAGAAGAATCCGCTCTCGCCCTTGCCGAAGGTTATGCCGAAGTCATCGGCCGAAGAGTTTACGGGCGCACCCATATTCTCGACTTTCCAGCCGCCGGAGCGGGTGAGCTCTGCGCGGAAGAGGTCGAGGCCGCCCAGGCCGGGATGTCCGTCGGAGGCGAAATATATCACGGAGTCAGACAGCACGTAAGGGAACATCTCGTCGCCCGGGGTGTTGATGAACTCGCCCATGTTTTCAAGCGAGCCGGCGCGTTCGCGCAAGTTGATTCGCCATATGTCTTTGCCGCCGATGCCGCCGGGCATGTCGGAGGTGAAATATAGCCAGTTGCCGTCGGGCGACACTGCCGGGTGGGCGTAGGATGAGATGGTGTCGGCTGTAATCTCGAATTTCACAGGGGCGCTCCATTTGGCATCGGAGCGTTGCGAGGTGTAGATCTCCACACCGGTGTTGGCCGACGGCTCGCGTCGCGCTTTGGAGAGGTACATTGTCTGGCCGTCGGGGGTGAAGGACACTGCGCCTTCATCAAGCTTGGTGTTGAGTTCTCCCTCCACCGGCTCGGGTCGCTGCCACTCACCTTTCTCATTCTGGCGTGCGAACCATATGTCGCCTTTTTTCATACCTGTGATCTCGCTGCGCTTGTCGCCGGTCACCTTCTCGTTTGTGGTGGAGAAATATAGCTGGTCGGGCTCGGAGCGCGATATGAACATGGGGGCATAGTCGGAGCGCCTGGAGTTGAAGAGCTTGGCGTTGCGCACCACATAGCGTGTGGGCGCCGCCTTGGCCTGGGCCGCCAGGCGGCATCCGGCCAGTCCGTTGCGTGCCTCTTTGGAGTCGGGTGCCAGGAGCAGGAAGTCATTGTAGGCTTTCTGTGCCTGTGCGTACTTCCCTTCGGCCTGGAGCGAGCGTGCCATCAGCAATATGGCAGTGGAGTCGGGGTAATTGTAGCGTATGGCGTTGGCGAACATCGAGGAGGCGCGGGCCGACATGTTCAGCCGGTCATAGCAGAGTCCGAGTTTGTAGGCCACGGCGCCGCGTGCGGCGCGTTCCTCTTTCTTGGTGAGTTTGTTGTAGACTTTGCGGTATGTTTTCTGTGCGTCGAAGTATTCGCCGCGGGCATATTGCTCGTCGGCGACCGACAGCTTGGCGCCGCCGCACGACGGGAGTGCCGCCATTAGCGCGAGGCAGAGTGCGGCGAGCATCATGCGGGCGGCGTTGGCGCCCATATTGTTATATGACGTTTTTTTCACTGTGTGACACATGTTTTTATGTTTACATAACGTGAGTGTCGCCTGCAAAATTGCGGCGCCGGTGTTATATACGGCAAAATTAGCAAAATATTTTAAAAGATACGTCAAAAGGAGGTTGTCCCGGTTCAGTTCCGGGGCAATCTCCTTTTGCCGGTTTATTTTCAGTTTATGGTGCGGTTCAGGGGATGTAGACTTTGCTGACTTCCGCGCCGCGCCGCATTATGAAAAATCCGCCGGAGGGGTTGAGGGTCTTTATGCCCTGGGTGGTGAAGTATTCGGCAGGCTCGGCGGCAGGTTCGGCGGCCGGGCTGTGGATTGACGATTCGCCGGTGGGGTGGAGGAGTATGTTGCTCAGCAGCAGTCCTTCCTGGTCGGGTGCGGAATTGGTGTGGAATCCGATGTAATATGTGCCGTCAGCGGGGAGTGTGAAGTCGGTGCTCCAGGTGTGGATTTCACGCTCGGGCCGGAATGTGGCAATAAGTTCGCGGGTCATCGCTTCCGGCTCGGGCCGGTCGGCGATGCATACGCGCATGGATTCGTCGGGATATGCCTGGTTGCAGGTCTGCACGTCGATGCTCAGTGTGTAGGAGGTCTCAGCCTTGAAATCCACGGGCGAGAGAATCAGCCAGTCATCCATGGGTATGCCGGAGCCGAAGCTTGATTTGGCGCATTCCTGGAAGAGGGAGTAGCTCCAGGTGCGTCCGTCGCCGTTGACGTCGATTACCGACATTTTTTCCACATCGTCGCGGTCAGGCACCAGTGCGAGGGAGGGCTGGAGGGGTGTGCCGAGGGCGAGTTCGTTGGAGTAGGCCGCGGCGGAGGTCTTGCCGCCGGCTTTCACAAGAACCGATGCGGTGTAGCGTCTGAGTTCGGCGGTTGCGAGCTGGTGGTATCCCCAGAGGTTAATGGCCGGCTGGCTGAAGGAATGCTCATCGTTGAGGAGAATCTCGTATTCAAGATTGTCGAGGTCGACCCAGCCGCCGTGTACTCCCTCGGTGACCGGTTCCCACATCACGCGGTCGTGGGTCAGGGTCACTTTGGCGGTCGGGAGCGGTGTGTCGATGCCTGTCCACATGTTGTACGATGTGTTTTCGGAGGCAGCCGGGCCGTTGAGTGCCCTGAAGGTGAAGAGGTGGTATCCCTCGGAGAGCGAGGTGAAGTCAACAGTGACGTCGCTTCCGGCCTCGGCTGTGCCCTGGCTGGCTGTCTCGCCGTCAAGGAGCGCAATCCAACCTATTTCACCCGACAGTGGCTGCGTCCCTGCTGTGGCGGAGGGGAGTGTGATTGTGAAGGAGCCTGACGTGGCGCCCCCCTCGAAATTTATGGCCTTGATTACCGGGGGGGCGGGCGATTCGGCGGTGGCAGCCTTGTCGGGGCATATCATGAAGTTGTATTGCTCGTTGTGGTCGCAGTCGAGCACTTTTGTGAAAGTGGCGCCGTCGGGGGTGATGGTGTATATCGCCGAGTTGCCTGAAGAGAATAGTGGATTCCAGTAGAAAAGATTTTCTTTCGGGGCGTAGCACATGCCGCTGATGATTCCCTGTGTGCCGTCAGGCACATTGGCCAGGTTTGTCTGTATGCCGGTCGATTTGTCGATTTTCACGAACTGGCCGCGGGCGTTCACTCCGTAAAGGTTCTGGTCGGAGGTGTTGTAGGCTATGGAGAGGCATTCCTCGTCGGCATCCCATTCAAACTCCCTCACTGGACTGATGGCGCCGGGGTTGTCGGCCGGAGCTTTGAGCAGTGCGTAGGAATATTCTCCGGTAAGGCCGTATCCGTAGATGCATCGGTCGTCGGGGTTGTATGTGGCGGCGAACATGTAGCCGCAGTCGTCGGGGAGCGGGTCGAAGCGGGTGGTCTCGCCGTCGGCGTTGACCTCGATGTAATAATGCTCGTCAACAACGGAGTAGCTTTCCTTTACGTAGTATCCGCATAGTTTGCCGTCGGCGATCCATCCGCTCCTCATCGGGTATCCCACCTGGCTCCCTTTCGGATCGGCGAGCATCAACTGGGGGCCGTCGGCCGTGAGCCGGTATATTCCATAGGCCGGAGTCGACTCGTTGCTGCTCCACAGGCTGGCGTATATCGTGGAGCCTCCGGGCATGGTTGTTTCGGTAGCATGTGTTGCGGATGCCGCAACCATAGCTGCTGCAATCAGGATAAATCGGGAATTTTTATGCATGATGAATCATTTGTGAGGGCTTATGCGGTGTGCATTGCCATGTTTGCCGCAAAGTTAATGTCTGGCGGCTGATTCTGCAAGATTATTCCGGTTTATTTGGTGAGTTTGTCTGCAAAAGGCACGGCTCTTTCATTTAAAAATGCTTGGAATTTTAAAAGTGTATGACTGATAGTTAGTTAAAAGCCATTAACCCTTTTATCCAAAATGAGATTAATACAGCCATTGCGTAACTGCTACATATAACTACCTGATTAACAGTGGCGCATTATAGCATCAAAGTTAAATGAAAGAGCCGTGTGCAAAAGGGGTGGATTTTGTGGAAATGTGGATTCGAGGGGCGTTATTGGCTTTGCAGAGTGTCGAAGAGCGTGATTAGCCTCGCAAGCTCCTCCTCGTTGGCGAACTGGAATGAGATGCGCCCTTTTCCGGAGCGGTCGCAGGAGAAGTTTACGGGGGTGGCGAAAACTGTGGAGAGGTGTTTTTTCAGCAGGTCGAAATCGTGCGACGACTGAGCCTGTTTCTTCTGCGGCCGGCCGTCGGCTGCTTCTGCGGTGTTTTCGCGTGCCTCTTTTACGAGTTCTTCCACACGGCGCACCGACAGCCCCTCCTTGAGGATGAGCTTGTAGATCCGTAGCTGGTCGTGCGGATTGTCGAGCGACAGGAGCGCGCGGGCGTGCCCCATGTCGACGCGCTTGTCGCGCAGGCCGAGCTGCACTTCGGCCGGGAGGCGGAGCAGGCGCAGGAAGTTGGCCACAGTGGCGCGTTTCTTGCCCACACGTTCCGACAGACGCTCCTGTGTGAGGTTGTACTGGTCGATGAGTTTCTTGAAGGTCAGGGCTATCTCTATGGCGTTGAGGTCCTCGCGCTGGATGTTCTCGATGAGGGCCATCTCGGTGAGCTCGGCCTCGTTGGCGGTGCGGATGTAAGCAGGCACATCGGAGAGACCTGCCATCCGGGCTGCGCGGAAGCGTCGCTCGCCGGCTATGATCTGGTAGGTGTCGGCTCCTGTCTTGCGCAGCGACAGGGGCTGTATGATTCCCAGCTCGCGTATGGATGCGGCCAGCTCGGCGAGTGCCTCCTCGTCGAAGGTGGTGCGCGGCTGGTCGGGGTTGGGGGTGATGCGGTCGAGAGGTATGTTGTTTATGGCCGATGAGCCGCGTGCTGGCACATCGTCCATCGGTATGAGGGAGTCGAGTCCTCTGCCGAGTGCGTTGCGTATTGCCATGGTGGAGGGATTATCGTTTTATAATTTCTTTGGCGAGCATCACGTGTGATGTCGCGCCGCGCGATTCGGGGTCGTACATTATGGCCGGGAGTCCGTGCGAGGGGGCTTCGGAAAGGCGTATGTTGCGTGGAATCACGGTGTTGAACACCATGTCGCCGAAGTGGCTTTTGAGTTCTTCGTAGATCTGGTTGGCCAGGCGCAGGCGCGCGTCGTACATCGTCAGCAGGAAACCTTCGATTTCCAGCCCCGGATTGAGCTTCTGCTTTATGATGCGGATGGTGTTGAGGAGCTTGCTGATGCCTTCGAGCGCGAAATATTCGGCCTGCACGGGGATTATCACCGAGTGGGCGGCAGTGAGGGCGTTGACGGTAATCAGTCCCAGCGAGGGGGAGCAGTCGATGAGCACGTAGTCGTAGTTTCCGGCCACGGGTTCGAGCAGCCGCTTGAGGGTGCGCTCGCGCTCGGGCTTGCCTACAAGCTCGAGCTCGGCCCCGGCCAGGTCTATGCGCGAGCCGATGAGGTCGAGCCCCTTGACGCAAGTGGCTACCTGCGAGCCTTCGAGAGGATAGTCGTCGACGAGGCATTCGTAGATTGACGACTGCATGGAGCGCGGGTCGATGCCGTAGCCCGAAGTGGCGTTGGCCTGCGGGTCGGCGTCGATGATGAGCACCTTCTTGCCCTGGAGGGCGAGTGATGCTGCGAGATTTATTGTAGTCGTGGTTTTTCCTACGCCGCCTTTCTGGTTGGCGACAGCGATGATTTTACCCATAAGTACGATGTTTGTAACCGTGCGCCGGGGGTTGCGTAGCCGCGGCGCTCTTAAATACAACGCAAAGTAACTTATTTGTTTTCACAATGGATGTGTGTGCCGGGGTGATTTAGTCTTTTTTGTTGATAACTCCCCCGGATTGTTAATAACCGCGGCGGCGGTCAGCGCAGAAGCTGCCCGGCGGTGAAGTAGAGGCCGAAGGAGAGACCGACGTTCCAGTTGCGTGCCGGATAGGATATGTAGTTGACATAGCCGCAGACGCTGGCGAAGGGGAGGTTGTAGACCACGTCGAGCTCGCCGATGAACTCCGGGTTGCGGAACCATCCGCCCCAGGCCGGGGCCGCGGCCGGAGCCGCGGCCTGCTCGATGCGCCTGACGGGCAGGAACATGTTGGCGGTGAGGCGCACCTGTGCGTTCTTGACCGGCATCCATATGGGTGTGACTCCCGCGGCCACAAACGAGTTGGCCCGGAAACGTTTGTTGAAAACGTTGGATGTGGCGGCGGTGGGGGTGTAGGCCGGGGCGTTGACCAGCGATGCGTAGTAGGTGTTGAGCAGTCCGCGCGACGACAGCATCACGTCGGCGTTCAGCCCCAGCGAGAAGTTTCTGCCCATCGGCAGGTAGTAGTCGGCAAGGAGCTCGCCCTGGAGCCACTGTGTGTCGTCGTTGTAGGATGCGCCGGAGTTGTCGCCGGTGAGTTCGCGGTAGTGGTATTTGCCGAGCGCTCCGATAACGGTAGCCTTCACGCGGTATCCGGCCGAGGGGTAGCTCTGGTTGTCTAGCGAGTTGTATTCGAGGCGCAGCAGAGCCTGGGCGATGTTGAAGTTGGTGCGCACTTTGTCGGACGACCTGAAGTCGCCCCGGTCGGAGGTGTAGAAGTTGTTGCGCTGCTGTCCGCCTCCGGCTCCGATCTGTATCTTCCCTTTGCTTCCGAGCGCCCATCCGTAGAAGAGCCGGCCGAAAGCGTTGTAGCTTGTTATGAATGCCGGAGAATTGTCCTGATAGAAGAGCTTGTCGCTTTCATAGAATTTCTGGCGCGAATACACAGCCTCGATGTCGAAAGCCGAGGGGTGTGTGGAGGTGAGGTAGAGTCTGCCGTCGAATTCGGCGGCCATGTAGCTCTGGCCGATCCATCCCATGAGGCGGGCTTCGGTGGAGCGGAACGACATTGATGAGTAGTCGGCCGCGACGAAGATGAAGGAGTTGGACGAGGAGGTGAGGTAGCCGCCGGCGCCTATTGCGAAATTGTTTTTCACATCGGCGTCGAGGCTGAGGGTGAACAGTCCGTTGCGGGCGTTGTAGTCGGCCTGCGGCATGAGGTTGCGGAGCTTGCCGGGAGAGAGGGCGCGGTAGTAGGCCAGGCGGGCCTGCCTTATGCCGAAAGTATCGGCTTTCTCGGGCTTGAAGAGGTGTGAGAGGTATTCGTTCTGAGCGCGTGTGCCGCCGGTGACGTGCACCGAGTCGAAGCGTACATATGGCGAGGCTGATTTGAATATGGCGCGGCGCAGGCGGCGCGATTCGGCGGGCTCGCGCGAGGTGACGCGGCTTTTTATCGTGTCCATCATCTCCATTGTGCGGCGGTAGCCGATGTCGTAGAGTTCCTTGGCCTTTCCCCAGTCAAGGAGCGAGAATTCGCTTACGTTTATGCGCACGTGCACCCCTTCGTCGGCCGGAAGCGAATAGTCCTGTTTCACCTGCGCCATATTCTCGATGGTGGTGATGATGTTGTGGGGCTGCGGCCCCTTTTCGGAGGCGTGCACATCGACTCCGATCATAATGTCGGGGGCGAAGTCCTCGCGCATCACGTCGACAGGGAAATTGTCGTAAAGTCCGCCGTCGTACACGTATACTCCGTTCATCTTTATCGGCGCGAACACGCATGGAAACGACATCGAGGCTCGGATGGCGTCGGAAAGCTGGCCGGAGCGGCACACGATTTTCTTCTTGGCGGTGATGTCGGAGGTTACGCACCTGAACGGCACGAAAAGGTTGTTGAAATCCGATGAGCACTGGGCTGTATAGGCCGCGAAGAGGTCCATGAAGGCGAAGTTCATCGGCAGCGGCGAAATGAGCGACGCCGGGAGTATGCCCGGAGTGGTGTCGGCGGAGTCGGTGCGGGAGAGATTCACGTTGAGCCGTGCGAACGCCGGGGTCTGCGGCTGCCGCACGAAGTAGTAGGTGAGTTCGGGGTCGATTGTGCCCGACGACCAGTAGCCGAACCCCTTGGAGGCTATCATCTCCATCATTTCGGCCGGGGTGTAGCCGCAGGCATATAGCCCCCCGACGATAGCGCCCATCGAGGTGCCGGCGATGTAGTCGATGGGTATGTCATTGTCCTCCAGGGCCTGGATGGCGCCGATTTCGGCGATGCCTTTGGCGCCGCCCCCAGATAGCACAAGTCCTACGGACTGCGACGTAGGCACCGGCACCGGTACTGTGTCGGCCGCCACTTCGGCCGGTGAATCCGGCCGCACGGAGGCTGCGGCGCTTCCGGCCATACATAAGGCCGCCAGGGCCATTGACAATCCCATTCTCATATCGAATCAGTAAAAACGTTTTTTTTATAACATCTTAGGGATGCTCTTTGTTGCCGGTTACTCTCCCGGAGTATAGCCTTCGTAAAAATATGACTGTTCAATCCCCTTGAAGATTATCTCTCTATCCTCAATGCGGTCGGTAATAGCTCCGGAAAGGAGATGTCTGAGCTCCAGATCATTTACAGGACTGCGCTCCATTGCTTGAAGATAAAGCGTTTTGTCAATTAGACTCCAGTCAACTACCTTTCCGAGATTTTTACGCAGCATCATGTCAAGCCATATTCGTGTCGCACGGCCGTTGCCCTCCATGAAAGGATGGGCTATGTTCATCTCCACATATTTGGCGATAATCTCCTCGAAAGTTTTCTCGGGCATTTTCTCGATAGCGGCAAGAGCCTCCTTGAGATAAAGCGAGTTGGCGAAACGGAAGCTCCCTTTGCTGATGTTTACGGTGCGTATTTCTCCTGCAAAATCGTAGAGACCGCCGAAAATCCCGCGGTGTATGAGTTGCAGGCCGCGCGTGGTGCCTGTTTCAAATTCATATATTGTCCCAGAGTCGAATAATGCCTTGGCTTTAGCCAGGCTCTCGGCATCGATATTTCTCATAACGTACACTAATTGATTCACAAATTTACGGAAATCTACCGGATAATTCGTACCTTTGCGGTAAAATTCAATCCCTAAGCAGATGCAGGAAAAAATCATTATCCTTGATTTCGGTTCGCAGACCACGCAGCTTATCGGCCGGCGTGTGCGCGAGCTGAACACCTATTGCGAAATCGTTCCCTACAACAAATTCCCGCACGATGACCCCTCGGTGATCGGCGTAATCCTCTCGGGTTCACCGTTCTCGGTTTACGATCAGAAAGCCTTCAAGGCCGACCTGTCGCAGATTCGCCGGCGCCTGCCGGTGCTGGGCATATGCTACGGCGCCCAGTTCATGGCCTACTGCGACGGCGGCACCGTGGAGCCTGCGGCCACACGCGAATATGGCCGCGCGCTGCTTGAGAAGGTCGACGGCTCCGACCCGCTTTTCGCCGGCATAACCCCCGGCTCGCAGGTGTGGATGAGCCATGGCGACACCATCACATCGGTGCCCGCCGGTTTCCACATCATCGCCTCGACCGACAAGGTGGCCTGCGCCGCCTACCGCGTGGAGGGGGAGCATACGTGGGGCGTACAGTTCCATCCCGAGGTATATCATTCGGTCGACGGCACCATGCTGCTGAAGAACTTCGTGGTGGGCATCTGCGGCTCGCGCCAGGACTGGAGCGCCGCGTCGTTCATAGAGACCACCGTAGAGGAGCTGCGCCGCCAGCTCGGCGATGACAAGGTGGTGCTCGGCCTCTCGGGCGGTGTCGACTCGTCGGTGGCCGCCGTGCTCCTCAACAAGGCTATCGGCAAGAACCTCACCTGCATCTTCGTTGACCACGGCATGCTGCGCAAGAACGAGTTCCGCGATGTGCTCCGCGACTACGAGTGCCTGGGCCTCAACGTGATCGGCGTCGATGCCTCGCAGAAGTTCTTCACCGAGCTCGCCGGCGTCACCGAGCCCGAACGCAAGCGCAAAATCATAGGCAAGGGCTTCATCGATGTTTTCGACCAGGAGGCCCATAAAATCGAGGATGTGAAATGGCTCGCGCAGGGCACCATCTATCCCGACTGCATAGAGTCGCTCTCCATCACCGGCACCACCATCAAGAGCCACCACAATGTGGGCGGCCTCCCCGAGAAGATGAACCTCAGGCTCTGCGAGCCTCTGCGCCTCCTTTTCAAGGACGAGGTGCGCGCCGTGGGGCGTGAGCTGGGCATGCCCGAGCATCTGATTAAGCGCCACCCCTTCCCGGGGCCAGGTCTGGCGGTGCGTATTCTCGGCGACATCACCCCCGAGAAGGTGCGCATACTCCAGGATGCCGACGACATCTTCATCTCCGGGCTGCGTGAATACGGCCTATACGACAAGGTGTGGCAGGCCGGAGTGATTCTGCTGCCGGTGCAGTCGGTGGGCGTGATGGGCGACGAGCGCACATATGAGCGTGCCGTGGCTCTGCGCGCCGTGACTTCGACCGACGCCATGACCGCCGACTGGGCTCACCTCCCGTATGAGTTCCTGGCAAATATCTCCAACAAGATTATCAACCATGTGCGCGGCGTGAACCGTGTGACCTACGATATCTCCTCCAAACCGCCGGCCACAATCGAGTGGGAATAACCGCACAGGCAGATTTGCCTGGCAGACAGGCAGGTGTATAATTAATTTAAAAAGTTGTCTATGACGATCATAAAGTGTTTCGGTGTGGCTGCCGCTGTGGCGGTGGCCGCCATGGGGCAGCAGGCTGCCGCCCAGGTAACGCTCCCGCTCGAGGCCGGGGCTCCCGCATGGAGCAAGGCCGCAGTGGCGCAGGAGGGCGGCGCCACGATGTATCAGAAGGCTGTGGCCTCGTCGCCCACGCTGGTGTTCGACTTCTTCAACGCCGACGAGTATGAGCCCACAACGTATCTCCCGTCGTGGAGCAACACCGTGAGCCGCGCCCATGCCGAGCCGCGTCCGCTGACGGGGATGGTGCCTGTGCTCTCCGAAAAGGCCGGATGGGTAGAGGTGGACTATGTGCCTGAAATCGAGGCAAAAGGTTACTCCTACAAGGTGTGGGTGCCCGCCAAGTCGGTGACTGTGACGGCGCTCGCTCCCCTGCCTGCCGATGCCGAAGGTCTGCGTGTTTTTGACGATGGCGACCTTGCCGGCTATGGCGTTTACCGCAACAGCGGCGCCGAGGCTCCGGCGCTCTATTTCGGACGTGTGGCCGGCGGAAAGCTCGTGTGCGCCCACACGCTCGACTCCGATGCCGACGTGGCCTCGCTGTCGGCCGACGATGTGAAGGCCCTCCTTGCCACGGCCAAAGCTGTGCGTCCCGGCCAGGTGATGGTGGTCTATGCCACCGACGGCGGTGCCGTAGGCTCGCAGTGGTGGGTGAAAGGCTGAGCGCGCCGTGCCCCGGGGGCACGTCGCCGGGCTATCCCCATCCTGCCGGCCTCCAAATGTTGATAAATTTATTTGGAGGTTTGCCGAAAATGCGTTACTTTTGCCGTGCGTTTAAAAGCGCAATAGAATTCTATTAATTTCAACGTTTTATTTTACAATGGCTTACGTAATTACTGACAAATGTGTGGCTTGCGGCACCTGTCTGCCCAACTGCCCCGTTGACGCCATCTCGGAAGGCGACATCTACGTTATCGATCCCGATACCTGCATCGAGTGCGGTACATGCGCTGAGGTTTGCCCCTCCGATGCCATCATCCCCGGCGAATAATCCGCGGGATTTCGTCAACTCATTGCTTTATTGACAAAAAAGGCGCTGTCCACCTCCGGTGGCCGGCGCCTTTCTGTTGGGTATGTGCGGGCAGTGGATGACGATAGCTGTCGGTTGACTTGTCAGTCAAACGGTGCTTTTTTGTGGAGCAGCGAGAATAGGGTATGCATCAGCAGGCAGAGCAGGGCGATGATGGCCATGGTCCAGGTGATGCCGAGGCCGAGCACGAAGTTGACCACTTTTGTGATACTGGCCCGGGAGCGCTCCCCGTCCATGATGCCGGAGAGGCATACTATGGCCAAAGCGCAGCCCGCAAGCCCTGCAATAATTTTGTTTGTATCCTTTTGCCGGCAGATTTTTATAAAGAACTTCAGTATGAATTATAGAATGGCCGTGTTCAGCGCCAGTCCGCCGATCTCGAACGCATACAGCAGGCATGTTGATACAGATTGCATAACCATCGGTTTTCAGTACAGACTTACAAACAAGGCTATGAACACAATCAGGCATACAATCGGCAGCCAGCGCATGAGTTTACCTTTGCGGGTGCCTGCATTGCGCGCCATCATAAGCTGCTCTTTGGCCGAGAGCCACAGCACTCCGTTGACCAGCAATATTATGCCGAATGCAAGGAGCACGATGTAGATATAGCTCAGGCTTGCCGCCCATTGCAGGGCTGTGACTATTTTAACGTCGAGATTGCTGAACACCCAGTAGCCGCCGCCCAGAATGGCGAGATAAACCACAAGTGAAATCAGCCTGTCTTTACCGGCGGCTGTTTTTACTGCGGAAATAAAGCGCTTTGTAGATTCATAGAACAACGACAGCATGAACCCGAAAAGAAACAGGGATATTACCTTTAATGCCGGTGAAATGATTTCGTGCATGGTGATTTGAGATTGATTTTACTTTATTTTATTTGCTGTGTCGGAATAGAGATTGCGAGGAGATACTCCCGGAGGTGTCAGGTTTCTTTGCTCCAGGAGTTGCGGCGCGAACCCCATAGCCTGGCCAGGAGTATGTTGAATATCACTGCGGCCACTGCTATGACGAAGCACCACATATAGTTAAGCGATGCAAGCCAAGTGAATGCCTCTGAGAGTGTGTCGTTTGAACTGCCGAGGATAAACATGGCCAAGGCCACAAGCGCTGCTTCAATAATGCATGAGAACGCGATTCCTTTGGCAGTGCCTTTCTTGAAACTTGGGATTACATTGTGTGCGAAAAATACACATACGCCTGATACGAGGATTGTGAATACCAAAAGGCTCAGCAGCATGAGCAAAGTGTTTCCGGATTCCGGTGTCATAAGTAATTGTATTGGTTTGTTATTTTCAACAGTTCGGTAATTTTTGAGCAGGCATAGCTGTATCGCACTGATACACAATAGTTTGCATTGATATTGAATTGTTGTTGCATCTTGTTGATATTCAATTGAATATGCAAATTTTACCGAACTATTGATTTTTACAAATTTACGAAATTTTTCTAATATATGCAACAAAAAGTAAAAAAAACTCCGCCTCTTTTGCCGAAAATGCTGTGTCTATTTCGGCCAAAGGCGGAGATTCTAATTTTCATAGCAGGGATTCATGAGGAATTTTAAAACGGTTTCTTTTTGTGGAGTAAAGAGAGCGCATAGATGCTATGGGTAATGCTTTGTCGCTTAATGATCACATTTTTTGTGGAATTGAGTTTTTTTTGGTCGTCCTCCAATGTTGAATCCAAATGTGAGTCCCATTGTATTGTAGCCTTTGCGACAGAACTGCAAGTGTGCGGTTAGGCGTATGTGGTAGAATACCTCTACACCCCCCTGAAGCATGAATGATGGTTTCACTGTAGCATGAAGCGGGTAGACATTCGACCATACATTGTCAATATGTGCCATTCCAATCCCTATGCCGATGAACGGATTGATTTTTCTACTTTGACGGAAATTGTAGTCACCTATAAGGCCAAAGAACAGTACGCGGTTGCGTTGGGTGCGTCCCATCTCGCATTCCGGTAGGTGGTACTTGCGGTCGGCCATCTCGAAACTGAACAGAATACCCACGTCGTAAGGGGTTTTCTCGAAGTTATATCGCATATCAAGACCGAACATAGGGCCAACCGCGTTGCTGCCGCCACGGTAGCAGCCGAGTGGACCGCTGATACCAACGAAAGTACCTCCTTCGAGCATCTGCACAACTGGAGCCGTCTGTGCCTTAAGCTGCACTGATGCGGATAAGACAAAAAGCAGAGAAAGGAGGCCGATTGGTATATTTATTTTCATTGTGGAGTATTTTGAATTATTTGCAAAGATATTAAACTTATCTTGAAAATTCGCTACCAGAATTTTTATAGAATTAACTGACCGAATTATATTAATGTTTCTCTGGATATTTTGGGTGTTGACTATTTCAAGAGTTTATAATTGCCCTATTATTAATCTGAAACGCTTCGTTTTTATTCAGAGGAACATTAAAACAATTTCGGTCAGTTAATATTGTATCATATTTCTTTATGAATCTGAATCTTTTATTATTCTGGCGCCTAACCATTCTCCATTGTACTTTATAGCGCCATAAATTGACGCGCGGTATAGCTCCATTCGGTCAATATCAGAGATATTGATTTTCTTTAATGAAAAGCTTCCATTGCCAACAGAAAATGTGAATTCATAATTCCCTGGGAGCCATTTTGCGTAGAAGTTGTTTCCAATAGCTCTTTTTTTAATCGCATGTTTTGAATTTGGGCCATAGATTAAGTAAGCATATTTGTCGTTGAAAGACATCATTCCGTTTCGGCGATCTTTGTTTAACTGAGAAAGCAAATCGGTAGCCCTACTTAAAACCAACTTAATAGCGGTCTTATATGCCTTATATAAATCTTTGGTTTTGAAATCGTAATCAATAAATGGAATATGAAATAGAATAGTGTTATCACTTCCAAAGGATACAGGGTTTCGGCAGCTTACAGGATAGATTGTGTTTCCTGTTTTGGGATGTGTCGGAAATGGAATCGGTTCTGGAATGTGGTATTTAAGTGTGACTGTTTCCCACCCAAGTTCCATTTCCTCGGCTTCAACATTCCACCAAATGTATGCAACTTGTTTCTGGAGTTTTAGCTTTGTTCCGATGCTGGCGTAAATTATGTAATTCTGGTCGTATAGGTTCAATGTGAGTTTTTTTCCATCAGAGAATTCTTTAATAGCTGTTACATTACGGCCAAATAAGCCCGTTACAGTGCGATGAAACCAACTGCCATCACCTTTGTCGTAGTAGTTGACTTCCCTAACGTTTTTACCGGGAATCAAAATCCCATTTTCAAGTTGTAGGGGATTGCCGCTATCATCAACTCCATAGCCTGGAGTTGATGGTTTTGAGTTGGAATTATCAGAATTTGAACCATTGTTGCTACCTCCTTGATAGCTTCCTGGTTGGTTATTGTCAACATGTACTGCTTTCTGAAAATCCATGGGAATAAAGAACATTTTATCGGAAATGTTTTGTGTGACCCCTTCATTTCCAGGTGTTACTTTTATGCTGGATGTTGCATTTTCAATGCTTTTTAGTTCATTGGCGAATTCCTTATGGGTGTACGCCACCCCATTTTTGACGAACTTATAAACGGTATCTGATACTTGTATCTCTCTGTCAGCATTTAATAGTTTTGCGAACATAGCATCAGCAATGACAGAATCATTGAGACAGAACTCAAGTTCATCCTCATCATTTTCAATGAGATAGAGCTGTTCGGGAGTGAGGGAGGCCATCAGTTCCTTGCGTTTTGTTTCATACAGAGAAACAAATTCATCCTCGTTCTCTGTGAACTCTGCACCTACTGAGCATAAGGCTCTTGATATTGTGGCATTTTCATTGCCGATGGAGTTTATGAGGTTGTTGATGTCAGAGCGTGAGTTTACTTTTACTCGCTGCATTCCAGGTTGTATGCCATTCTGTGATGTGCTTTTTTGTGGCATCTCAGGTACCTTCTCTTGCTCTTGACACGAAGAAAAGAGGAAAATACTAAGTAAAAAAAATAGAAACTTGTTCATAATCGTTGTGTGATATTTGTGGAGAAATTATTCCACAATGGTGAAGCATTCGTAGGAGGATTCTGCGGTGGTGACGGTGATTTGTAGCACGCCATTCACCTCACCTATATATTGATAGGATGTGCCGTTGGCGGAGGTGGAGTAGGTAATCTGATTACCAGTCATGAGATTATGGCACTTTACATGAGCTATACCTTCGGCTGATGTGAAATCTAACGACAAGAATCCGTCACCGATTTCTCCGATAAGTTGAGGAGTCGAATCATTATAAGGTTGAGACTTTTGATTTTTTGTAGTTGAAAATTCAAGTGTTGTCCTTTCGGATTTATTGTTCTCAGAATAGGTGGTGCTTTTCTCCTCAGCATTGGCTCCTATAATACTGACAATGGCCGTGAGCAAAAGTGTGATTGGTTTATGTTTCATATCGCGTTTAAATTTTTCGGCAAAGTTAGGCCTCAAAATTGGTATGAAGCAAGAAATTTGCAGTTGAAAAATATGACGCGCTGACTTTTATTGTGTTGAAACTCAGGTGTAAACAAGGTGTCAGATTCCTTGAAATCTGACACCTTGTTTGTAAGGGCTATTTGACTGTATTATACAGTGATATAAGACTAATTAGTGTTATGTGTCACAAAAGTTATTTGAAAATCTCTTCAAACTCCTCTGAATATATCCCGTTATAGTCTCTGAACTTCGCCTGAAAACGACTTCTCTTTTTATAATAGTTGGCCGAAGATATATCCGTTACATAACATATAATCGGAGCAGAGAACCCGGCGATGGTAAGGGCGATGAATATTATGTCGATTTCTTTTAGATTGAATACTTCTGTCAGTTTGACAAGGATATTGTTGTGAGTATGATTCACAATATCTTTAATCTCATTTATAGATTTCGACGACGAGAAGGAATCTATTTCATTCTTTAGCTTATTGTAAATCGCCGTCTTACCGTGAGTACTTCCATCTTCGTGTGAAAAGTATTCACTGCACAATTTATTAAATATGGTATTTCTGTTTTTGAGAAATAGTTTTAGTTCCTGAGATACATCATTGTAGCGCTTTTCGCTTTCGTTTATGAAGCTTTGAGCGATTTTTAAATCATGTTCTTTTTCCTCCAATGTCAGTTTGAGCTTGTTGTTATCGAGCTCCTTTGTTGATACGAGGGTTGACAGCAGTGAGTTCTTCTCCTTATATTCATTCGTTTGCGATTTAGTTCGCTTTCTGTACATTATAAATACAAAAAGAGCTGGTGTAACGGTGAACGCTACAATAAAAATCCAAATGTATAATTTCCGTTTATATGATTCTTTGGCGAGTCTTTCTTTTTCAGCCTGGAAAGCACTGAGTTTTGAGTTAAATTCCTGTTGCAGTGTTTTAGAAACTTTAATGTTTTGAAGAAGAGAAACACTGTCAGTCATTATCAGAGCATTTTTCCCTTCTCCTAATTTATGATAGTAATCCACCATTCCATGATAATATGCAATATCTCTGGAATGGTATTTAGGAATGACAGTCAACCATATCAGGGCTGAATCCGGCTGAGAATTAATATAGTATGATGATAGTATACGGTAGCCTAATGAACTTACGTATTCCGGATTAATTCTGACTGCGTCCAGCAGAACTTTCTTAGCTTCTTCTTTTCTGCCCAAATAATATAAACACATACCTTTATTGCTTTTGATTTCTGAAAGGTATGCACTTATTACTGGAGATGTCCGAAGTTCATGTGAATTAATGACGTCTAAGGCCTCGCTGTATAAGTTATTATTTACCAAAGAGGTTGTATACAAAGTAAGACAGAAATCGTATAATTTCGTGTTTTTTGAGGTCTCACAAACCCTGAAAGCACGCTCGCGATAACATAACTCTTTTTGTATGTTGTTGAGTGATAGATATATGTCTGCTGCTAAGCTGTTAAATCTAATATTGAAGTATGAATCTGAATTAATTGACAATCCCTCTTCAATATTAACCATTGCCTCAGCCAGACTATCACTTAACATTAATCTCCATGAATTGTGAAAATATGACAGTGCAAGGCGTGAGCTATCATTGGTAGATTTGTAGAAGTTAATAGATTGGGCGATTTTCCAATCTTCTTTATTTATGTCTTGATTTCGGTTGTGGTCACTGGTTGACAGCAGGTAGTAGAGGGCGCGTGAGGCGGGAGAGCAGAGGGAGTCGGGGGAGATGGCTGTGAGGGCGCGGGAGGCGCTGTCGGGTTCGGTTTCGATGATAGCTTCGATAGCTTCGAGGTGTGGGAGAGCCGGGTCGATGTCCTCTTTGTGGTCGGAGCAGGAGGTATATGCAGATGCCGCGAGCATCAGCAATGCCAGCAGAAGCAGTAGGCGGAGCGTGGATGTGCGAAAGTTTTTCATGAATGGACCTTGGAGAGTTGGAGAGATTAGCAGCCGGCATAGGTTTGATGCCGGCTGCTGATGTGGGAGGGGATGTGTGCGCGATGGGGGACTCGAACCCCCACTCCTTACGGAACCAGATCCTAAGTCTGGCGCGGCTACCAATTACGCCAATCGCGCTTTTCAGGGGCTGTCGTTGTGTGGGGAGGGCAGCCCTCTGTTATGTTGGGTGTGCCGCCGTGTGTTGGCGGCATTGTGCGGTGTTACTGAATGAGTCCGTGTTTACGGAATACTTTGCGGAATTTCTCGAGGGCGAACTCTACCTGCTCTTTGGTGTGGGTGGCCATGAGCGAGAAGCGGATGAGGGTGTCCTGAGGCGCTACGGCGGGAGTCACCACGGGGTTCACGAAGAGACCTTCGTCGAAGAGGTCGCGTGTCACGTGGTAGGTCTTGTAGTCGTCGCGGATGTAGAGGGGGATGATGGGGGTCGATGTTGTTCCGATTTCGCATCCCATCTCGCGGAAGCCTTCGAGAGCGAAGTTGGTGATGTTCCAGAGGTGCTCCTGGCGCCAGGGTTCCTGCTCCATGATGTCGATTGCCTTGAGTGCGGCGGCGGTGGAGGCGGGGGTGATGGAGGCGGTGAATATGTAGGAGCGTGAGTGGTGGCGGAGGAAGTTGGTTATCTCCTTGTCGCAGGCTATGAATCCGCCGAGGGAGGCGAACGATTTGGAGAATGTGCCCATTATGAGGTCAACGTCGTCGGTAACGCCGAAGTGGTCGCATGTGCCGCGGCCCCCTTTGCCGAATACGCCGATGCCGTGGGCTTCGTCGACCATCACTGTGGCATCGTATTTCTTTGCCAGGCGCACAATTTCGGGGAGGTTGGCCACATCGCCCTCCATTGAGAACACGCCGTCGGTGACGATGAGTTTCACCTTGTCGGGGGCGCAGCGCTGGAGTTGCTTCTCGAGGCTCTCCATGTCGTTGTGCTTGTATTTGAGCACGGGCGAGAATGCCAGGCGCGAGCCTTCGATGATTGAGGCGTGGTCCTGCTCGTCGCGGATGATATAGTCTTCGCGGCCGGTGAGGCAGCTTACAACTCCGAGGTTTACCTCGAAGCCTGTGGAGTATATCATAACGTCCTCTTTGCCGATATATTCGGCGATGCGTGCTTCAAGCTGCTTGTGGAGGTCGAGAGTGCCGTTGAGGAAGGGGGAGCCGGCGCATCCGGTGCCATATTTGCGTGTGGCTTCGATGGCGGCCTCCTTAATGCGGGGGTCGCTGACCAGGCCCGAATAGCAGTTTGAGCCGAACATGAGCACTTTGCGGCCTTCGATGATGACTTCGGGCTCCTGCTCGGACGAGATGGCGCGGAAGTAGGGGTAAACGCCGGCGGCTTTGGCCTGCTGCGGGGCGGTATATTTGGCAAGTTTAGCTTGAAGGAGCTTCATTTTCTTCTTGATCGAAACTGGATATGAATGGTTTTGCGAACAATTGCTATTAAACCCTGCAATTTGCGAACGCGACCGCAAAGTTAGTGTTTTTTCCTGAAACGGCCAAATTATATTTGAATGGAGCCCCAAGGGGGCGGAGCGCTCGGAGTTCTAAGAGCGCTCGGAGTTCTCAAAGTTCTCGGAGTTCTCAGAGTTCTCGGAGTTCTCAGATTGTGACGGTGAACTGAGGGTAGACTATGGAGCGGCCTCCGAATTCCTCTTTGTGGGCGGTCATGCCGGTGTTGAGTCGGCGGCCCCCCTGCTCGTTGGAGGTGCCGAAGTCGAACCACCGGTAGCCTGGGCAGAGGTCGGTGACGAGGGTGTGGTAGATGGCGTCGACGGCATAGATGTGGAAGCCTTCGGCGTTGGCGGCGGCGTATTGCAGGTGTATCACGCCGCTTTCGGGCATGAGGTAGACCACGGCTCCGGCTATTGTGTGGCCTCGGCGGCGGGCGGTGAGCAGGAGTATGTTGCGCGGGAAGCGGCTGGCCAGGAGGCGTATTTCAGCGAGGGTGTGCACCGGGGAGGTGTCGTGGCGTGTGCGGCGGTCGTCGACGATTATCTGCCAGAATTCCGCGGGGTCGGCGGCGCGGTGTACTGTTATGCTGTGGCGCTCCATGCGCAGGGCGGCGCGCCTCATGAGGCGCCGTTGTGCCCCTTCGGGGAGGGGCACAACGGAGGCAAGGTTACAGACCGACATCTGCGCTCCGGCGCGGAACATGGCGTAGATGTCCTCCTGTGCCGGCATGCGGTGGTATATTGTGGGTATGGCTTTGTATACAAGGGTGCTGGCGCCTCGGGCGGCGAGGTGGGGGCGGATGGCGTCGAGCCACTCCATGGGGTGCTGGGCGCGGGTGTCGCCCGACATTACAAAGCCGCCGTAGGTGAGCCCTGCGTGCGATGAAATCACGCCGGGCCCACCTACTGTGGCCGGTAGCAGCGCCGCTATGCGGCGGTCGGTGTGGCGGATTACCAGCGAGCGGTCGGGGAACCGGTCGGCGTGGTAGTCCATGTAGGGGCGGGTGAGGAGGAATGTGCCGTTTTTGGAGGCGCCTACAAAGGCGTCCCATTCACGGGCCATTGAAGGGTTGTATGGCTCTACGCTCCACATCGGTCATGCCCCTTTGCGGGGAGGGTGCTGCGCGCGGGTCAGTCCTCCACTCCGGCGATGGCGGGGTCGATGAGGATTCGGCCGCAGTACTCGCACACGATGATTTTTTTGCGCATCTTTATCTCGAGCTGCTTCTGCGGGGGGATGCGGTTGAAGCATCCGCCGCAGGCGTTGCGCTGGATGTAGACTACTCCGAGGCCGTTGCGGGCGTTCTTGCGGATGCGCTTGAATGCGTTGAGGGTGTAGGCGTCGATTTTGGGCTCGAGGTCTTTGGCCTGCTGGCGGAGACGCTCTTCGTCCTGGCGGGTTTCGTTGACGATTTCCTCCAGCTCGGCGCGTTTTTCGGCGAGCACGTGCTCGTGGTCGGAAACTTTCTCGCGGGTGAGCTCGATGTCGTGCTGTTTCTGCTCGATCATGCGGGTGTATTCGCCGAGGTGCTTCTCGGAGAGCTCGATTTCGAGGGTCTGGAACTCAACCTCTTTCGAGAGGAGGTCGAACTCGCGGTTGTTGCGCACGTTGTCGAGCTGCTCTTTGTAGCGGGCGATCTTGGCCTGCGACTCGTTGATTTTCTCTTTTTCCCGGGCAAGTTTCTCGCGGAGCTGCACAATCTCCTGCTCGAAGTTGGAGATGCGTGTCTGGAGCCCTTCGAGTGAGTCCTCCAGGTCTTTTACCTCCAGGGGGAGCTCGCCGCGGATGGTCTTGATGCGGTCGATTTCGGAGAGTACGGTCTGGAGCTGGTAGAGCGATTTGAGACGGCTCTCCACGGAGAGTGTTTCGGGTTTATTTTTGTCTGTTGCCATGGTGGATGGTTCAGTAATATTTTACGGGGTTTGCCTCGTCGGTTGACTTGCAGACTGCAAAGTTAGGAAATTTTTCTGTAATAGCGCGATAAAAAATTTCTTTAGTGCAAAGTTCGGTCTCGTAGTGGCCGGCGTCGACGAGCATTGCCTGGCGCCGCCCGACGTCGAGAAAGGTGTTGAACTTGCAGTCGGCGGTGACGAGAATCTGCGCTCCTTTCTCGCAGGCCAGAGGCATGAGGTCGGCTCCTGCGCCTCCGCAGAGGGCTACGTCGCGCACTGTGAAGCCGGGCGAGGGGGGCGCCGAGTGGCGCAGCACCGGGGTGTGGAAGGTGGCTTTGACCAGGTCGAGAAATTCACGCCAGGGCATCGGGGCTTCGAGCCGGCCTATGGCTCCGAGGCCTGATGTCTCGTCGAGCGGGCGCAGGCTTTGCAGCCCGAGCATCAGCCCCATCTGCTGCGACACGCCGGCGGGGGCGCAGTCGCAGGAGGTGTGGGCCGAGTATATGCTGATGCCTGAGGCGAGTGCTCTTACCAGGCATGAGCCCACGCGGTCGTCGCTCTCCACCACCTGGCGGGTGGCGTGGAAGAGGAGGGGGTGGTGGGCTATCACCAGGTTGCAGCGGCGGGCGGCGGCTTCGTCGAGGATGGCCTCGGTGACGTCGACGCACAGCAGCGCGCCGGTGCATTGCGCGCCCGGGCTGCCGCACTGCCAGCCGGAGTTGTCCCAGCTTTCCTGGCAGCCTGGGGGGCATACGTGCTCTATGGCCGCGATTATTTCACGGTTTGTCATTTCTCCTTGAGGTCAAGTGCGAGCTGGAGCTCGTCGAGCTGCTTGGCGTCGATTGCCGAGGGTGCGTCGAGCATCACGTCGCGTCCGGAGTTGTTCTTGGGGAAGGCGATGCAGTCGCGGATGGAGTCGAGTCCGGCGAAGAGGCTCACCCAGCGGTCGAGTCCGTAGGCCAGGCCGCCGTGAGGGGGCGCGCCGTATTTGAAGGCGTTCATCAGGAAGCCGAACTGCTCCTGTGCTTTTTCGGGTGTGAAGCCGAGAATCTCGAACATCTTGGCCTGAAGCCCGGAGTCGTGGATTCGGATTGAGCCGCCGCCTACTTCCACGCCGTTGACTACCATGTCGTAGGCGTCGGCGCGCACCTCTTCGGGCTTGGTGTCGAGCAGGGGTATATCCTCTTCTTTGGGGTGGGTGAAGGGGTGGTGCATGGCCATCAGGCGCTGCTCCTCGTCGCTCCACTCGAACATGGGGAAGTCAACCACCCAGAGGCAGGCGAATTTGTTTTTGTCGCGCAGACCGAGCTGCGAGCCCATTTCGAGGCGCAGCTCGCAGAGCTGGCGGCGTGTGCGCATGGCGTCGTCGCCCGAAAGGATGAGGATAAGGTCGCCGGGTTCGGCTCCGAATGCCTCTTTCATCTGCTGGAGCACCTCCTGGGAGTAGAATTTGTCGACCGACGATTTTACGTTGCCGTCGGCTTCTACGCGGGCGTAGACCATTCCTTTGGCTCCGATCTGGGGGCGTTTCACGAAGTCGGTGAGGGCGTCGAGCTGCTTGCGGGTGTAGTGGGCCGCACCCTTGGCGCAGATGCCGCCGATGTAAGCCGCGCTGTCGAACACTCCGAAGCCGTGGCCTTTGAGTATGTGCATCAGCTCCACGAAGCGCATTCCGAAGCGGAGGTCGGGCTTGTCGGAGCCGTAATATTTCATTGCGTCGGCCCAGGGCATACGGGTGAAGGGTCGGGGGAGGTCAACGCCGCGCAGCTCTTTGAAGAGGTGGCATGCCATCCCCTCGAAGAGGTCGATGATGTCGTCCTGCTCCACATAGCTCATCTCGCAGTCGATCTGAGTGAATTCGGGCTGGCGGTCGGCGCGGAGGTCTTCGTCGCGGAAGCATTTCACAATCTGGAAATAGCGGTCCATGCCCGATACCATCAGGAGCTGCTTGAGGGTCTGGGGCGACTGCGGCAGGGCGTAGAACTGGCCGGGATTCATGCGCGAGGGCACCACGAAGTCGCGGGCGCCTTCGGGGGTGGAGCCCACGAGCATCGGGGTCTCGATTTCGAGGAATCCTTTCGAGTCGAGGTAGCGGCGTACCTCCATGGTGAATTTATGGCGCAGCTCGAGGTTGCGGCGCACGGGTGCACGGCGCAGGTCGAGGTAGCGGTATTTCATGCGGAGGTCGTCGCCGCCGTCGGTGTCGTCCTCTATGGTGAATGGGGGCACCTCCGAGGGGTTGAGCACGCGCAGGCCCGTGGCTATGATCTCGATGTCGCCGGTGGGGAGGTTGGGGTTCTTGGCCGAGCGCTCGGCCACGCGGCCGGTGATCTGGGCCACATATTCGCGGCCGAGGTGGTTGGCCTCCTCGCAGAGGGCGGCGTTGTCGGCGTTGTTGAACACTACCTGCGTGATGCCGTAGCGGTCGCGCAGGTCAACGAAGGTCATGCCGCCCATGCGGCGCGCCTTCTGTACCCATCCGGCGAGGGTAACCTCCTTGCCGGCATCGGCGAGGCGAAGCTCGCCGCACGTATTTGTTCTGTACATTTTGTCGGTGGATTTTATTTTTTGCAAAGTTAATAAGATTTGGCGGGAAATCGGCGGGAAATGCGTAATTTTGTGGGAAATGAACAGATTCATCACCTTACTGATACCGGTTCTGATTGTGTTGGCCGGGTGTGGCGCCGGCCCGGGAGGCTCCGGTGCCGGTGAAATTACTTCGGACGAGGCTATCGCGCGGCTTGACAGTGTGATGGCCCTGCGTCCGCGCCTTGCGGCCCAAAAGCGCCGGGCAATCGACTCTTTGTGGATTCTCAGCCGCGGGGCGGTGTCGCCCCGCGAGCGTTTCGATGTGCTGGAGAAGCTCTTCGGCCAATACAGCTCCTACTCGATGGACTCTATGCTGCTGGTGGCGCGCATGTGCAAGGCGGAGGCTGAGGCAAATCTCGGCGATTCGCTTTACTGGCGGGCGGTGATTATGGAGTCGGAGGGGCTCAAGGGGCAGGGGCAGTATTTCATGGCGTTGTCGCGTCTCAGGGAAATGCCGCTGCGGTGGCAGAAGGTCTACCGGCAGTCGCTGATGCAGCGCTATATCTCCATATATTATTCCCTTTCAGATTATGCCCACTCGCGTGAGGATTCGCTGCGCTATCATGCGCTGCTGGAGTCCTACCGCGACACGGTGATTGCCGAGGCGGCTCCCGATTCACCCTCGCGGCGCCTTAACAGGGCGGAGCGGCTCCGTGTCGGAGGCCACCCGTCGGCGGCGCTGGCCGAGATGGACTCGCTGCATGCAAGCATGCCCGGAGTGGTCGACCCCGGTGTGGAGTCGTTTGTAAGGGGGAAGTGCTACCAGGACCTCGGAGATACAGAGCGGGCAAAAATCTGTTTCGCCGTGGCGGCGGCATATGATCTGTCGAAGTCGGTGCGCAAGTACGAGGCGCTGCAGGAGCTGGCACGCATACTTTCCGACGAGGGGGATGACGGACGCGCATATAAATATATTATGTGTGCCATCACCGACATCCAGGCCAGCAATGCCCGCAGCCGCTTTCAGAAGCTTTCGAGCTACCAGCCTATCATTGCGGCCGCCTATGCCGAGACACAGGAGCGCTCGAACATGACAAAGAGCCTTCTCCTTGCAATAGCTCTGCTCCTTCTTGTAGGGCTGCTTGTGGCCCTGCTGTTCATCCGGCGGAAAAACATCGGTCTGGCACGCGAGAGGCATGATCTGCGTCAGAAGAATATCGAGCTCGAGCAGTTGCGTTCGCGTCTGAGCGATGCCAACCGCTCGCTTGAGGAGTCGGCCAAAGTGAAGGAGGATTATCTGGGCTATCTGTTCAACCTGTGCTCGGAGTATATCGATTCGCTCGAGAGCTATCGCAAGCAGTTGCAGCGGCGGCTCAAGTCGGGAAAGATTTCCGATATTGACTCGCTCCTGTCGGCAACGCAGGGGGGCGAGCATCTGCAGTCGTTCTTCAAGAAATTCGACGCTATAATCCTTGACATCTTTCCCGATTTCATCGAGAAAATAAATGCTCTCCTCAGCCCCGACTATCAGTTGCGGCCAAAGCCCGGAGAGCTTCTCTCGCCCGAGCTGCGCATCTATGCCCTGGTGCGCCTCGGAGTGACGGACTCCACCCGTATCGCCGCCTTTCTGCACTATTCTCCGCAGACGGTCTACAACTATCGTTTCCGTGTGCGCTCGCATTCGCTGCTGCCGAAAGAGGAGTTCCCTCTGGCGGTGCGCAAGCTGTAATCCGAGGTGGACTTTTGGAATATTGTGTTGCCGTGACGGCAGCATGTTGTGGCGTGATAGGCTACGCTTATATTCGTTGTTTTCTTAAGTCGGAGCTTACTTTTATTTGTTTGTTTTGTGGATTTATTCTGCTTTAGATTAGTCTGTTAGTTATTTTAGCTGTTTACTTTTGGGCTTACTTGCGCTTTACATCGCGGTTTTCTCGCATTAACTTTGCAAAAAAATCAGAATCCTCGCTCGTCCTTGTATAACCAATCGAAACTTTACCTTAAATTTTATCTCCGAATGAAAACATTCATCAAACTCCCGGCCAGAACCGCGATGGCGCTGATGCTCATGCTCACGTCAGTCTGCGCGCTGGCTCAAGTGCGGGTTCAAGGTCTGGTGGTAGACCCCCAGCATGAACCAATTATCGGCGCTACCGTCAGGGTGAAAGGAACGTCGGTCGGCACAGCCACCGACATCGACGGCAAGTTCTCGCTTGATGTGCCATCAAAAACCTCAGTGCTCCAGATTTCGTATGTGGGTTATCTTCCGGCCGAAGTGCAGGCCGGCGCCCCTGAGGTGACTTCCGGAATCGAACTCAAAGAGAACAATGAAGTGCTCGACGAGGTTGTTGTGATCGGTTACGGCCGCGTGAAGAAATCCGACGCCACCGGCTCGGTGACAGCAGTCAAACCCGATGATTTCAACAAAGGTAACCGCACATCGGTGCAGGAGGCCATGGTCGGCAAGATTCCCGGTGTGAGCGTTGTTACCAATTCGGGCGCTCCCGGTGCCGGCGCCACGGTGCGTATCCGCTCCGGCGCTTCGCTTTCAGCTTCAAACGACCCCCTTTTCGTTGTCGACGGTGTGCCTATCGACAACTCCTCGATTGAAGGTGCCTCGAACCTCATCGGCGGTATCAACCCCGAGGATATCGAGACATTTACAGTGCTTAAAGATGCTTCAGCAACAGCTATTTATGGCTCGCGCGCATCGAACGGCGTTATCGTTATCACCACCAAAAAAGGGAGCGACAAACTCAAGGTGACCTACAACGGCTCTTTCTCCGTTTCGCACAAGACAAAAACTCTGAAGGTGCTCGATGCCGACGCATTCCGGGCTTTTGTGCCCACTGTGACCGGTGTGCCCTCCGACGCCGTGTTCGGAACGGCCAACACCGACTGGCAGGACGAAATCTACCGCTCGGCTTTCGGCACGGAGCAGAATGTGTCGGTGGCAGGCAATGTGAAACAGATTCATACCCCCTTCCGTGTGTCGCTGGGATATACCGACCAGAACGGTATCATCCGCAACTCGCAGTATCAGCGCTTTACGGCCGGCCTCGGCCTCACTCCCAAGCTGCTTGACGACCACCTCAACCTCAACCTCAACGCCAAATTCTCGTATGAGCATAACAAGATGATCGACAACGGAGTAGTGACAAACGCCCTGCGTTACGACCCCACCCGCCCGGTGATGACCGGCTCCCCCACAGCCGCCACCGACCCCGGTCTCGGTTATTATATCTGGATGAACGGCAACTCGCCGATGTCAATCCAGACCGACAACCCCGTGGCCCAGCTTGAACTCGAGGACCGCCTCAACAAGGTGGTGCGCTCTATCGGCAATGCCCAGATTGATTATAAGATACACGGACTTGAAGATCTCAGCGTAAACGTCAACCTCGGTTATGACATCCTGCGCTCGAAATATTCCCGCACAGTGCCCGAACTCGCCGGCATGATGTACACCGGCAACAAGAAAGACGGCACCGGACTGGTCAACAACTCCACCCAGGACAAGAGCAACCTCCTTTTCGACGCATATGCCAACTACCACCACAACTGGGGCGGCAAGCACGATTTCTCGGCAATGGCCGGTTACGGATGGCAGCATTTCTGGCGCAAGTATGACTCGACAGAGAACGATCCCCGCGGAGAAGAGCTCTTCTCGCCCAAACATTACAAGACTGAATATTACCTCCTCTCATGGTACGGCCGTCTGAACTATTCCTTCATGGACCGATACCTCCTCACCGCCACCCTCCGCGCCGATGCCTCCTCGCGCTTCTCGAAAGAGAACCGCTGGGGTTACTTCCCCTCGGTGGCGCTGGCATGGCGAATCATCCAGGAGCCTTTCCTGCAGGACCAGACCACCCTCTCCGACCTCAAGCTACGCGTGGGCTACGGCGAGACCGGCCAGCAGGATATCATCAACGACTATCCCTGGATGACAACCTACTCCATCTCCTATCCCGAATCTTCCTACCAGTTCGGCGACCAGTGGTATCAGACCTATCGCCCCAACGGCTACGACAACGACATCAAGTGGGAGACCACCCGCACATGGAACTTCGGTCTTGACTTCGGTTTCATCAACAACCGCATCTTCGGTTCGGTCGACTACTACCGCCGCCATACCAAAGACCTCCTCAACACCATCAACGTGCCCGCCGGCGTGAACTATGCCCCGGTGCTCACCACCAACATCGGCTCGATGGATAACGAAGGTGTGGAGGTTGCCCTCAACTTCGTGCCCGTGTCGAGCGGCGAATGGGAATGGACCATCGGCCTCAACTACACCTGGCAGAAGTCGAAAATCACCAAGCTCAACGTAATCGACTCCGACAATAACTTCGTGAACACAGGCGCTATCTCCGGCACAGGTAAATCAGTGCAGATGTTCATGGTAGGCGAGACCCCCTACACATTCCTGCTGGCCAGACAGGCCTACGACGAAAACGGCAAGCCCCTCGAAGGTCAGTACATCCAGCCCGACGGCTCCGTATCATCGACAGAGACACGTGTGAACACCGGCAAGAGCGGTCTTCCCTCACACCTGCTGGGCTTCAACACCCGCCTGAGCTGGAAAAACTGGGACCTCGGCATCTCCGGCCACGGCTCATTCGGCTCATGGGTCTACAACTATCTCCGCGCCGACCAGTATCTCACCTCGGTCTACTCCGACCAGGGCAGCTTCTCCAACATCTTTGTGTCGACTGCCGAGAGCGGCTTCGAGAACCAGCAGCTTTACAGCGACCACTGGCTGGAGCGCGGCGACTTCTTCCGCTTCGACAACATCACACTGGGTTATACATTCCACCGCCTCTGGGACAAACGATCCTCTCTGCGCGTGACTTTCGGTGTGCAGAATGTGGCTACAATCACATCCTATTCGGGTGTCGACCCTGAAATCTATTCGGGCAACTCTTCCTGCCCCGGCATCGACAAAGAGGTGTATCCCCGCCCGCGTACATTCACCCTGGGCCTTAACCTTAATTTCTAATCCGTTAAGTATATCGTAAAAATAAATTAATGTATTGATATGTTAAGCCGCAGGTCTACAGAAATTAATCATGTATCGTTTACCAACGTTGGAGAGGATGTCTTCTACGGTGGCGAACAAGACGTGTTTATCTCCGTAGA
>SCEJ01000060.1 GCA_004102785.1 Muribaculaceae bacterium Isolate-013 (NCI)
TCTACGGAGATAAACACGTCTTGTTCGCCACCGTAGAAGACATCCTCTCCAACGTTGGTAAACGATACATGATTAATTTCTGTAGACCTGCGGCTTAACATATCAATACATTAATTTATTTTTACGATATACTTAACCATCAGTATAATACTTATTTTAGTATGTCGGAAAGGCTCGATTCTACAAACATTGTCGGAGTAAACTCCACAATCCGGTAGTCGGCAATGCCGTTGATGTGGAACGGGTCTTCTGCAATGATATCCTCAACTGCTTCACGACTTTCAGCTTTCATCATTATCACGCCTCCAATGCGGGGAGTCTGCGGCCCGGAGGCGATGAAGTCACCTGCGGCATAATGCCGGGCAAGGTAGTCGCGATGCGCCTGAAGGAGACGGTCAACTTCTTCAAGGTGTTTCCTGTATGTCAGTATTGCTATAAACATACCTGATTAGTTTTTCCAGCGTTTGAGATGCGGGAAGAACTGACGCATCTGCGCTTTCATCTGTTCGACCGTGAGATTCTGACCTGAGTTTCTGTTTATCTCATCAGTGAACCGGGCGCAGTGGTCAATCATCTGCTCCATTGTCATCTGCTGCGCGAACCTGCCGTCCTTGTAGCAGTAGATGCAGTAATCATGGTTGGGTGCGCCGTCGGCATTGGTGCCGAGGACTTCATTTGTGAGCGGCATTCCGCAGCTCTGACAGAGTTTTATTTCCATATGGTTGGTAATGTTTTTTTGTCGGTTTTATGTTATCTGTTCAAAATTCTCTCGCCCTTCGGCTGAGCAGAGCCTCGACATGAGGCGGAAGCGTTCGGCCGGGGGGCGAACGCTCATGCAGGCCATTGCTTCCACGCTGATAATCACCTGCTTTTACACCACAAAGTTACGAATAACATTCGATATATGATATATCTGCATCTGCTTTTTTACATGGCTGATGTGTCTTGGAGGTTGTTATATGATGATTAACGGCTGTCGACCCCTCGTTGTGGTGGTCAACAGCCGTCAGGTTTATCCAGTATGCGTCTGCCCTGTTGTTGTCAGGCAGGGGAGGTGGGGTTGGTTAAGGCCGGGCTTATTTCACTATGATACGCACGGTGCGCTGCCGGCCGGCTTGCTCGAGGCGGAGGATGTAGATTCCGGCGGGGCAGGGGGCGATGCTTATCCCTTCGGTGTTGGTGGCCGAGGCTGCGCTGCGCCCGTTGATGTCGAAGAGCTCGGCTTTGTCAACGGGGCTGGAGAAGCGCACGGCGCGGGCTGCCTGATTGAGCGATACTGATATGTCGGCGTCGGCGCCGACCGGGACGATGCCGCTGAGCCTGACGAGGAAGTCGATTTCGGCGGGTTCGGATTCGCCTTCGGCGTAGACTGCCACCACGCGTGCCGTGTGATGGCCTTCGGCCAGGCCTTTGACTACGTGTGAGGTGGCGGGGGTCGACGCTACTTTGGCGCCGTCAACATACACGTCGAAGTTCTTGAATGTCGGGGCGTCGGCTGGGGCAGCGTCGGCCCTGACGGCGGGGGTGGCGGCGGGGGCGCCGATGTAGATGTCGTCGACCATGAACCAGTAGCCGTTTTCGGGCGTGCAGTAGTTAATGCACACATGCCTGGCGGCGGCGGGGATGGCATATTCTCGTTTCTTCCAGGAGTCGTCGACGGAGGTGACGGTTTCCGGCTGGTCGGTGAGCCATATGAAATCGGCGGGGTCGGCGCCGGTTGTGGAGTAGCCCACGCGGAACGATTCTTTGTTCCAGCGGCTCGTCCACATCCCGCCATCGGCTGCTTCCAGGTCGGGGTCGGCCTTGCACATGAAGGAGAACACGAAGTCGGAGCTGAAGTTGAGCTTCGGCGATATGAGATAATCGTCGGGAACGGGGGCCGGTCGGGTGCCGTCGCCTGCAGAGAAGTTGCTCTTGAAGAGGAGATATTTGTCGCCGCTGAAGGGGGGATTCGGACCATATATCTCACGGGTGAGCTCGTAGGGAGCCATAATCATGGCGGCCAGGGGCTTGCCGTCGGTGGGGTAGGGCATGTCATAATAGTCTGACTTGTAGGGTATGCCGCCGTCTCCGTCGATATATTTCCATTTGTATTTTCCGGTGGGGTTGATTTCCCAGTTCGGGTATGTCTCCCAGTCGTCAAAGATCGGAGTGGAGATTCCTGTTTCCGGGTCTTCGGGAGGGGTAACCTGGCCTCCCTCGCTGTGGCTCCAACTGAGAGTGACGTCGCCTGAGCCGGCATCTGCGGTGGCCTGCAGAGCAGTGGGTGCTACGAACGTGTCGGTGATGCCTGGATCTTCACCGGAGGTGCGTGCAATAGTCACGTCGGTGATGTAGAGGTTGTACTGCCCCTTGGGAGAAGTGGCGTGGAATGCGATGTAATAGATTCCGTCAGTCTCGACAGCGGGAAGGTCAAGTGAGGAGAACGCGCCGTCGCCGGTCTTTACGCTGTAACTCTTGAGTACGTTGGTCAGACCCTCGACCGTTGGAGCGTTGCCGAAGCGCACATCGAATGTCTCGGTGTAGTTTGCGTTTGAGCCGCGGTAGTTGAACTTCAGCGAGTAGGTGGAGCCGGCCTTGAGTTGTATCGGCGGACTGACGAGATAGTCGTCGGCGTCGTTCTTGTTGTCGTATTTGTACATGGCGAACGCGTCGTAATCCTTCATCCCGCGATGTTTCCATTCCCACGACTCACCGCCGTTGGGGTTGAGCACGCTCCATGTGTTGAACACGGATATATCCTCGAAACAGCAGTTGTAGGGGAAGAGAGCTATCTGTGAGCCGAGGGCGATTTCTATTGACGAGGCTGGGTCACTCTCTCCGTCGGGAGTGACGGCGTATATCATATAGGAGTATTTGCTCATCGTTGTGATGGTGCGGTCGGTGAACTCGGTGTCCGTAAGGTCTTTTCCCACCAGTGTGCCACCGGGCATCCTCACTACTTTATAGGTGAGGTTCTGCCTGTCAATCCATCCGCCATGTTTGCCCTGCTCCGGAGCCTCCCATACTATGAGCGCCGAGCCGTCGTCGTTTCGGCCGATACCTACATTCGCCGGGGAGTCGGGCACGTCATGGCCTACCCAGCATGTAACTGATTGCGGTAGCCCTGCGCCGAGCACATTTTTCGGTGTGACGGTATAGGTATAGCTGCCGGGAGCAGCCACATTGTCGGTGAAATCGAGAGCCGAGCCGGGAGTGACCGATGCCCATGCATTCACCTGCTCGCCTCCGCGCGACAGTGTGATACCCGAGATGGAGGCCAGATTGGTTTTTCCATAGGTTTTGGATGGAGCGGTGAAACTGATTTTCACACTGTTGCCGCCGGTTGCGTCGGGGGTAGCCGTCAGTGCTGATACCCCTGCGGGAGCACCGGTGGCGGGGTAGGCGAAAGGCACGGTGAGTCCGGCCATGCGGGAGTCGGTGCCGAGCAGGCCTACCACCTCGGTCTTACCTGTGGCCGGGTCAATCATGCAAAGGTCGGCGAGTGCGGTGGAGTAGTCTGCGGCCCAGAATATGCGGCGGCTCACCGGGTCGTAGTCCATGGTCTGCAGGCGAGAGGCGGGAGTGCGGCCGGTTCGTCCTATAAGTGTCTCGGCATAGTCGTTTTCCGGGTCAAGGCGCAGCAGGTTGCCGCTGATGTCAATCACATAGAGGTTGCCGTCAAGGTCGGCGGTCATTGTGATGTATGTGGGATTGCCCATCGCGCCGTTTTCCCAGTTGATGAACTGCTTCACACGGGTGGCCACACCGGTGGTGCCGCTCACCTTGTAGAGTGCGGAATATTCAAAAGTCAGTGCTGTCAGGAAGTCGTCGGTATATATTTCGCGGGCAATGGCATAGATGTCGCCGGTGGAGTAATCGTATGCCATGTCGTTGAAAATATAGTATTTGTCTTTCCATGATGCGATATCTGTAATCTGGCCGGTGAGCGGGTCGACCTTCGACCATGCCAGAGGCTCCATTGTCTCGTTGGCGGTATCCTCACGGAAGCGGTAGAAGAAGTATCCTTCGGGGGTGTTCACACCGGCGTATGCCTTGTCGGGGAGAGCGAACATCGACGTAAGGTTTTCGGGCGCGTTCAGGTTGAAAGAAACGAGACCGAGGGGGATGTCGCCTCTGTCGCGCACGGCCCATGCCATAGCGTTGCTTGCGGGGGCGGCAGCCACAACTTTTGGAGAGCTCTGCTTCATTCGCTTTGGAACGTCGGGCTGAGTGAATCCAGGTGCGGCTGCGAGCAGGCCGAATCCAGCCAGGGGGAGCGTCAATGCTGCCAGTGTCTTTAGCTTCATACAGTCAGTTTTTTGAGTGATTAGTATGTTGAAGAAGCACGGTGCCTGCTGCGGGTCACAGGCACCGTGACGGAGTGTCAGAGATTGATTTTAAGTGCTTTGCCGTCGGCGTGCACGATATACATGCCTTTAGGCAGGTCTTTCAGCGACAGAGAGTCGGCAAACGCGGCGGCAACTAGCCGCCCGGCGATGTCGGCAACGGTAATCGCTCCGGCGCGGTGCAGGCGGATTGTGGCGTTGTCAAAAGTGATGCCGTCGGCTGCTGTCACGCCGGTTCCGGATATCTCTATCGAGCATTCGGCGCGGGAGCCTGTTCCGCTGAGATTGCGCAGCTCTATGCCGTAGGTATGTTTCCCATCCGTGAGAGCGGCGTCGCGGTAAGTTGCCGAAGCGCCGGGGATGGCGTCGGTGAGGGTGGCTATTTTGTCATCGTCGCGATAGATGTCGGCGGCGAGGATTTCAAAATGTTCGGCAACACCGTCGGCCGAGGCATCGGGATATGTCCATATGATTTCCATATAGTCATCATTATTGCTGACAGCGAGGCCGGCCACAGGTGCCGGGGTAAGGTCAACGAAGTCTATGGCGAAGTGTTGCAGCTCATCGCGAGTGGTGGCAACCGCAATCTGACGTAGGGCGTCAGTGGTCAGCCGGTCGGCGAAGAATCCGTCGGCTACTTCGACACCGTTGACGGTCACACTGACAGCAGGCTCTGCCACCATCGAGTAGTAGCCCACGCCCATGGCGAACGGCATCGAGATAGTGCCGTCGGCCTGACGCCATGCAAGCAGTTCGTCGTCGCCGGCGGCCACGGAGTAAGGCACGGTGCCTTCACAGGCGCCGGCCCATGCCCGGGCCTGCGCCTGAGCGCTGCCGTCGGCTGCGTCGACCACCACGGTGTAGGTATGGGCGCCCTGCGGTGCTGAGGTGTCGGTATAGCTCTGGGGCTGTCCGGGAGTGGTCTCTGCCCGGTCGATTTCGGTTGTGCCGCGCATAATCTTCACTGAGGTGATGGCGGCAAGGTCGTTGCCGGATGTGTCGGTAGCAGGGTTGACCCACTGTAATATCACGGCTCCGCCTGTGTTTTCGGCGTTGAGAGTGAAGTCTGCGGGAATCAGCGGAGGTGCCAGCTCGCCGACGGTCACGCTGAAATTGTCGAGGCGCACCTGGCGTCGGGCCGCTTCGGCGTGTTCGTGGAATGCAATCCGGTAAGCGCCCGGCTCGGATATGCTGAATGTGATTTCCACTTTCTCGCCGTCCTTAGGATAGGTGGCGGACTGGAATGTCTGGAATGATGCTATCGGCTCGGCATCCTCGGAGGCGGTTTCGGCGTCGGGGGTCAGATATATGTCGAGGTTGCAGGTCGATGCGTAGGCGTTGTACATGCAGGCGTCGAAGGTGAGGATGTATGTGCCCCGGGCATTGAAGGCGAGGGCGGGGGTGAACGCCCAGTCGTTCTCCGCGTTGCTTGCTCCGGTGTTGGAGTACACGAGCTGGTTCCCGGTCAGCGCGGTGTTGGCCCATCTCGACCATATATATGCGCTTGGATTGCCGGAGGCGGCGTCGCCGTCGGGGTCGAGCACTGTCCAGAGGCTCCACATCAGTTCATTCTCCATATCGTCGGCAAAGGGGAGCTCCATCGGCTTTACGGGACCTACATAGCTTGTGGCCACCTCGGCCGGGCGGCTTGTCTGTCCGCCGCATACCACCCTGACCTGGTAAGTGTGGAATCCGGAGTCAAGTCCTGTGGCCTCAGTGTCGGTATATGACTCGTCTGAGCCGGGGAGTGTGGCGATTTCCGCGCCGTCGCGGCTGAGCATCACGCTTTCAATCGGTTCGGCGAGGGGATTGCCGTCGGTGTCAAGAGAGGGGAGAGTCCACTGGAGGTCGACGCTCAGCGTGCGGTCGTCGGCGGGAGTGGCCGTGAGTGCGGTGACACACTCCGGCACCGACACGTTCTCACTCAAGGTGAATCCGCGCAGAAACACGTTGTAGTGGTTCCTGGGGGAATGCAGGAAGAATGCGGCGTGGTACTCCCCGGCCTCGCCGACGGTGAAGGTGTAGATGTATTTCTTCCACGACGAATCCTTGAAGGCCACAAAGTCGTGGATTACCTGCGAGGTACGTATCTGCTCGGGGTTGTCGGATGTCGAGATATATAGGGTGAGGTCCTCGGTGCTGTTTGAGGTTTTTAGCCAGAAGCTGATTTTATATTCCACTCCCGGGAGGAGGCCGACGGCAGGCGATATGGCCCAGTCGTCGGCATCGTTCTTGCTGTCGTAGTTGTATTTGATGCCGCAGGGAGCTCCGGTGACTTTCGTCAGATTGTCGTTTGTGTTATCATAGACCCAGGTGTTCGACGCGGAATTTTCGTTGATTATTGTCCATTCGGGGTCGATTGCGGCAGCCGGTGCGCTCCCCATGTCGGAGTAGTAGGGGGGGTGTGGCGGCCCACACGGGTGCTGCCGCCAGGGCTGCGAGTGCCAGGTAAAACTGTTTCATGTGATAATGGTCGTTATTCAGAATATTATTGGAGGCATGTTTTCTGAGGCTGGCGGCTCTTGCCGCGCCCGGATGTCTGCACGGGTCACGTGGCAAATTTACCAAATTGCATGGTGTTGTGCAAATATTGCGGCATAAAAATATGCATAATTGCATTCTTTTGTCAAATTGCTATGCACAGGTGGTTTTTAGCGTTGGTTTACGCTTGTTGTTCCTCCCCATTTGCCGTCGGCATCCTCCACGCCATCCGTCGGGCACCCCTGTGGCGGTGTCAGCCATCGCCGGCGCCGCCGCTGACAATGCCAGCATTGTCGCTATAAACGAAATCTTTCTCATAATCGTGTTGAAACGTAACCGCACAATGAATTTCACAATATTGTGCTCTATTGGTTAACAATTTCATGCACGATTCGGTTTAGCGGCGTGTCTCTTTACTCATAAACTGTAATTATATGTGATTTATATTTTGTCTCAATGCCTGTCAGTAGGCAAAAATCCGCCATAAAAATGCTCCACCCGCCCTTCCATTCGCCATTTATGGTAGTAATAGTAGACGCTCTTCCATTTGGGGCAGTCGTGTGGAAGCCTACGCCACTGACAACCGCCGGCCAGAAGATAAAGGATGGCCTCGAACACCGATTGTAAGGAATATTTGCGCTTGCGGCTATCATTTTCAAGGAGTTCTTTGTTTATATAAGACCATTGACCCTCGGTCAAGTGTGTCTGATAGAGATTCCTTTTATGCATAAATTTATCTTTTTCTCCTTCAACACCTTGATGAGGGTTTGTTATGCCCTATAACATTATTTTGCTCTAATTTTTAGACAATTTCTGAGAGAGTGTTTAAAAATAAAGGTATTATCCGCATGAACATAATCAGAGGCATAGATTGCGAAAATCAGAGATTTTGGTAAGTGCATCAGTGATTTTTCTCTTTGCCGGATTGGCGGAAATGTTTATCTTTGCGGAAGTTAAACGTACAATTCCGCAACCCCTTAAAGGCTACAACCACACATTATGCTCCGGAAAATTAGAATAGCGCTGTCCGCGGCGGCTTTTGCTACGGTCACCCTCCTCTTCCTCGACTTCACCGGCACGGCTCACCGATGGCTCGGATGGATGGCGAAAATCCAGTTTCTACCCGCCCTGATGGCTCTGAATATCGGGGTGATTGCCGGCCTGGTGCTCCTCACTCTCGTTTTCGGCAGGGTATATTGCTCGGTGATATGCCCTCTGGGAGTGATGCAGGATATTTTCGGATATTTCGGGAAGAAAGCAAAAAAGAACCGTTATTCATACTCTCGCCCCCTCAACTGGCTGCGATATGCGATGCTTGCCGTCCTGGCGATAGCGATAGCGGCGGGAGTCGGCGCGGTTGTGTCGCTGCTGGGGCCTTACAGTGCATACGGCCGTATGGCCCAGACGCTGCTGCAGCCGGTGTGGATGTGGTGTAACAATCTTATGGCCGCCATGGCCGAACGGGTCGACAGCTATGCGTTTTATACGGTGGACGTGTGGATGAAGGGGGGCATTACTCTTGCTGTGGCCTCCGTGACACTGATTGTCCTCGCGATATTGTCGTGGCGCAACGGCCGCACATACTGTAATACGATATGCCCTGTTGGTACCGTCCTTGGATTTCTGTCGCGCTTTTCGCTGCTCCGCCCGGTAATCGACACCTCGAAATGCAACGGATGCGGGCTTTGCGCGCGCAACTGCAAGGCGGCGTGTATAAATTCACGCGAGCACCGGATTGACTACTCGCGCTGCGTGGCATGTATGGACTGCATCGGCAAATGCCATAAAAACGCTATCAGCTACACCGTGCGCCGGCGCCCGGCAACTGACTCCGGCGAAACGGCCGCGCCCTCCGACGGCGCCCGGCGCAGTTTCCTCGCCGTGACAGCCGTGACAGCCGCCACGGCAGTAGCCTCGGCCGCCGGCAAAACCGTTGACGGCGGCCTGGCGGCAATCACCGCCAAGCAAGCGCCCCGCCGCCGCACACCGATAGTGCCTCCGGGGGCGGTAAGTCTTGACAATCTCACGGAGAGATGCACCGCCTGCCAGCTCTGTGTGGCTGCCTGCCCCAACGGAGTGCTCCGCCCCTCGACCGACCTGGCGCGTCTGATGAAGCCGGAGTCATCCTACGAGCGCGGGTATTGCCGTCCCGAATGCACGCGGTGCTCGGAAGTATGTCCGGCCGGCGCCATCCGCCCGATTAGCCGCGCCGACAAATCATCGACCCGCATAGGCCATGCCGTGTGGGTCAAGGCCAACTGCGTGCCGCTCACCGATGGAGTGGAGTGCGGCAACTGCGCGCGCCACTGCCCGTCGGGCGCGATACTGATGGTTGCTTCAGATGCCGCCAATCCGGAATCAGTGAAAATCCCGGTGGTCAACACAGAGCGGTGCATCGGCTGCGGAGCCTGCGAGAACCTATGCCCGGCGTCGCCGTTCAGCGCCATATACGTGGAGGGCAACGAGCGCCACAGCCTTATATAATAATTTCGACCAGTTACTTAAGAAACTTCATAATCACATATGCATAAGGATATCAACCGCCGCGATTTTCTGCGCCGCCTCGGACTGGGGGGCGCGGCCACAGCCGCCGCACTCGCCGGGTGTGACAATGTTGCCGAAAAAACAGCCGGCAAGCTCGCCGCCTCGGCCGATGACATACCGACGGACCGGATGACATACCGCACCAATCCCTCCACAGGCGACAAGGTCTCGCTCCTGGGCTACGGCTGCATGCGCTGGCCCACCGTTGACGGCTCAAGCGTACGCGATGGCGAGAGCGACATTGACCAGCAGATGGTCAACAGGCTTGTGGATACTGCCATTGCCCACGGTGTAAACTATTTCGACACCTCCCCCGCCTATTGCAAGGGGCACTCCGAGCATGCCACCGGCATAGCCCTCGCGCGCCATCCGCGCGAATCATTTTTCATAGCCACCAAACTGTCGAACTTCGCTCCGGAAACCTGGCCGCGCGAAAAGTCGATAGCCATGTACCGCAACTCGCTCAAGGAGCTGCAGACCGACTATATCGATTACATGCTTCTGCATGCCATAGGCATGGGAGAGGGGATGGAGGAATATGAGAACCGCTATGTGCGCAACGGTATGCTCGATTTCCTCATGAAAGAGCGAGAGGCCGGACGCATACGCAACCTGGGCTTCTCTTATCACGGCGATATCAAGGTGTTCGATTATCTGCTCTCGCGCCATGATGAATATAAATGGGACTTCGTGCAGATTCAGCTCAACTACGTGGACTGGAAGCACGCCAAGGAGGTGAATCCGCGCAACACCGATGCCGAATATCTCTACAATGAGCTGGCCTCGCGAGGGATTCCTGCAATTATCATGGAGCCGCTGCTGGGTGGGCGCCTGTCGAATGTGCCCGACCATATCGTGAGCCGTCTTAAGCAGCGCGAGCCGGAAAGGAGCGTGGCATCGTGGGCGTTCCGCTACGCGGGCACGCACCCCGGTGTGCTCACGGTGCTGAGCGGCATGACCTATATGGAGCATCTTGCCGACAATCTCGCGTCGTTCTGTCCGCTGAAGCCCCTTACCGACGATGAACTCGGATTCCTCTACGACACGGCCGACCTGATGATGCAGTGTCCCACCGTGCCGTGCAACGACTGCAAGTACTGTATGCCTTGCCCCTATGGCCTGGATATTCCCGGAGTGTTGCTGCATTATAATAAATGTGTCAACGAGGGGAATGTGCCCCGGTCGTCGCAGGACCCCGGCTATGCGCGCGAGCGCCGTGCGTTCCTCGTCGGTTACGACCGCTCTGTGCCGCGCCTTCGGCAGGCCAGCCACTGCATAGGGTGCGGCCAGTGCGCGCCCCATTGCCCGCAGTCAATCGACATTCCGGCCGAGCTTCACCGTATCGACAATTTCGTGGAACAACTGAAACAGAACACCATCTGACTATGGAGAAATCCGAAGCAATCGTATGGTTGCGCCGACTCGGCTGTTCGTGCGTGATACTCGGCGGCAACAGGCTTTCGATATACCGCCGGCGCGGTGTGAGGGACCTGTTGGCACTGCTTGATGACAACCCCGGGAGGCTCAACGGAGCTTTTGTAGCCGACAAAGTCGTAGGCAAAGGCGCCGCCGCAATTATGATAGCCGGCGGCGTGTGCGGCGTATATGCCGGCGTGATAAGCCGTCCGGCCCTGCGGCTGCTGCGGGATGCATCCGTTCAGGTGGAATATGATAGCCTGACCGACAATATCATCAACCGTGCCGCCACCGGCATATGCCCGGTGGAATCACTGTGCCTGCCATGCAGCTCGGCGGCAGAGTGCCTTCCTCTTGTCAGAGAGTTTGTAAGACGGCATAGTCAAGTAAATGTAACCATACAACAATGACACCCTCACAGATTAACAAAAACAACCTGACAACAACGCGCCTCATTTCCGCAGCAAGTTCACGTATCCTTCCGGTGGCAATTATGGTCTGCGGCAACATCGCTTTTCCGCAGCTCTTCCACCTTATCCCCGGCGGCGGCCCCACCTGGCTCCCGATATATTTCTTTACGCTTGTCAGCGCATGGTGTTACGGATGGCGCGCCGGAATTGTCACCGCTATTCTGTCGCCGGTGGCCAACAGTCTGCTGTTCGGAATGCCTGCCGCGGAAGTGCTTCCGGCCATACTGATGAAATCAGCTCTGCTGGCCGCGGCGGCATCGTTCGCCGCGTCACGCGTTCGCCGCGCCTCATTGGCGACCGTCGCCGCCGTAGTACTCGCTTACCAGAGCATCGGCACCCTTGGCGAGTGGGCCATTTGCGGCTCATTTATCGAGGCCACCTGCGATTTCCGCATCGGTCTTCCGGGGATGCTGCTTCAGGCGGCCGGAGGCTGGCTGGCCATCCATCGGCTGAGCCGATAGCTCCTATCGGAAATAACCTTGCACCGCCCCCTTGACACCGCTGCGACATGCCGTAATTTTGCATCGAAAAACAGAGGTTGAATATAAGACCCCCGGCATAAGAACTTTTCAGCCGTGAAAATGCTTATATTTTAGATAACCTCTATTAAACAGGTAAAAAAGATAAATTTACAGCTATGTTTAATCCGATGTTAATTTGGTATGCCGTGGCCGGCGCCGTGATTCTGGCCATACTGTTTGAGTTTATCCACTATCTTATGGCCGGAAAACACAGGCACGCCCCGGTTGCGCACAGAAAGCCCTCGCATAACCATCTGATAGGCACATACAAGGAGCGTGACATGTTCTTCATCCCCGGTGACCCGAAATATAATGACCAGGACGATGATTTCGACGACTGATGATGCCGCGGCGCCCCTGACCGATGCCGGAGAATTCCTTGCCGAATATACCGCCTGGCTGTGGGGGTGCGGAGCCACATGCATACGCATAGAGAAGAACGTAGGGCGCATTGCCGCCGCCTGGGGGCTGCATTGCGACCTCACTGTGATGCCAAGGCAGGTCTCCGTGGTGCTCTCGCGCCCGGGAGCACAAGGCGCCGGGCAGATGTTTACCGCTAAAATCAAGCCGTGCGGCATCAATTTCGACATCAACAGCAATCTGAGCCGTCTTAGCTGGAATATAGCCGACCGTGCAATCACAGTGGAGCGCGCGGGCGACCTGCTGGAGGGAGTGGTGACACGGCACTACCGCGTCACACCGGCCGAACTGCTTCTTGTGGGGTTGGCCAACGCATCGTTCTGCCGTCTGTTCGGAGGTGATGCCGCCGCGATGCTCACAGTGCTGGTCGCCACGCTTGCCGGTTACTTCATAAAAGGGATGATGCTCCGCAATGGAGCCGATGTGAGGGTTACATTCTTCATGTGCGCGTTCATTTCTTCTGCTTTAGCCTATGGCGCCACACTCTTCGGATGGGGTGCGACCCCCGATGTGGCTCTTGCCACAAGTGTGCTCTACCTTATTCCCGGCGTGCCCTACATCAACGCGGCGAGCGACCTCATAGGCCGGCATTACCTCTGCGCGTTCAGCCGGTTTGCCGACGCATGTGTGCTCACTGCCTGTCTCTCGGCCGGGTTGTGTCTCGGCATAAGATTGCTTGGAATTGAGTGGTTCTGATTTAGAGGTTGTTTAAAAATGGATACAGTGTTTTTCATGCGTCTGGCCGAGGACGCTCTTTTCGCAGCGATTGCCGCAATCGGTTTCTCTACAATCAGCCATACCCCCCGCCGCTCATGGGCCGCAGCGGCTTTGGCAGCGGCAGTGGCCCACTCGCTCCGCTTCATGCTCATGGCTCCCGGGATGTTTGCCATGGGGATAACGGCAGCCAGCACACTGGCGGCGTTTGCAGGCGGTATGGTGGCGGTTGTCATGGCGCCGGTGGTGAAGGTGCCTGCCGAAGCCTGCCTTTTCCCGGCGCTGCTGCCGATGATTCCGGGGATGTATGCCTACCGTTCGGTCGAAGCGCTCCTGGGCTGCCTCTCCTCTCCGGCCGAAGGTGATTTCAGTCATTATCTCTATCTGCTGAATTTCAACCTTTTCACCTGTATAGCTGTTGTGCTGGGGATGGCCGTCGGGGCGAATCTACCTATTTTCATGTTGAAAAGAGTGTCGTTCCGGGCCACACGATGATACAAATAATACAGTTACCTACAATTTCTTGATTTCATATATGGAACTCCGCCAGTTAAGATATTTTGCAGAAGCGGCGCGGTTGCTCAGCTTTTCGGAGGCTGCCCGCTCCATGTGTGTGGCGCAGAGCACCCTTTCGCAGCAGGTAAGGCAGCTTGAGGATGAGCTTGGTGTGCAGCTTTTCGACCGTCAGCCCCATTCGGTGACACTCACCGAGGCCGGGGCTGAGGTGCTCCCTTACGCTCTGCGTACGATATGCGAGGCCGATACATGCCGGGCGCGCGTGGCTGACCTTGCTTCTCTTGCCGCAGGTGAGCTGAATATAGGGGTTACCTATTCGTTCAGCCCGATTCTAACCGAGACTCTCGTGGAGTTCACACACGCCTATCCCGGAGTAAAACTAAATGTATTCTATAAGCCGATGGCCGAACTGATGGCGATGTTGCGCGAAAGGAGGGTGGACTTCGTTCTGGCATTCAGGCCTTCGGAGAGGATGGACGATATAGAATCGCACGTGCTCTTTGACAATCATCTGGCTGTGATTCTGCGGCAGGGGCATCCGCTGGCCGCCCATACATCGCTGTCGGCCTCCGATATTTCAGATTTCAGCCTTGCACTGCCTTGCTCCGGGCTTCAGGCCCGCAATGCCCTTGACGGATGCCTTGCCATGGCAGGCGCCACGCTGCCGCCTCCGCGTGTGGAGCTCAATGAGGTAAATATTCTTCTTGAGCTGGTCAAGCGCAGCGACATGGTCACCATACTGTCAGAAGCCACAGTCTACAATCAGTTGGGGGTGCGTGCCATACCGCTTTCGCTCCCCGGTAGCCAGATGGAGGGGTGCGTGCATATGCTCCGCAATGCCTATCGCAAGCACTCTGCCATGGCCTTTATCACTCTGCTGAAGGATTCGCCTGCGGTGAGCGCGCGCCGGCACAACTGGTTCACCTGACTAATCCGCCTCGACACAATGGCGTTCACTGTCGTAGCCAGGGACTGAGGGGCCGTCCTCCTTGATTATCAGCAGCACATCGCCCGGAAAGAGTCGCTTTCTGCCGTTAGGCACTATATAGCGCCCATGGCGCCGTATCATCATCACAAGTTCACCCTCGGGCAGGCTTATGCTGCCAAGCGTATTCCCTTTTTCAAGATGCGCCGGTGTGAGAGTAAGAGTCTGCAGGGAGGTGGGATGTTCCTCGGCAAGCTCCACTCCGAAATCATCTTCGGCCGACGCCGATTCATCAACAAGGTGCAGACGCTTTGCTGCCGCAATCACAGTGGTGCCCTGGAGAATCAGAGACAGCAGTGTCACAAAGAACACGATGTTGAATATCTGTGAGGCGCCCGGCACATCGGCCACAACAGGATATGTGGCGAAAATTATCGGTGCGGCTCCACGCAGACCCACCCAGGAGACAAACAGCTTGGGGCGCCATCCTATGCGCCGGAACGGCAGCAGACATATCAGCACGCTCAGCGGCCTGCCGGCCACAATCATGAAAAGCCCCACAAGGAAGGAAACCGCGGCAACCTGGAACATCTCGTGGGGGTTGACAAGGAGGCCGAGCATAAGAAAAACCACAATCTGCGCCAGCCAGGTCATGCCGTCCATAAACTTGGTGATGCTTCGCTGGAGCGGAAAACCGAGATTGCCCAGTACGATGCCGCACACATATACGGCAAGATAACCGTTGCCTCCCAACGTGTCGGTGGATGTGAATGTGAGAAACACCGTGCCGATCAAAAGAATGGATATCATGGCAGTGGCCTGCCCGGCATCCTCGCGCGATGCACCTGAAGCGATACGCCGGTAGAAGCCTATAAGCCATCGCGTTAGATAGCCCATAGCGATACCCATGGCTCCGCCGACTCCGAACTGGAGCACCAACTGGCCGGCAAGCATCCCTGCCGACAGGTCGCTCCCGAGTGTTATAGTCTCGATGAGTATGATCGTAAGCATGTATGCCATAGGGTCGTTGGAGCCGCTTTCAAGCTCCAGCATAGGCCGGAGATTGTTTTTCAGCCCCACATTCTGCGAGCCGAGGATGCCGAAAACCGAAGCCGAATCTGTTGACGACATTGTGGCGGCCAGCAGCAGCGACGGCACAAGGGCAAAATGTATATTGGTCCACGGCATCCCCGACAGCCAGAAAATGAACAGCCCGGTAAGCAGGGCAGTGAGGAGCACGCCGGCAGTAGAGAGCACAAGCCCTGGCAATGCGATAGGACGTATCGACGATAGCGATGTTGACATGCCGCCGGAAAAGAGGATAATACACAGTGCACTCATGCCGACAAACTGGGCATGGTGCATATCACTGAACTGGATGCCGAGGCCGTCAGAGCCGAATCCCATTCCGACCAGCAGAAACACAAGCAGCAGAGGCAAGCCGGTGCGGTAGCTTGTCTTGCCTATAAGCACTCCGGCAATAAGAAGAAACGACCCGAGAAGAAGAATATTCTCACTACTTATTATTGTCATATGCAATTTGTAAAATCTCCACAAATCTACATAAAAATCGCGAGATTTTTACACCGGCAGAATAAAAAACAAGGCCGACGGGTTGATTCCTGTCCCCTCCAGCGTGCTCTTAGTCACAATTTTATTAATTTGGAGGAAAATTTCTAAAATATCAAATATGGACAGAAACCGAACAGTCGCCGGCCTTGATATCCACAAAGATAGTATTTATCTTTGTATTATGAGGCATGACGAGACCATTATTTTCGAGTACTACTGGTGCGATAAAAATCGCGTTAGTTTAAAAATCATCAAATAAAGAGAGTTCTTTGACATTTTGGTCTGAATTGGTTGATGGGTCTTGTTTGGTTATAAGCTGTCGCAGGTCGACACGCTCC
>SCEJ01000061.1 GCA_004102785.1 Muribaculaceae bacterium Isolate-013 (NCI)
CCCTTGATTTACTCTCGTCAGTCCGGATAGCTATCGGGCTTTGGTTTGTGTAGCAACCTTACCCCTGACTTTGAGCCTTATATCAAGTTTCTGTGCGTGGAGCCAGACTTTTGTCCTTAGCTTCCTTCCGATTCTCCTCACGGTAGACACCGTTGCCTCGGACTATGTGCTTCCCGCTATCGGGGCGCGCTCGGGACTTTCACCCGTTAGATTATGCCCATGTCGGGCGAACTACGGCGAGGGGATACACTCCGAAAGAGTGCATCCCCTCGGTACATATTAGACGGTGTTTTTACGGAATGAAAAGAGCTGCAAGCTCCTGACAGCGGCGCTTATAAAGTCCTTTATGGAATCTGCCCTTATATTTGCAGTGTGCAGTATATGCTTTGAATATGTTGCGGTCTCCGGCTTTCAGTTTCCGATATACCGAGCTTTTCTTTACAGCTCCCGGTCCGATATTGTAGGACAACACACCCAAGAGCAGTGCATCCATCGGTTTGAGGTCATTGAAGATACCGATAAACTTATTGAGGTCTTTGCGTAAAAGTAAATCAGCCTCCCGTTCACTCATCTTATAGCCTCGGAAATATTTTTCACCGGGGAGTTTTCTATGACCGTAGCCCAGATATGGCCAGTGTCGGCGAGAATCATGCAGGGTCTCATGGTGCTTGATAATCAGGACAGCTCTCTCATACGGAGGCAACTCCATTATGCTCCGCTTTGCGGCGAAAGCCGGCGATGTGGCTGTCAACGCCACTATTGCCATAAGGAATATAAGGATTTTTCTCATCGAATAACCGGTGTTACAGGTCCGACAATCGGGCCGACAATTCCCGGAGTGTCGCCACCGTCATCGCCGCTGTCCTTGCCGTTGAACTCGAAGGTTCGCTCCCACGGTGTAGAGTTGAAGTTGTCCTGCACGACAACGAGGAACTTATGGGCATCGGCACTCTTGGCGGTGTATGTCAGGCGGAAAGTCTTGCTTTCGAGAAGCACACGGTCATTGTTTACCAGCACGGGACCATCCACCAGTTTCAGCGTTCCTTCTCCGTCATACTGGAAATAGCGGATGGTGTAGAGGGTATTGTTATAGTTACCCTCCGGCTTAATCTCGAAACGCAGCTCCACGGTCTGCCCCTTTACAATTTTGTCAGTATGGGGCATCACCTCTACCGTGAACGGATACGATTGTTGTACATCAAGGTCGTCGGAACAAGAAGTGAGCGCGAGGAGGATTGCAAACAGGGTTATCCAAAACCCGAAGAACCGGGCAGGAGTAAGGCGCACCGCGCCGATTTTATTGAGAATTGTATTCATAATTCAGAGTCTTAATTTTGGATTGTTGGAGATTTTGGGCTGTGTAGCCATCAGGTAGTCATTCAGATCCTTGTGGTCAGGATAAAGAGCCGACTTGTCAGCCACTTTGTCGCCGAACTCCCGGCGAAGTCTTGAAAGGGCGTTTCGCCCTGCATCGTCATTGTCGAAATAGCACAGAATCAAGGAGTAATCCGAAAGAGGCGGTATCGCTTTGCCGACATTTGCAACCGAGTTAAGCACCACCGAATCCACACCGTCATTGAATCCCAGCCTCTCGGCGGAAAGAAAATCAATGAACCCCTCGAATACGTTGCATCTTGCATTTCCACCGGTGATATGCGATATTGCCTTCGGAGGATAAGAGAGCTTGGCAAAGGGATTGCGCAGCTCAAATCCATGTTCGACATTCTCAAAGCCGACGGCATAATAATCCCTGCCGTGCAGCCTGTAATCGACCTGAACACAATACCGTCGGGCCAGATTCTCCGGGATTCCGCGTCCCGCGAGATAGTTCAGCAACCTTCGGGAACACAGCGGTCCGACCTCGATATTCTCAAATGCCGGTTCCTGTCTGACTTTCGGCATAGGCTCCGGTCTGTAACCATCGGGCATCGGAATCTTAATGACCTGCGAGATATATTCAGCCTGCCGGATGAAATCATCACTGCCAATCATCTCTCCGGCAAGAGTGAAAATGTCGCCACCCTTCCCAATACCATAGTCGTACCACAGATTATTGTAGCCGATATGCAGGGAGGCGTTTCTCTCACTGCGGTACGGAGCCAGAAACCAGAACCCCTTGCGGTCTTTCCCTTTCATCTCCGCGCCTAAATGCAGCATGAAATCAAGCAGGGATATACTCTTGAAATATTCCTTGTCCATGACTCACATACGGAATTTTCGTTGCGGCTTCGGCGCATCCGGCTCATAACGAATGTCAACCTTGCGGATGGCAGACATTTCAGAGGCGATAAACCGGTTCAGTTCCGACATACTGCAACTGCCCGTAATCTCGTGCGCAAGGTCATATATTCCGCCATAAGCTCCTGATTTTGTATCACGCCACAGATTTGTTTCCGTGTTTATTACCATAGTCGCGGCGTGTTCACTGTCGTATGGAGCATTGTAAATGCGCAGATTACCGTCGGCTGCTACCGGATGTTCCTGTCCAAGAGCCTTCATAAACTCCGTAAGCGGAATGTTCTTAATGTCAAGATCTACTATTGTCGGCATGGATTATTCGATTGTGAGTTTAACGTGTACCCCGAACTGGGTCAGGAAATGGCCGGTGTCGTTGCCGAACACGTACCGTTCCTTCACATGGGCGCCGAGAGCCAGCTTGTCCGAAAGATAAAAGTCAGCCGACAGGGTCAACGCGCCGCCATAGATGAAGGCATCGCCGTTCCTGATTGTTGAGCCGTCGGAAAGGGTGTGCTTACTCCAGTTGACTGTCTCATATCCTCCGAGAGCCGACACACCGCCGTATAGATGGAATGTCTGTGAATAGTCGCTGACGATATGGAGATTATAGCCTACCTCTCCCGAGAACTGCGCAACGGGGATACGCCCCTTCTCCCCGTAAGGGCGGTAAGTCTGGAGATATTCTCCTCCGAAGCTCCATGTGTTGGCATTGCCCTTGAAAACGGAATAGAATACTCCGAAATCATAGCCGCAGTTGCGTGAGTCGCCGGTATAGAAACCGTTTACCATATCGGCACGGACTTCGACAGCCGACATTCCGGGGAGGCATCGCTGGGCCATTGCCTTCCCTCCGTAGAGGGAAAGCATGGCAGCGATTATCATTATCGCTTTTCTCATGGATTACTGTATGCTTAATTCGTCAATTACATTCGCGCGGACAATATCGCCGTTCTCGACCACGAAAGACTGATTGCGGCCTCCTTCCTTCTCCGCGACCTCGATGACAAGCAGCTTGTCATCGGGGATAGTGAATTTCTCAAGGGCAAAGACAGTCCTTTCCGATTTCTTGCCGTTAACCACAGTAACATAGTTCTGGGCGCGGAGCGGTTCCAATACCTGCTCCTGCATGGCGGTCCGCTTGACCACCTTCTTATCGACTATCTTGAATGAGATATAATCAATATCGAAAGCGATGTTCGATGTGTTCTTCAGTTCTGTGTGAAAGTAGAGAAGGCCGTTGTTGGTGTATATGCTTTTCAGAATGAACTGCACACCGAAACGCTTTGAACCGATATGCTTTATCTCGCGTCTGTCCTGCTTGTAGATTGATTTCATAATCAGCTTTACAAGCATCGGCGACTCCTGACCCAGACGCTCCAGATAAATCTCCTGCGCGTTGTTTGGACGGTTGACCGCCTCCCCGTCGTGGATAAAGTCAGTCATCTCGATATTGAGCAACAGCGGCTCCTTTGCGAATTTCACGTTAAAGGTGAAGAAACATCCGTCATCGGTAATGACCGTGAGATTAGTCTCGGTCTTGAACGACTTGACAGCCGACTTCACACGCAGCACGTTCTTCGCTCCGTCGGCCAGACCCGCCACAAGATTTTCGTCGCCCAAATCGACATACACTATTTCCGAAGGGAAAATGACATGGGTGGTCTTGTTGAACGCCACTTCCAGAGCGTGCGGGGGAATCATGCGGTCAAAACCGACCTTCCGCGTCAGACCCTCGAACTTGTCTCCGTCGGTGTAGCCGGATCCGTACACGTTGATGTCGTGTTCCTCCACCTGCTCAGTGTCGGACGACACATCGTTATCGGTGTTTTTGATCGCTTTGGTCTTGGCAAACGCCGGAGAAACCATGCCTATAACGGCGACAAGGAAAAGAATTATAGTCTTGAAATTCATAATGGTTTTCTGTTTTGGTTACACATCTTCAGGCTGATGAAGCATTACCCGGTATCCGGATTTCAGGTGGACTTTCACGGTCCGCATCTTCTTTGTCAGATACTGGCTGACACCGTTGATAAGTCCGCGCCCCACATCGGAGGCAATCTGCGCACCGGCATCGGTGGAGATATTTATCGAACTGCCCATCGTAGACCCCATGTTGGCGCCGATCTCGTGCAGAGCGTCCGACTCCATAGAATTGGGGATATTGATTCCCTCCTGTCCGTCGGTGTCATACACCGTCAGCTCCACCTCATACACCGAGCCGTCGCACTCCACCGAGGACACCGCAATCTCAAGTCTCTCTCCCTGCAATCTCGCGGCACCGACAACTGTTGTGTTGCGTGGAACAAGGCGGCTTCCTATCCACATCGGTTCCACAATCCGGAGTCTGACGGTCTGCCCGTCGGTAACGCTCTGGTTCCCTGCCACGACAGCGGCGATTGTGTTTTTCTGGCTTGCCGCTTTTGCCCCGACATAGGTATTGAAACCGCGTCCGACGGCAGAGGATGAAAGCGTCGATACGACATTCCTCTTTACCTGCGCGACCGGCTGGACATTCCTTTTTCCCTTTTCCTCGACAGACTGCGCCGGAGCGAGATTCACGGCATTGCCGTTGCCCATATATTGCGCCGCAAGCTGGTAGGAGCGTTCAAGAAGTTCCATTTGGTCCGGTTGCTCCGCCTGTTGCGCCGCCATAGCGTTCTGTGCCTCCAGCTCGTCAATACGCTCCTGCAATTCCGCCATGCGGACGGCATCGGAGTTTTCCGGCACATAGAAGTCATCAAGCGAAGCCTGTACCTCCTGATACTGCATGGCAGACTGTTCAATCGGGGAAGGTTCAGATGCAGCCATTGTGTCCGCCGGTACGGAATCCTGCCTTACGGAAGCGGCACTCAAAATGCTGTCCTGACGGGCCTTCTCCTTCTGCATTTCCGCCTCGGCAAGCGCCTTGAGCTTGTTGCCCTGCAACTTGTCGCTGTCCCCGTCGGGCAGCTCCATGTTGGCCTTTCCCTTTTCCGCGCCGTCATCAGACATATACGAGCCAAAGATAAGCCACATCGAGCCGAGGAAGATTATTGCTGCGCCGGGAATGACAAGAAGGTATTTCTTCATTTTCTGCCTCTCGGCAGCCGATTTTGATTCAAACCAGTCATTGATTTTCGTTTTCAATTCCTGAAAGTTCATAAGCGGACTTCTTTAATTGACCTATATCCGGCGTATCGCCGTTGTCGAAACCGGGCAGTTCCAGCCCCTCTATATGTTCCGGCTCCATTCTCTCCATCAGGGCTTGTCCGCGCCCTATGCGGTAACAGGCGTTGCCGAACACGAAGAAAGCCGTGATGATGAACAGGGAAAGCAGGACGGTTATCAGTGTAAGCCTGCGGTTTGCCGGGATGCTGTCGCACTTGCGGCGCAGATACGCACCCAGCGCCGATTTCGGTCTGCCCCACACCTTATTATATATAGCGGAGCGTATTGAATGAAATTTATTCATCGGTTATCGTTTTACCGTTGATATGTCCTTGTTCTCAAGGATATTGAAATTCTCGATGATAAACCCGTTGGGATTGTCGTCGGAGCGCGACGAGTTAGTGAGGCGGCACACCGTCACGAGGCTTCTCTCGGTCACGTTGCTCTGGCGGATAATCATCTGGCGGGCATAGGTCCGGGCTACATAGGGATAGTTGTTGAAATCGCACACCACGCTGTCAACCTGACACACCTGATTGATGTTTCCCGAAATTATGCGGTTGTAATAACCCTTCTCGGAATAATCCGAATAGTAGTTGTAAGCGCTTTTGTCCGATAGAATCAGCGCACGGTTGATGTTATGCTCGATCGCCGACTTGTCCGGAGAGAGCGAGAAGAACAGCTCATGGAAGCGTCGCACGTGTTCCCGCGCCTCGGCAGGACGGTTCTGGCTCATGTCCTGCGACAGAGCCAGCATCAGGCTCTTGCCGTTGTCGAGGACATAGATCTTCTCCCGCTGCCGCTCGGCGAAATTGAATGCTGCAATCAGAGCCACCGAGACCACTACCGCGCACATCGCCACGAACACTATCCCGAACAGACGTATCTGGCGGAAGGATGACTCTATGTTCCTGAGTGATTTGAACTCCATTTAATCAGTGTTTGAATGTTATTTCAATAGTTTGCCGACACGACCGGCCACATTTCCGGCAACCGCACCGCCGACACTCCCGGCAGCGGAACCGGCCTGCATAGCCGTATTGTTGACCGCACGGTTGTAGCTGCCCATGCCTCCGGCCTGTATGATCCATCCGGCAACCGTCGGGATTGTGAAATATCCGATGATTCCGATGATCATAAATAGGATATATGCGGTGTTGCTTCCGTCAATATCGACATTCGGGTTGTTCGTCAGCTCCGAAATGTCGTTCTGCAACATCAGTACCTGTATTTTGGCGAGTATCGTCGAAAACAGGTCTGCCACAGGCAGCCAAAGATATGTCTGGATATATCGGCATATCCACTGGACAAGGGTATTCTGGAACCCGTCCCACACCGAAATCGCAAAACTTATCGGGCCGAGGATGGCGAGGACTATCAGGAAGAAAGTCCTTATGGTGTCGATAGTCAGGGAGGCGGCCTGAAAGAGCAGCTCCAGAAGCTCACGGAAGAAATTCTGAATGGCCTTCTTCACTTTATACATACCGCGCTCGATATACATACCGGCCGCCGTGCCTACCTCCGTCACGCCCAGTTCGTCAATCTGGCGGTCAAACTCCGCGTCATCGACAAGATACGCAGTTGATGGATCGCGCATCATCGCCTCGTATTCCAGCCTGTCCTTCTCCTCACGGTATTTCTGCATATCGAGGGTCTGACCCTCCAGCATACCGGCGGTTCCCTGAACGATAGGCGACATCACGGAGTTTATCGTGCCAAGCACCACGGTCGGGAAGAACATGATACAGAATCCTATTGCAAACGGGCGCAGCAGCGGGAACACATCAATCGGTTCAGCCCTTGCGAGGGCCTGCCATACCCGGTAGGCGACATAGAACAGCGCGCCGAGTCCGGCGATTCCCTGCGCGACACCCGCCATGTCGGAACATAGAGGCATCATCTCGTCATAGAGCGAGCGCAGAATCGTATGGAGATTAGAGAAATCTATCGCGCAGAGCATGATTACCAGTATCTTTCGGCACCCTTGCCGTAAAGGTTTATCACACGCTGTGTATCAGCCTTCTTCTTTGCCCGCAGATAGGACACGGAGATATTCTTGTTCGTGTAATAGGAGGTCAGGTTGCGGTAGCGGCTCATCTCCTTATAGCATCTGTCCACAATATCCATGCGGTCCTTGTCGGTCATCGACATGGTGGTGATGTTCACCACGTTCTTCAGCTCACCCAACACGCCGTTGGCTTCTTCGAGAAGGCGGGTGTAGCCTGAGGCGATTGCCGACAGTTCCGAAGCCGTGAAATTCGGGTCAGAGAGCATCTTGCGGAAATTCGTCACATAGGTCTCGCTTATGTCGCCGAGCATCAGGACTGTCTGCTGCACCTTGCGGGCATCGCGGACAAGATTGTTGACGGAGCGCAGGGCATCGTAATATTTCTTTCCCTGTTCGTAGATCTTGACCGTTTCCTGAAACGACTTTACCATGTGCGTCGCCGTCTTCGATTCCTGAACCAGTGACTTGGAGTTGTTCACTATGCTCTGCGCTATGTTGGAGGGGTCGATGACCGTCCACTGCGCGTTAGCTTTGCCGGCGCACAGGAACATCAGCACCGCGACCACGGGAATTATAATTTTAATTCTGCTCATTGTAATGATTCTTTATGTCAGTAAATTCTGGAGGCGCATCCTCCGATTAACCTCACTCCCAAAGAGAGAAGGTAGAGTGCCGCCCGCAGGAGGAGCGCGGCAACGGCGATCACAGCCGTGATTATAAGAAGCAATAACCGTAAAACCGTCATACATCATTCATTTGCGAGTTGCTTTATCGCGGCTTCTATGTCGCCGCCAAGTCTCCGTGCCGTATCCAGCACCCTGATTTTCTCCGTTTCCTCGGTGGTATAGCAGAAATATTCCTCCCGGCTCACCTCCGTGGCATACACCGCAGACTGCGTTCCGCCGAGTCCTATCCAGACTTCCTTATACAGCCGGTTCGGATTGTTGGCGAGATTGATGCTGAGTATCTGCGCCTTCTCCTTGTCGGTCAGACCTAACAGCGACTGGATCTGGTCAAAGCGGTTCATATACTTGCGCTGATCCAGAAGAATCTTGCAGTCGGAGTTGTTGATGATGGTCTCCTTGACAATCGGCGACGATATGATGTCGTCAACCTCCTGTGTAACCACCACTGCCTCCCCGAAATATTTGCGGACGGTCTTATACATATAGCGCATATACTCGGCCATGTTGGCGGTGGAGAGAGCCTTCCACGCCTCCTCGCATATAAGGAGTTTCCGGATACCCTTCAGGCGCCGCATCTTGTTGATGAAAGCCTCCATGATGATTATCGTCACCACCGGGAACAATTCCTTGTTATCCTTCACATTATCAATCTCGAAGACGACAAACCGCTTGTTGAGCAGGTCTATGTTCTCCTTTGAGTTGAGAAGGAAATCGAAGCGGCCTCCGTGGTAATACTGCCGTAGAGTAGTCAGGAAATTGTCTATGTCGAAGTCCTGACGGTGTATGGGAATCGGGCGTTTCGCCATTTCCTCGCGGTACTCGTCGCGCATGAACTCGTAGAACGAGTTGAAGCAGGGAACGATGTCGCGGTCTTTCTTCATCCGGTCGATGAACATTGACAGAGCCGAGCCAAGCTCACCCGATTCCGTCTTCGTTATCCGGTCGTCCTCCGACTTCCAGAGCGTGAGAAGCAGCGTCTTGATGCTGTCCTTCTTCTCCACATCGAAAACATAATCCTCGGTATAGAAGGGATTGAAGGATATGGGGCTGTCCTCCCGGTATGTGTAATATATGCCGTCCTCACCGTGGGTACGGTTGTGGATAAGGTTGCACAGACCTTCGTAAGAGTTTCCGGTGTCTATCAGCAGCACATGGGCGCCCTGTTCATAATACTGGCGGACTAAGTGGTTCGTGAAGAACGACTTGCCGCTTCCCGACGGGCCGAGTATGAACTTGTTGCGGTTTGTCGTTATGCCGCGCTTCATAGGCTCGTCGGAAATGTCGAGATGCAGCGGTTTCCCGGTCAGCCGGTCAACCATCTTTATCCCGAATGGCGACAGCGAAGAACGGTAGTTCGTTTCCGCAGTGAAGAAGCACACCGCCGGCTCTATGAAGGTATAGAACGATTCTTCCGCAGGGAAATCGGCCTCGTTGCCCGGCATGGCAGACCAGAACAGCGTCGGACAGTCGATGGTGTTGTGCCGTGGCATACACCCCATAGTCGCAAGCTGACCTCCGACATCGTTCTTGATGCGCCGCAGTTCCTCCGCGTCGTCGCTCCACGCCATGACATTGAAATGCGCCCGGACGCTTGTCAGCCCGTATGAATGGGCCTCGTTCAGATAACGGTCTATCCATTCCTTGTTGATCGCGTTGCTGCGGCTGTACTTGGAAAGACTGTTCATGTTGCGGGCGGTCTTCTCGAAGCGGGCAAGATTCTCGTCGTGGCAGTCGATAAGCACATACTGGTTATATATGTGGTTGCACGGCAGGAGCAATCCGACAGGGGAGGCAAACGACAGGCGGCAGTCGGAGCGGTCGGTGGACAGACGCTCATATCGGTTGTCGTTGCTGACCTTGCCCGGAAGGTCGTCGGTATCCGAAAGGGTATGGAGGCAGAGCATCTTGTCGCCGATGCGCATCTCCCTTGCCGAGAGATCCATATCCTCCAGACACGTTACATCCGACATGGAGAGGGAAAGATATTTCTCGATGATGCCTGATGTCGTTTCAGTGCCCAGAATCTCGTCGTCAGAGAGACGGCGCAGACTGATATGCCCGGTGTCGTTGATTATGCGCTCGAACTGTTCCACACTCTCCATGAACTTCACAACCATCTCGTGATTCAGTTCCTTTGGGGTTATGCGCCCACGGCACAGGGTGGAAAAATTGCTCTGCTGGCGCATCCGCTCCTTCGTTGTCTTTGTCAGGAACAGATAGCATTTGTGGTCAAGATACGGACGCTCGTTGAAATGGCGCTCGAAAGAGCGGTCGAGGAAGCTCAGTCCCTCCTTTTGCAATTCCGGCCGGTAATTCTCCGATATGAATATGTCCTGCTTGTGGACAACCGAAAAATGCGGCAGAACCTTTATCGCCTTGCACCATGCCGAGTGCATGGCCTCGTATTCGGCTGATGTTACCGTGAACAGCTCCGGGAGCCTCACCTCAAAGGCCACCGTTATGTCGGCGTCCTTTGAGATGATGCAGCCGTGTTCAACGGCAAGGAGGGGCAGTTTCGATTCAAGAGTCGTCGCTCTCAGGGTATTTCTCATTATTATCTATTATGTTGTTTCCTACACGTTTTTATCAGGCGTGTTATCCGCGACCGGTTGATTATGTAGCGGGGCCGGTATCTCACTGCGCCGAGCTTCATAAGACCGTATTGCCCGAACTTGGCATTAAGCCGGAAAGTGAGCCAGACAAGGGCCGAGGCCGACACAGCGGCAAAGCCTATGCAGAACCATTGCGGGATACCCGCTACATACATAATCACGAACAGGACGAACAGGGACAGAAGGCCGATGACGAATATGAACAGATATTGCGCTTTCAGACCCTTGTACTCCACACTGCGCCCCACGCCTTTGTTGATGGAATACTCGGACATCAGAGGAAGAATGACTTGAGGATTGTGGCGGCCACGATAAGGAAGATGCAGGCTCCGAACCATGACGCGGCGGTCTTGCTGGTGTCAGGGTCTCCGCTCGACCATTTGGAGTAGCATTTCACGCCTCCGATAAGACCCACGACCGCCCCGATCGCATAGATAAGTTTCACTCCCGGCTCGAAGTACGATGTCACCATCGTCGTAGCCTCGTTGATGCCCGACAGACCGTTGCCGGCGGCACTGACAAACTCGACAGAGCAGAGAATCATAAGAACGGCGAGGACGACACGTCCTTTCAGAATCATAAACTTGTCTTTTGCAGTTTTCATAAGAATCAGTGTTTGAATGTGGCCGGGATACACACCCAGCCACGGTAACGCCTTTTTTCGGCTTGTGTGGTGGATGGTATGACTCAATGCGGTCAGCCGTAATCAATCTTCTTCATCTTGTTCGCTGTATTTGTCAGTATTATCCGGTCTCCGGAGTGAGCCGTCAACATCAATTTCACGACCTTTGCGCCTTGTCGCTGACGGCCTGCCGATTTTTTTCTTATGCGCCGCCCGCACACTCTCGGCGATGCAGTTCATTATCCCGGCGTTGATTCTTTCGTCGGTCTCCATCATCTTGCCGATGAAGACCACATCACGCATACCGGTCAGGACTCTTCCTGCCTCGGCTTTCTGTTCGGGAGTCGCCGAGGGATTTGCCGCCACGGACACCGCCGCCTCAATCTCGTCGATTGATTCCCCTTTCGCGGGAGGAGAAACGCTGTCAGGCTCAAAGTCGTCCATGTCGGGGGTATCGTCAGAAATGTCATTAACGGCATCATCTTTCGCACTGCTGCGACTCTCTTGTTCAGACTTTTTGAACTCGACATCCTGCGGATTTACATCCCCCATCCTGGCGTTCAGCACATAGGTCATGGCTGCTGCCATAGATTCGGTTAGCACCTCCCGGAATTTGTCAAAGTCAAAATCGCTCTGCGGAACAACCGTGACTACATTTTTCTTCGGTTCCTCACCGTCGCTGTCCGATGCCGTTTCTTGCGTTTCTTTTTTACCGCCGGTTTTGGTGTCGGGCTTCTTGCCCTTTCCCCGGAACATCCCTGTCACGAAGGCGAGATAGACAAAGGCGCATAAAATCAGGATTGATGCTGTGTTCATAGGCGCGTCTTTTTCTTCCCCTTCTCCATAAGGGTGTTGAGGATGTCGGCGTTTCCCTTCAGATGGTCGAGTAGAATCCGTGTTACATATACCCCGATTGTCAGCCCATCCACATCAAGGAGCGGTACGGTCATTTTGAGCCTGTCAACAAGCTCACGGGGAACGAATATTCCTTTTCTCGCCCCGACTTCTCCCGGCTCCAGAAACAGAGTGCGGTAAGATTCCGTGTCTTTTGCAGAGACTGAGGCGGATTTTTTATTTGTCGCAGCGGCGTTATTGTTTTCAGTTGCCATATATCAGAATTTTAATGAATCGTTGAACATCCTTTTTATGATGTCGTCATATTCCTTGAAATGCTGTTCCAGCACATTGTTGACATATTCCGTAATCGAGCCTCCATCGGAGAAGAAAAGCATCATCTTCTGCATTTTGAGCTTGAACTCCTCGCTTATGTACACCTGTCTCCCTTTGCGACTTATGCGGCGGTACTTGTTTTTAAGGATAAAACTCTCCATATATTCAAGTTCCCGGTTGGATAGCGGTATGCCGTCGGCCACGGTCTTGTCGGGCGCCGCTTTTTCGGAAGAAACCGATGCTTCGGACGGCACCGGAGTTTCGGACGCAGATGTCGTATGCGATGCGTTTTCCTCGTATCTTTCAAGGAACTTGTCGGCATCGAAGCCCGGTTCTCTTTTCCTTGCCATAATCAGTCCGGTTCTATGGTTTCCAGAATCTCGTCCACCAGTTCGGGGAGCTGACTGTTGCGCAGAAGGCTCTTGTCCGGAGGCATGAACGTGGAGCGGAATATCCCGCAGCGCCCCGATGTGTCGCCGTCTTTGGTGTACTTCACGCTCATGGGCAGGATGGTGTCCAGCGATTCGATGCACAGCGAGGCCACATAACGGTTGATGATCTGACAGAGGTTGTTGCGGTCTTTCGGCTGCACCTTGTTCCAGACAAGGAACATCCCCTTGACATTGGTGCCTTCCTTGAAGAGCATCTGTTCGTTCACGTTGTGGGCGAATCCTATTGAACTTTTGAGATCTCCGGTCTCCGGAGTGATCGGCACGAAAAGATAGTCCATTGCGGCCAGAAGGTTCACCAGTTCGCGGTCGTTGACCGTACCGGTGATGTCGAAGAATACATATTCAGGCGGTTCCCCTTCCTGAATCGCTTTCTCCGCATGGTCGAGAGCTGTGGCGGGAGAGCATTTGATAATCTCATAGGCATCCCCACGGAAGTTTTCCATGAATCTGGCGAAACGCCTTTTGACAACGGGATTCTCCCGTATCAGCAGCTTGTCCTTCTCGCGGTACTCGACCATGCTGTGCTGTCTGGGGTCACAGTCGAGAGCCAGCACCCTCTTTCCGAGGACATAGTGCAGGTAGCTTGCGACAAGTGTCGTAAGGGTGGATTTGCCGGCTCCCCCTTTCTGTGTGGCGAAAGCCACATAAATCGGGTCTTGCATTTATAGTAGGTGGGATTGGGTAATGTAATACGGCATCAGCCGTGCGGCACTTTTCCCGTGCCTTGTGGAATGTCCGGCTTGATAACCATGTCCGGCTTATCCGTGGAGTGAACTGAAAATCGCCAGCCCGTTCACTCCGGCATACAATCAATAAGAGGTCTGCAATCAGTTAGTACATCAATACGTCAATACATCAATACATCAATACGTCAGTATTTCCTTACGTCAGTACATCAGTACGTTCATGCGTCTGACTGTTCAGCCATTCAGATGTTCATACGGTCATACATCCGTATTTCCGTTTGTTCAGGCATACATCTGAATGAACTGCCGTTGTGCCGACCTTCAATACACACAGAAACACATTCATTCATCTGTCCACTCGTAAGGAAGTATGAACTTACTGCCATAATCATGACCGGATGGAGGTACAGCCGGGAGTCTGTTCATCTTTACTTTCATATTTATCTCCGCATGACCTTTCAGCCATAAGGATGACTTTCAGCACATCCTTCCGTCGGAGTGGATGACCGGCCGTTTGACTGACCGGAACTGCAATCATAACGACGGTCATTCAGAAAAAGATTTGTCGTTTTCCGAAAATGCCGACGATTGCCGACTGATTGCCGGCGATTTCCACCCTCGGAAAACCAACAGCCTCTGATATTGTTACGCAGATACACACAACACATTCCTCAAACACGCTTTTCAGCCGCGCCGGGTAACCGTTTTTTCTTATCGCACTCCCTCATGTCGGCTGATTGATCCTTACGATTCCGGGATTCGACAAACATGATTCCGGGATTTCATCGCAAGCGCACGGACACATTCGCTTCATCTGATTTTTACTGATTTACGATGCCAACATTGGCATGGCAAGGTATGTGAAGTGCTGCACCAAATTGAATTTGCAGCACATCACCCTTGCCAAGCGAGCTTGGGTTGGGATGGCTCCAGAGTCGCCCTCCCCGTTCTCGATTCTGCGCTCCGCAGATTTGATTACCCTTTTTATTGCACGATTTATGACTGACAATAGAAAGAGGGCCGGCAGAAAACCGAAGGCCGACACCACCGTTTACAGATGTTCCGTCAACTTCACTGCCACAGAACAGGCCATACTGATGTCGATGTATGATAAAGTTCAGGTAGAATCCATGTCGGCGTTCATCAAGATGGTGCTGTTTGAAAAGCCGTTCAAGGTCTTTTATATGGACGAGAACACCCGTGTGTTCATAGATAAATTATCCTCGCTTAACGCCCTTTACCGTACCATCGGTGTGGAATACGCGCTCCTCGTGAAGACGCTGAGGGAGAATTTCAACGAGAGAAAGGCGATGAAGGCCCTGTATAATCTGGAACAGAAGACCACCGAGCTGGTAAGAATCAGCATGGAGATAGTCTCGCTGGTCCGGCAATTCGATGAAGCATGGTCGCAAAAATCTCGTTAGGAAACTCCCTTTACGGTGCCATCTGCTACAACGGGGAGAAAATCAACAAGGAAAAAGGCCGGTTGCTCGACACCAACAAAATATATAATGACGGTTCCGGCACGGTGAACATCCACCGTATATATGAGGACTTCATGCGCTGGATGCCATCGCACACGAAGACAGAGAAACCGATGATGCACATATCCCTTAATCCGCATCCCGACGACCGGTTGAGTGACACAGACTATACTGCACTGGCCCATGAGTATATGCAGAAAATGGGTCTGGGAGATATGCCTTATCTGATTTTCAAACACATGGACATTGACCGGCATCATATCCATATAGTGGCCCTCCGTGTGGGGACTGACGGCAAAGCCGTTTCCGACAGAAACAATTTTTACCGCAGCAAGGAGATAACACGGGAGCTGGAGAGAAAATACAACCTTCATACAGCCGAGCGTCAGAGAATCACTCCCGATATGCCCATCAACGCGAGTTCGGGATAAGAACTTTATGATTTTCAACCAAGCAAAAGACATAGAGTATTGGGCGGCCTTTCAAGGTCGCCTGATTTATTTGTACAGTTTGGTGTTGTTAATCCCAGAGGACAAGCTGC
>SCEJ01000062.1 GCA_004102785.1 Muribaculaceae bacterium Isolate-013 (NCI)
GGGTAAATTACTTTCGGCTTGCTGAGATGCGCACCTTTCTGAGGGACACTGACGAATGGCTGCGCAGTCGCATACGCATGTGTATATGGAAATGTTGGAAACGAGTGCGAACACGCTTCAAGAATCTACAACGATGTGGCATCCCCAAATGGCAGGCATGGCAGTGGGCAAACACCCGAAAAGGTTACTGGCGCACCGCTCATGCATTCTTACACAGAGCTATATCTAACGAGAACTTGAAACGCGCCCACTATCCCACACTTACGGAATATTACGAGAAACAGCATCCGCGTTAAGAACCGCCGTATGCCGAACGGCACGTACGGTGGTGTGAGAGGTCGGTAAACACGAAAATAGGAGATAAACACCCTATGATTAGTGTTTACCTCCTACTCGATTGTGATAAATTATGGCGCCTGCCGCAGGGGCGGTTGTTTTGAAGCGTGCCCTCTGTGGGGTAGCGGCCGGCGATATATCTATTGCTTTAATTTAATCTACATCCTTATGACGCCCATGCCGGAGAAAGGTTTAATCCCCTCCCCGAATTTTTTTCAAAAAATGCCATCCTGGCTTATTCCAGCTTATCCAGCTTTTGTTCGATAATCTCTTTGTAAGAGGTTTTCATATCGTCGGGGAGAAACGATTTGTCAATCCATTGATTCCATTTCTCACGGCAGGAGAGCATTTTCTTGAAGATATTGGATATTGACTTTGTGTCGAGCCCGCTTGCGGCCATCACCTTCTCGAAGTCTGATTTCTTTATCTTACGATTTTTTCCGTTGAGTGTGAGCGCGAGTTCATCCTTGTCGCCGGGCATCACCAATGCCGTAGACACCAGATCGTAGCCCGGAGTGAGAATATAACCCTTGTCATTCCTGGGTGCATAAAGCGAGTAATTCTTCAGATGCATGTCGGCATTGCCTGTAATCCAGGAGAATACCGTCAACTCCCAGTAGTTGGTCAAGTCGAGCAGCGGCGCGGCGGAATACCGGCCTATGGCCTTGGCTATCTGTTCGTGCGAGCCTCGGTACTTGTATTCAGTTAGGCGTTCGGTGAGCTGACACATATCTTCCATAGGGAGTTTGGCTCCGTTGTCCGTACGGTCAATACGTCGTGTTATGTAGCAAATTTCACCATCTGCAAACCTCATCAGCGTGTGAGGTACGACGGCGATTTTAGCGGCTTCGGCCAGATGCATCGTAAGATCCTCGACTTCCGGCAGGTTGCGGAAGATGTCAGTCTGTGGTTTGAGAATGAATCTGCCCCACAGACCCACTATCGTGAAGCGGCGGCACCCCGTCTCATCGGCAGGAATGAGATCAAGTGAAAGTTTGGCCTGCACTCCTGTGAGGGTGGTTTGACTGCGTATCACCTCTTTGGCAAGGTGGCCTATTTCATAGCGCGAATAAGAGAGTTCTGGAGCTTCGTCGCTTTTGAAAATTCGCCTGGCACAACGGCGATGAAAGTCTTTTTCTCCGTTTTCGAGCGGTTCGTAACAGTATAGGCATTTAGTCATTATCAGGTGCTTGCGGTATTATACTTATGTTCCCGATGCAGTCGCGGCAGCATGCCATCAATAGTCCCATACGGTCGCGCGGGTTGAGTTTCCAGTTGTCGCGTGCTATTTCGAGGAGCCACCCCTCAGGGATAAGTCCATCGAAAAAAGGGAACAATACGGGGCTATGGTAAGGTGTATCGGACAACGGGAGTGTAAGGCTTACCGGTGAAGTATCGTTTGCGGCCAGGTATTCCGGGAGATATTCAAAGATATACCCTTCGGCTTCCTCTCTGAGGAATCCGGCGGTATGGTCGTTTACAAGTACGCGGGCTGTTCTCATGATTGGAAGGTGTATGCGTCGCGCGGCATCTCTACGGGGCCGAGTTCGGCTCCGAAGAGGCGCAGCACCTGGTTTACTTTATCTATGCGGAGCGTGGGTTTCCCCTGCTCGAGGTCGCGCACGAAGCGCAGCCCCACACCTGATTTCTGCGAGAGGTCTTCCTGGGTGAGGCCGTAGAGTTTGCGTTTCTCCTTGACGTATGCCGATAGTCTTGTTTTTGTCATGTTTATACCTTTTCGGGTGCAAATTTACATAAAAATAGCGATATTACAACCTTTCGGGTATAAAATCGCTATTTTTATGGTTAATTACACCTTTTCGGGTATAAAACGTGTGCTATCTCACGATGAATTTGGAGCCGTTGTGGAGGTAGATGCCGGGGGAGAGGCGCCCTGCGGCCTCGGCGCGGGTGGCGTTCTGCATCACCGCGCGGCCGAAGAGGTCATAAACCGTGCCTTTGTCGGTGAGGGCCGGTTCTGCGCTGTTGCCGGACTCTGTCTCCTTGATTGCCGTCGGGGCGCTGAGGGTGCGCACTAGCGGAGCGCAGGCCACCATGTATTGCTGGCCGTCCTCTTTAAGGCTGGTGATGAGGATGTAGTATCTGTGGGCCGGCTTGAGGTTGCGGAACGTGTGGCTCGTAACATTCCCGATCGGTGTGAAATGATCTGTGCCGGAAATCGTCATGAGCATGGAGCTGTATGTGCAGCTCACATCGTCAATCGTGGCCGTAACCCCTTCGGGCGCTTCAAGTTCCAGCCGGAAATATTCGGCCTGGAACGGGAGGTCTTCCTCGCCGACGCAGTTGATGGAGAATTCCTGTGTCTCATGGTCTGTGAAGTAGTTGGAGAGATAGTACACGCGGATCAGGTCTTTGTGACTGCCGTTGATGGCATACACGTGAAGTTCGGCATACCGGCCGTCGGGGCGTGCCTTGAAATTTACCGTTGAAATCTGGCTGTAAACGTTGTCGCCGCTGTAATCCTGACAGGCGGTGATGTCGATATAATCGCCCGACTTTTCAAGGAGGAAAGAGGGGGCCGTGCCGCTGCATTTTTCAGGGTCGTCGGTCCATGCGGGGTTGTTGGCGATCCAGGCATCGGGGAGAGTGCGGTCGCTGAAATCAATCTCCGTGGGGCCCATTATGAAGGAGCCGCGGTTCTCCATGATGGTGTAATAATAGCCGTCGGCTCCCGCCACGGGCTTCCATTCAACGGTGAGATAGTCGGTTCCGGTTTCGGTGATGCAGTAGTCGGGGGCTGTTATGCCGGTCATGTTGTAGGGTACCTCAACTATGCGTTTGATAAAAGACCACGCAGGATGGCTTGAATATGCGCCGTGGCCCCCTTTCATGGTGAACAGTGTGGCGTGTCGACTGATTTCTCCGCCGGCAAAGGGTGGGGCGTCTATCACGATTCTCCCGCGGTCAACGTGAATTTCTTCCAGCGCCGGGCAGCCGTGGAAGGCATCACCGTAGAGTGTCAGCGGAAAATGCTCGCATTCCATCGATTCCTCGAAGAACACTCGTTTCAGCGAGGGGTTGTTTTTGAACGAGGAGTCGATACTCCAGGGACCCATATGGTCATTGTTGCGGAAATCTATCTCCTCCAGCAGCGGGCAGTCGCAAAGCACGTCTTTGCCGATTTGGAATATGGCTGTGTGGGATATATCAAAACTTTTAAGGTTTGGCATATTCGAGAAGCAACCATCCCATAGCTCGTTTATATCCTTGCCAAGTTCAATCGCTTCATACCCGCAATTCCGATATGAGTAGTATCCCATTTCTTTGGTTATATGAAGGGTGGTGCTTTTGTTCCCCTCATAATCCGCTTCATAGCATAACTGCGGCACATTTACAAAACACCCGTTCCCTACCATTTTAATGGCGGAGATATTTGTTATCTCCGTTAGATTCGGGCAATCCAACAGATTGTAATCATATAGATTGATATATCCGTTTTCCGGCAGGATTATGCGTTCCAGCAGGGGTTCGTGCATGATAGCTCCCTGATCAAAACCTCTGACTCTATATGTCTCACCTTCAATCGTGATCGAATTAGGAATTGTGATTTCCTTGAGTCCATAACTTTTACGTCCGTCTTTAACCAAAGGCCAGTTATCCGGGTGCTCTCCTAAGGAGACCTTAAACCCGTCTGTTGGAAATACGGTGTTTCCCTCATCGGGAGGCGCCACCATCACAAATTTCTCTCCCGGCACTCGATGTATGTTGTATTTCAGGCCGTCCACCTCGCAGTCGTATGCCGCGGCCTGGAGCAGCGGGATGGTCAGCAACAGTAGTGGTAATAGTTTTTTCATAGGGTAGGATTGAATTTTTGGGGGATTGTTGTTAGGGCTGAATTATCACATGCGGTGATAAAGAAAAATTACTTGTTGAATTTTTGCAAATATATAAATAAATCGGGCTGTGTTATGTTTTGTGATTGAAAAGTATTTTTTTTGTATTGGAGTTGTCTTATTTTGCTCATGTTTAGGGATATAATGAGCCTGGAAAGAGGTCGAGAAATAATTTTTTTCGATGTGTGAGACGGGTTTTGTTTGTGTTTCGGGTGTGCCGCGATAATGGAGTATAAAAGTTATGAAGCAAACGTTGCGGCTTCAATCCGGAGGCCGTAAAGCAGGGGTTGTAAGGGGCTGGCGGAGAGTGGAGAATTTTTTTGACGAAATGGGACGGAAATATTTGGAAATCAGCGAAATTTGTTGTAATTTTGCATCGCTTTTAGGGATAAAGTGTGCTCGCATTATTGTTAATCCGTTGAGGATTAGATGTGTAGCGCGCTCCTATGGCGTGGATGAGAATATCAACATTTGACGATAAAATAAAGTAAAACAATTAAAAAACTAAGATGCCTACTATTCAGCAATTAGTACGTAAGGGACGCAAGACTCTTGTGGACAAGAGCAAATCGCCCGCCCTCGATAGCTGCCCCCAGCGTCGTGGCGTGTGTGTTCGTGTCTACACCACCACCCCTAAGAAACCTAACTCGGCAATGCGTAAGGTTGCACGTGTGCGCCTCACCAACGGCAAGGAGGTCAACTCTTACATTCCCGGTGAAGGTCACAACCTGCAGGAGCACTCGATTGTTCTCGTGCGCGGCGGTCGTGTTAAGGATCTTCCCGGTGTGCGTTACCACATCGTGCGCGGCACCCTGGATACCGGCGGCGTAAAAGACCGCACCCAGCGCCGCTCGAAGTACGGAGCCAAGCGTCCCAAGGCCGGAGCAGCCAAGAAGTAATCCGGAGCATCCGCATAAGGATGCCGGGTGAAGCGAAACTGAACGCTCCAACGAGAAATCAACCTCGGCCCCGAGGCCGGGATTTTACCAATCACAACTCGTTTTTGATTTCCCGAAGCTGACAACGGTTGAGTAAGCCAAGCGCCGCCATCGTCCCTTAGGCCGCGCCGCTGAAGAAGACACCAGCCACGAAGCAAAAACAAATCTGCTTAAACTTAAAATGAGAAAAGCTAAGCCTAAGAAACGCGTGGTTCTGCCCGATCCCGTGTTCCACGACGTTAAGGTGACCAAATTCGTCAACCATCTGATGTATGATGGCAAGAAAAACACCTCGTTCACCATCTTCTACTCCGCTCTTGAAACCGTGAAGGCCAAGATGCAGAACGAAGAGAAAACCGCTCTCGAAATCTGGAAAAAAGCCCTCGAGAACGTTACCCCCCAGGTTGAGGTTAAGTCGCGCCGCGTAGGTGGTGCCACTTTCCAGGTTCCTACCGAAATCCGCCCCGACCGCAAGGAGTCGATATCGATGAAAAACCTTATCAACTACGCCCGCAAACGTGGCGGCAAAACCATGTCCGACAAGCTCGCCGCTGAAATCATGGATGCCTTCAACGAACAGGGCGGTGCCTTCAAGCGCAAAGAGGATATGCACAAGATGGCCGAGGCCAACCGTGCTTTCGCTCACTTCCGCTTCTAAATACACCCGGCCGGCGCTCCGCGCGGCGGCCCTATATAATAAGGTGTCAGATTCATCGTTATTAAATTCAAAAAACCATAATGGCTAAGATTGACGAACAGTTAAAATATACGCGCAACCTCGGTATCATGGCCCACATCGATGCCGGCAAGACCACAACGTCGGAGCGTATTCTCTTCTACACCGGCCTTACCCACAAGATCGGTGAGGTTCATGACGGCGCCGCCACCATGGACTGGATGGAGCAGGAGCAGGAGCGTGGTATCACAATCACCTCCGCCGCCACCACTACCTTCTGGAAGTATGCCGGCGACAAATACAAAATCAACCTGATTGACACTCCGGGGCACGTGGACTTTACCGTTGAGGTAGAGCGCTCGCTCCGTGTGCTCGACGGTGCTGTGGCTACCTTCTGCGCCGTAGGCGGCGTTGAGCCCCAGTCGGAGACCGTGTGGCGTCAGGCCGACAAATACAACGTGCCCCGTCTGGGCTACGTTAACAAGATGGACCGTTCCGGCGCCAACTTCTTCGAGGTTGTACGCCAGGTGAAGGATGTGCTCGGTGCAAATCCCTGCCCCATCCAGATACCTATCGGTGCCGAAGAGACATTCAAAGGCCTCGTTGACCTCATCACCATGAAGGCTATCTTCTGGCATGACGAGACCATGGGCGCCGAATACTCCATGGAGGAGATTCCCGCCGGACTCCAGGCCGAGGCCGAGGAGTGGCGCGACAAGATGCTGGAGAAAATCGCCGAGTACGACGACGCTCTGATGGAGAAATACTTCGACGACCCCTCCACCATCACCGAAGATGAAATCCGCCGTGCCCTCCGCGCAGCTACCCTCAAGATGGAGATCGTGCCCATGACCTGCGGCTCCTCCTTCAAGAACAAGGGCGTGCAGTGCCTGCTCGACAACGTCTGTGCTTACCTGCCCAGCCCCGTTGACGCCGGCGCCGTTGAAGGCCACGCTATCGACGACCCCGAAAAGATCGAGACCCGCGAACCCTCGCCCGAGGCTCCGATGTGCGCCCTGGCCTTCAAGATCGCTACCGACCCCTATGTAGGCCGTCTGACCTTCTTCCGCGTCTACTCGGGCGATGTTGTTGCCGGCTCGTACGTGCTCAACGCCCGTTCCGACAAGAAAGAGCGTGTTTCGCGTCTGTTCCAGATGCATTCCAACAAGCAGAACCCCATGGAGAAAATCGGCTGCGGCGATATCGGCGCAGGCGTAGGCTTCAAGGATATCCGCACCGGCGACACCCTCTGCGACGAGAACGCTCCCATCGTGCTCGAAGCTATGGAATTCCCCGATCCTGTGATCGGTATCGCCGTTGAGCCCAAGACTCAGAAAGACCTCGACAAGCTCGGCGTCGGCCTCCAGAAGCTCGCCGAAGAGGACCCCACCTTCCGTGTGGAGACCAACGAGGAGACAGGCCAGACCGTTATCTCCGGTATGGGTGAGCTTCACCTCGACATCATCATCGACCGTCTCAAACGCGAGTTCAAGGTAGAGTGCAACCAGGGTCGTCCCCAGGTTACCTACAAGGAAGCCATCACCAAGCCCGTCGAGCTCCGCGAGGTATTCAAGAAGCAGACCGGTGGTCGCGGTAAGTTCGCCGACATCATCGTGCGCATCGAACCCGTTGACGAAGGCTTCGAGGGCAACCTCCAGTTCGTTGACGAGGTGAAGGGCGGTAACATCCCCAAGGAGTTCATCCCCTCCATCCAGAAGGGTTTCACCAGCGCCATGAAGAACGGTGTGCTCGCCGGCTTCCCCGTGGAAAAACTCAAGGTTACCGTGCTCGACGGCTCGTTCCACCCCGTCGATTCCGATCAGCTCTCGTTCGAGCTCTGCGCCATCCAGGCCTTCAAGAAGGGTTCGGAGAAGGCAGGTCCCGTGCTGATGGAGCCCATCATGAAGGTTGAGGTCGTTACCCCCGAGGAATCGATGGGTGATGTTATCTCCGACCTTAACAAGCGTCGCGGCCAGGTAGAGGGTATGGAGACAGCCCGCTCCGGCGCACGCATCGTCAAGGCTCAGGCTCCGCTGGCCGAAATGTTCGGTTATGTTACCGCTCTGCGTACCATCACCTCCGGCCGCGCTACCTCAACCATGACTTTCAGCCACTATTCAGAGGTTTCCTCGTCGATTGCCAAGAACGTTCTCACCGAATGCCAGGGCCGCGTTGACCTCGTGAAATAAAAAACTCCCGCCGCAGAGGCTGCCCGGCCCGGCCGGGCGGCCCGAGCGGTTCAAATACGCCGCGCGGACAGCAAATGATTCTTGACCCGCGGCAATCAACAAACAACATCAAACTTCAAACTCACTACGATGAGCCAGAAAATCAGAATCAAACTGAAATCCTACGACCACAATCTCGTCGACAAGTCGGCCGAGAAGATCGTGAAGACTGTGAAAGCTACCGGCGCCGTTATCTCAGGTCCCATACCCCTGCCCACCCACAAGCGCATCTTCACCGTGAACCGCTCCACTTTCGTAAACAAGAAATCGCGCGAGCAGTTCCAGCTCTCATCCTACAAGCGCCTTATCGACATCTACAACTCCACCGCCAAAACCGTGGACGCTCTGATGAAACTCGAGCTCCCCTCGGGCGTAGAAGTTGAAATCAAGGTGTGATAACCCCGCAGGATTTCTTAAACAAAAAGAGAACAACCAACCACAAATCAAACCTGAGGCCCGCTGTCGCGCCCTGCGTGATATTGGCCTCTAAAGAAAACTGAAATGCCAGGATTATTAGGAAAGAAAATCGGAATGACATCCGTTTTCAGTGCCGACGGCAAGAACGTGCCGTGCACTGTTATCGAAGTAGGTCCTTGTGTGGTTTGCCAGGTTAAAACTGTTGAGACCGACGGCTACAACGCCCTCCAGCTCGGCTTCGAGGAGCAGAAAGAAAAGCACTGCACCCAGCCCGAGCTCGGTCACTTCAAGAAAGCCGGTGTAACCCCCAAGCGCCACTTGGCCGAGTTCAAAGGATTTGACGGCGAATACAAGATGGGCGACACTATCTCTGTCGACCTCTTCAGCGAGAACGATTTCGTAGACATCGTCGGTACTTCCAAGGGTAAAGGCTTCCAGGGTGTAGTTAAGCGTCACGGCTTCGGCGGTGTCGGCCAGGCTACCCACGGTCAGCACAACCGTCTCCGCGCCCCCGGTTCGATCGGTGCCTGCTCCTACCCCGCAAAGGTATTCAAGGGCATGCGCATGGCCGGACAGACCGGTAACGAACGTGTAACCGTGCAGAACCTCAAGGTAGTGAAAATCATCCCCGAACACAACGTGATGATGATCAAGGGCTCAATCCCCGGCTCCAAAGGTTCTATTGTAATGATCGAAAAGTAATAACCCACTACACGACGACGAAATGGAACTCGCAATCTACAACATAAAGGGTGAGGATACCGGCCGCAAGGCCATCCTCAACGACGAGGTTTTTGCCATTGACCCCAATGAGCACGCTATCTACCTCGATGTGAAGCAGTACCTCGCCAACCAGCGCCAGGGTACCCACAAGTCGAAAGAGCGCTCCGAAGTTTCCGGCTCCACCCGCAAGCTCCACAAGCAGAAAGGCGGCGGCGGCTCACGTATCGGTGACATCAACTCACCTGTGCTCGTAGGTGGTGGCCGTGTATTCGGTCCCCGTCCCCGCGACTATCGCTTCAAACTCAACAAGAAACTCAAGGCTCTCGCCCGCCGCTCGGCTCTGTCGCTCAAGGCTGCCGACGGTCAGATCAAGGTGGTTGAGGACTTCACCTTCGCCGCTCCCAAAACCAAGGAGTTCGTGGCTGTTGCCAAGAACCTCCAGGTGGAGGGCACAAAGGTGCTCCTGGTGCTCAACGACCGCAACGAGAACGTGTATCTGTCGGCCCGCAACGTGCCCAACACCCGTGTGATGACCGCTGCCGATCTCAACACCTACGCCGTGCTCGACAACAAGGCCATGATCATCACCGAGAGCTCCCTGAACGTTATCAACAACCTTTAATGACAGGAGGAAACCAGAATGCAATTCACTATCGAACCTATCGTTACTGAGGCGGCCACCAAGCTTACCGACAAGCTCAACCGCTACACTTTCCGCGTTTCTCCCGACGCCAACAAATTCCAGATCAAGGATATGGTAGAGAAAATCTACGGCGTGAAGGTTGAGAACGTAAACACCCAGGTTGTCCGCGGCAAAAACAAGGCCCGCTACACCAAGAGCGGCCTCCTGCGCGGCAAAACCAACGAATGGAAAAAGGCCTACATCACAGTAGCTGAAGGCCAGACCATCGATTTCTACAGCAACATCTAACAAATTCCCGTCTCTGTGGCGGGTCTGCACGGAGCTGTGGCTCCGGCGCAGGCCGCCCCGGGAAGGGGGACTCCAGGACAAGTGCCTCCGCAGGCTAAAGCCGTCAACGGGCCATTGGCCCTTTTGCGAAAAAGGCGGCTGTGTCGGGACCGGAAGCATACTTCCGGGGTAGTCCTCCCGGGTTCAAACCACGAGATAAACCATTAACAAACAAATGGCAGTAAGAAAATTCAAGCCCACCACACCGGGGCAAAGACACAAAGTTATTGGCGTGTTCAAAGGAGCGATCACTGCTACAACGCCAGAAAAATCTCTTACAGTCGGTAAAAAGAGCTCCGGCGGTCGCAACGCCGAGGGTCACCTCACCACCCGCTACCTTGGCGGTGGCCACAAGCGCAAATACCGTATGATTGACTTTAAGAGAAACAAAGACGGTGTGCCCGCCGTAGTGAAGTCGATCGAGTACGATCCCAACCGTTCGGCCCGTATCGCACTGCTTTACTACGTTGACGGTGCTAAAGCCTATATCATCGCACCCAATGGCTTAGAAGTTGGCCAGACCGTAGTCAGCGGTCCCGAGGCTGCTCCCGAGATCGGCAACGCCCTTCCCCTGAGCAAAATCCCCGTAGGTACCGTGGTTCACGCTATCGAGCTGCGTCCCGGCCAGGGAGCTTTCATGGCCCGTTCGGCCGGCACTTTCGCCCAGCTCGTTTCGCGCGAGGGCGACTATGCTATCGTGAAACTCCCCTCGGGCGAAACCCGCAAAATCCTCTCGGCCTGCAAGGCTACCGTAGGTGTTGTGGGCAACTCCGAGCACTCCCTCGAGCGTTCCGGTAAAGCCGGCCGTTCGCGCTGGCTCGGCCGCCGCCCCCACAACCGCGGTGTTGTCATGAACCCCGTTGACCACCCCATGGGTGGTGGCGAAGGCCGCGCTTCCGGTGGACATCCCCGTTCGCGCAAGGGCCTTTACTCGAAGGGTCTCAAAACCCGCGCGCCGAAGAAGACTTCCTCGAAGTATATCATCGAGCGTCGTAAAAAGTAATCCCGATAGCTAACTTCTAAGAAACTCAACCATACACATGAGTCGTTCACTTAAAAAAGGTCCGTACATCTCGGTGAAACTCGAGAAGAAGGTTAACGCCATGGAGGAATCCGGCAAGAAAGCCGTGATCAAAACCTGGAGCCGCGCCTCGATGATCGCCCCTGAATTCGTAGGTCACACCTTCGCAGTTCACAACGGCAACAAGTTCATCCCCGTTTACGTAACCGAGAACATGGTAGGTCACAAGCTGGGCGAATTCGCTCCCACCCGTACCTTCCGCGGACACGCCGGCAACAAGAAAAAATAATCACCGCCTGCCGGTAAATTCAAAAACGAATAAAAAGAACACATTATAAAATGGGTGTAAGAAAAAGAAACTCAGCTCAGGCCCGCAAGGAAGCCCTCAAGGAGGTATCCTTCGCCAAACTGACCAACGTGCCCTCGTCGCCCCGCAAAATGCGCCTGGTGGCCGACATGGTTCGTGGCAAAGAGGTTTTCCGCGCTCTGGGTATCCTGAAATTCTCTAATAAAGAGGCTGCTGCCCGCCTGGAGAAACTTCTCCGCTCGGCTATCGCCAACTGGGAAGCCAAAAACGAGCGTAAAGCCGAATCCGGCGAGCTCTACATCTCCACCATCTTCGTTAACCCCGCCCCGATGCTCAAGCGTCTGCGCACTGCGCCCCAGGGCCGCGGTTACCGTATCCGCAAACGTGCCAACCACGTTACTCTCGTAGTTGACACCATCGACAAAGACGTTAAATCCAACGACAAAGACTGACCATGGGACAGAAAGTAAATCCGATTAGCAACCGCCTCGGCGTAATCCGCGGCTGGGATTCCAACTGGTTCGGCGGCAAAAAGTACGGCGACACCCTGCTGGAAGACTCCAAGCTTCGCAAATACCTCAACGTCCGCCTGGCCAAGTCGAGCGTTTCACGCATCGTTATCGAGCGCACTCTCAAGCTCATCACCATCACAGTATGCACCTCGCGTCCGGGCCTGATTATCGGCAAGGGCGGCTCCGAGGTTGACAAACTCAAGGAAGAGCTCAAGAAAATCACCGACAAGGATGTGCAGATCAACATCTTCGAGGTGAAGCGCCCCGAACTCGACGCGCAGATCGTGGCCTCAACCATCGCCCGCCAGATTGAAGGTAAGATAGCTTACCGCCGTGCCGTGAAGATGGCCGTGGCAGCTACCATGCGTTCGGGCGCCGAGGGTATCAAAGTGCAGGTATCCGGCCGCCTCAACGGCGCCGAGATGGCCCGCTCCGAGATGTTCAAGGAAGGCCGCACCCCGCTGCACACCCTCCGTGCCGACATCGACTACGCTCTGGTAGAAGCCCACACCAAAGTAGGTGTGATCGGTGTGAAGGTATGGATCTGCCGCGGTGAAGTTTACGGCAAGCGCGATCTCGCCCCCAACTTCACCCAGCAGGACAAGGGTGGCCGTTCGGCAGGCGGCGACCGCGGCGACCGTCGTCGCGGCGGCTTCCGCAAGCCCCGCAACCAGCAGGCTCCCCGCAACTAAAAAGCATCCGACAGGCAGCGGCCCCCGCGGCGGGGAAAAGAGTCGTTAACCTTTCCCCGGCCGCCGGGAGCCGACCGCCGGAGCCTCAAACTCCGGCCACGGCAGGCCCGCGGCGCGCTCTCCACCGCAACCCTTCCTCGGAGGCGTATCCGAGCCCAACCGGCTGCCACCACTGAAATATGTCGCAAAGCTGCGTCGACGGATGGACGTAAACGGCGACGATGCAGTCCGCTCCCCCCTCTACGGCGCGGAGCGCCTGTAAAGGTTTAACAACAACCAACAGTTAACATCCAGTACAATGTTACAACCGAAAAAAACAAAATTCCGCAGAGTTCAGAAAGGCCGTGCAAAAGGCAACGCACAGCGCGGCAACCAGCTCGCCTTCGGTTCGTTCGGCATCAAGACACTTGAGACCAAGTGGATCACCGGACGCCAGATCGAGGCGGCACGTATCGCCGTAACGCGCTACATGCAGCGCCAGGGCCAGCTCTGGATTCGCATCTTCCCCGACAAGCCCATCACCAAGAAGCCTCTTGACGTACGTATGGGTAAAGGTAAAGGTAACCCCGAAGGCTTCGTGGCTTCCGTGACCCCCGGCCGCATGCTCATCGAAATCGACGGCGTACCTTTCGACGTGGCCAAGGAAGCACTCCGCCTGGGTGCCCAGAAACTCCCCGTTACCACCAAGTTCGTGGTTTCGCGCGATTACGATCCTTCGCTCAACATCTAATAAAGAACTCCTGAAAATCATACGAAAGTCATGAAGAAAGAAGAAATCAAAGAACTCTCCACGGCCGATTTGAAGGAGCGCCTGGCCCAGATGGAAAAGGAATACCTCCAGCAGAAGATCAACCACGCGGTTTCGCCCATCGACAACCCCGCCAAGATCACTGCCGACCGCAAAGCAATCGCCCGCGTGAAAACCGAGCTCCGCGCTCGCGAACTCAACCAGAAGTAACACCCCGCCACGCAAGAAAAATGGAAGAAAAAAGAAACTTACGTAAAGAGCGTATCGGCATCGTTTCGAGCAACAAGGGCGACAAAACCATCACCGTTACGGTGAAGTGGAAGGAGAAACACCCCATCTACGGCAAGTTCGTCAACAAGACCAAGAAGTATCACGCTCACGACGAGAAGAACGAATGCTCCGTCGGCGACAAGGTTCGCCTTATGGAAACCCGCCCCCTGTCAGCTACAAAGCGCTGGAGGTTAGTAGAAATCATCGAAAAAGTTAAGTAACAATGATACAGACCGAATCACGTTTAACCGTAGCCGACAACTCAGGCGCGAAAGAGGCTCTGTGTATCCACGTTCTCGGTGGTACAGGCCGTCGCTATGCATCGGTAGGCGACATCATCGTCGTTACTGTAAAGAGCGTCATCCCTTCGTCAGACGTAAAGAAAGGCACTGTATCGAAAGCTGTCGTTGTACGCACCAAGAAGGAAATCCGTCGCCCCGACGGCTCCTACATCCGCTTCGACGACAACGCTTGCGTGCTGCTTAACAACGCCGGCGAGCTCCGCGGCACCCGTATCTTCGGACCGGTTGCCCGCGAACTCCGCGCCACCAACATGAAAATCGTCTCACTTGCTCCGGAAGTGCTCTAAGCATCCCTCTGAGGCAAATAACCCCTTAACAAACAACACAAAACCCCTGAATTATGAAACTTCATATCAAAAAGGGTGACACCGTTGCCGTTATCGCCGGCGAGGACCGCGGCAAGCAGGGACGAGTGCTTTCTGTGGATGCTGCCAAGAACCGCGCTATCGTGGAAGGCGTCAACATCGTGAAGAAGAGCACCAAACCTTCAGCCAAGCACCCCCAGGGCGGCATCATCGAAATGGAAGCCCCCATCAACCTGTCGAACATCAACCTCGTCGACCCCAAGACCGGCAAGCCCACCCGCGTAGGCGTGCGTGTCAACGACAAAGGCGAGAAAGTACGTTTCGCTAAAAAATCAGGAGAGGAGATTAAGTAATGAGCCAGACCACCCTTAAGAAAAAATACGAGGAGACCATCGTCCCCGCCCTGACTAAGGAGTTCAGCTACACCACTCCGATGCAGGTGCCCCGCCTGGAAAAAATCGTTATCAACCAGGGCCTGGGTGAAGCTACCCAGGATAAGAAAATAATCGAGACCGCTATCAACGAGCTCACCGCCATCACCGGCCAGAAGGCCGTGCAGACCCTCTCGAAGAAGGATATCTCCAACTTCAAGGTTCGTAAGAAAATGCCTATCGGCGTGCGCGTGACTCTGCGTCGCGAGAAGATGTACGAATTCCTGGAGCGTCTGGTACGCGTGGCTCTGCCCCGTATCCGCGACTTCAAGGGAATCGAGAGCAAGCTCGACGGCCGCGGCAACTACACCCTCGGCATCACCGAGCAGATTATCTTCCCCGAAATCAACATCGACTCCATCTCCAAGCTCATGGGTATGAACATCACGTTCGTTACCTCGGCCAATACCGACGAAGAGGGCTTCGCACTGCTTAAGCAGTTCGGCCTCCCCTTCAAGAAGTAATAAGGAGAGAAGCGATATCACCCCACAGCGGTGTGCCGGCTCTGCGCTGGCACACCGCTTCTCGTTGTTCGCCCGACATGGGCATAATCTAACGGGTGAAAGTCCCGAGCGCGCCCCGATAGCGGGAAGCACATAGTCCGAGGCAACGGTGTCTACCGTGAGGAGAATCGGAAGGAAGCTAAGGACAAAAGTCTGGCTCCACGCACAGAAACTTGATATAAGGCTCAAAGTCAGGGGTAAGGTTGCTACACAAACCAAAGCCCGATAGCTATCCGGACTGACGAGAGTAAATCAAGGG
>SCEJ01000063.1 GCA_004102785.1 Muribaculaceae bacterium Isolate-013 (NCI)
ATGAAAAAAATACGATTTTAACGAAGAGATAAACAACTGAAATACAGATATAACAGATTACCCGCTTCGGGCTGAAGCGGGTAAGGGCAGGTATACGCTTTATTTTATCTTAAATGAAAAAGCCGTGATTGAACGATGTTTTTGGGCAACCCAACGCCGCCTGTGGCGGCCGAAATTTTTGCAAAATCGAGCGGTGTGACTTCTTCACGAGGTCACATCGCTCTGGCATTACGACTTGGCTATATTTTCAGTTGTGGGAGGCTTTCTTATAGAGCCACTCATCACGTTTTCTGCGACATTCCGTAAGGGTTGGAGCGACGCAGGAGAATAACTCTCCATCGGTGTGGCGGTAATCATATTGGTAGTATTTCTTTCGCTGTGAGCGGTAGCCGGTGTAAAACACCTCGTATTGTTCTGTGCCGGGAATAGTAGTTGTGCTTACTCCGTTGGTGGTTAACTTGGTTGCCATAGTGTTGCGGTTTAGTATTCTACAATCAGTATTCGGTATTCAAATGTTATATCGGGGTTGGTTATCTTCCTTTGTTTAAGCCATAGGTGGTGACTGCCAAAGCCATATACGAAGTATCGGTCAAGGTCATACTTGTCGGCAAAATCGGCTACTATCTGCCGTAGCGTTTTCTCGCTGTCGGCATAGAGAATATGGTTCACAAATTCTATGATGATTTCGGCTATTTTGTCATCAAAGATGATGGTCGGATGTTCAAATGTCACGTTCATAATCGGTGGTTATTGTGACCTGCGCCATTGCTGGCGCAGGTCGGATTAAACATTTAAGCGGTCATTCTCTCTCTGATTAGTCGGGCGTTGGAGTTCACCAAATCCACAATACGGTCGTGGTAGGCGGTGTTCTTGTTATTTTTGCCGTGACACTGCACCACTGTGAGGGTCTGCAAATCAACCTCCACGGTTTCTATTATTCTGTCACCAATCCTTGCTGACAGCACAAGTGACTCTGCCTTTGTGTAGTAACCAGCTCCGAACACGCATATATTCTGCGCTTTGCCTTCCTCATAGTATTCCTTGATACTTTCAAGAACCTTGACCGTTATCTCGTTGTCGGAGATTACCAACCCGAAGAATTTGGACTTCATAGCCTTGAAATCGTCCTCACGCTGTTTCTCCTCCAGCAGTTTTCGCTGTTCACGGTCACGCCTTTCGGCTTCCCATCGGCGTTCATTCTCAGTGCGCTCCTTCATTCGCTTGGCTTCTATTCTGCGCATCGCCCTGTCGTGTGCGTCAATGAAATCTGCGGGGCAGATGTTCTTCGGGTTGCGTATGTCCTGCCCAAGATTGTTCAGCATTTGCAGATAGTCACACCACAGTTCAAGGCTGTTGATTTTGTAGTGGTGGCGTTTGGCGATTAGATATGATGCCCAGAGCATCTCGGCATTGCGTGGATTGAGGATAAAGTATTTCATATCCTCAATCTCTCCGGATTTCATCAGCGTTTCAATCCGTGTGTCGGAAAGCAGCCTCTTGAAAAGCAACACGGGTGAGATGCCGTAGAAATCGCCCTTGAACCCGTTGCGTCTGAGCTGTGGGATTGTGCGTATCAGCGGATAGACTTCGCTCCATTTGCAGACATCATCATAAAGGCTGTTGTAGGGGCGCACTTCCATGTCGCTGTATAACGACCACTGGTCGCAGTAGTAGGAGGGAAATGTGCGGAGCAGAGCCATGTCGGTCACTTTGCCGTCGGGTGAAATCCAACGCTGCACCACCTCGTTGCAGTAGAATTTCATCGGTTCGCCCTTCTTGCTTGAATAGTGTGCCTGCGCCACTCTGATTACTTGAAAACCCCGGCAGGTGGTGAGTATGCAGAAATACCGTACACCCTTCTGAGTGCGTCTGCGTGTGTCCTGCACTTTCAGTTCCGCTCCGCAGTGAGGGCAGATGCAACCTTCAAGGGTGTCACACAGCGTGCCGTCACCGCTTTTCCATGAGTGTCCGCAGTCGGGGCAGGTAAGCATACCGCTTTTGGCTCGGTATGCGATATGTTCAACGCAGTTAGAGTATGCCCACTCGGTATGCTTGGGGGATATTGGTCGCAGGGTTGCTGAAAGTCTTGCAACCTCTTTCTGTATCATAGTCTTGGGTTTCATAGCTGTAATGTATTAGAAGTCAAATAGACTGCGTTGTTCAACTTGGGGTCTGCTCTCGGTCGCATTCTTGGATTGCGAGGGTCTGCGCATTTTGGACGCTTCCTCGTCACGGAGTTTTGCGATGGCGTCCTGCCGTGCCTGCTCCTTTTCCTCCTCAGTGAGTTCTACCGTGTGGTTGACCACCACTTGGCAGTTGACAGGCTTTCCGACCTCTATCTCGCTTTCTTCCCAGTAGTGGACTGCCATTCCGAATATTTCATCGTCCTCGAACCCGTTGCATCCGCTTTTCTGCACTTGGCAGATTATATAGGTGATGCACTCAGAGAGCGACTTTGAGGGATTGGCATACTTGACGGCGAACAATGCGTCAGACTCCGCCATATTGTCAAGATAAGTTCTGATTGTGTCTTGGAACGCCTGAGTTCCTTTCATTGAGTTCTGTGCCATAGTCGTAAATGTTTAGAAATTTGTTATCAGCCAAAAGATTATCACAACTGCGGAGATTAGGGAGATAACCCACCCGACACCTCTGCATATCGGTTTGAGTATCACCATAAGCACCAGCCCGACCACCGCTCCGATAATGACAGCCATCACCTTTGCAGTCCGTCTTAATGCGGTATGAGCTGGTGAAGGTGTGAAGCTCGATTTTCTATTATGTCGGTTATCCTGTGTCATAAGGCGATATTTTTTTTAACCTCAATGCGTCTATTTCGCAGTATGAAGTATGTTCGCTCGATAACACCACAGCGTGACGGGAGCAAAGGGCTGTTCGCCGGCGGCTGAAAAATACGAGCTGAGCGACCGCAGGGAGCGAGGTCTGGAGATTTTTCAGCTGTCGGCAAAAGAATAGCCCGTCCCGGCACGTTATCCATACCGAGCGAATATACTCCGTGCTGTGATATATGCGATTGCCGGTGAGAAACATAGAGCCGCGAGTGCCTTTATGGTGACACAGGATAACCGACATAACGGAATGTTAGTCCGTAAGAAAAAAGAGTGTGTAATGATTCTGATTACGGCAACCCGTGACGTGTGTTGCCGCAATCAGCGGATGTGGCGCAACCCGTAGAAAGACAGCACCGGAGCGGGCGTAAGGAACACGGGGTGACGGAGAAGACGGTGCAGGTGTAGCGGCCTCCGTGACGCCATCTGCACTGTCGATCCTTCACCCGGTGTTTAGCCCGCTCTAATCCGTGGCGATGCGGTCTGCGGCAGTGCAGGACTCGCGCCAAACGCCGCTGACGGCATCGCCCGGAATCCGTCATGCCGTTGCGCAACTTCAAACAGACAGTATGAATTAAAGGCTAAACTCAGTTTTTTGTAAAAATCGGTGTTATAATCGCAAAAATTTGTACTCACAAGAATTTATAGTATTGATATTTTGTAATACCATACGTCTTTTTAAGGACTAATCCAAGCACAACTGCCAAAAATGGCATGTCCTAAACTCAGTTTTTTGTAAATATCGCGGTTATAATCGCAAAAATTTGTACCTTTGTATTCTCTTAATCGTGATTTTTTGTATGGCAGTTAAAGTTGACACCCAAAAAGAGATTATTTTCGGTTCGTCTGACCCGAACATTTCCCGTGTGCTCAGTAAGAAAGAAAAGGAAGGTGAGTTGCGAAAAGTCGCGCCACGCATATATACGACCAATCGTGTCGATAGTTTGGAGAATATTGTGCGTCGTAACCTTATAGATATACTCGTATATCGCTATCCCGATGCTCTTATAAGCCATCGCAGTGCCAAAGAGATGCGACCGACAGCGACTGGTGATTTCTTCCTTACCAATTCAACTACAAGGAGAGTAACAGACTTACCCGGTATAATTCTTAATTTTGTCAAAGGTCCAAAAGCGTCGCCGCATGATATACCGTTTATGGGTATGCACATATCGGGAGAACACCGGTATATGCTTGAGAATATGCAAATGTCAAGAAAATCTGGTGATGAATCACGTGTTCTTCCTATCAGTGTGATAGAAAATAAACTCGAACAGATACTGCTCACCGGTGGTGAAGACCGTCTTAACGAATATCGCGATGAACTGAGAACCGTTGCTGAAGAATTGGGGATGCAGACTGAGTTTGCCAAAATCAATAACATAATTTCCGCTTTGCTCTCAACTCATGATGCTAAAGTGTTGTCAACAGACTCCGCGAAAGCGTTAGCAGTCGGTAATCCGTTTGACAAAACAAGGGTTGAACTGTTTGAAGTGCTTTTTGAAGCAATAAAGGACCGATATTTTGTTATCCGCAACAATCGTAATACCGATGAGGAATCGTTCCGGCTTTTCTCATTTTTTGAGAGCTATTTTTCCAATTATATAGAAGGAACGGAGTTTGAGATTGATGAAGCGAAAGCGATTGTTGACTCCGGTATTCCTATGCCTCGACGCGATGAGGATTCACACGACATACTCGGAACATTCAAGGTGTTGTCCAACCGCGCAGAAATGATGAAGACTCCTACATCACCCAAAGAATTGTTTTCGATTCTTAGCCACAGGCACAGCATCCTACTTGAAGGACGTCCCCATATGAACCCCGGCATTTTCAAAACAAAAAACAATCGTGCCGGAATGACGGAGTTTGTGGATTATCAACTTGTGAAAGGCACCCTCTCACAAGGCTTCAAATATTATGCAGCCTTGACAGATCCGTTTGCCCGTGCAATTTTCATGATGTTCATGATTAGCGAGGTGCATCCCTTCAACGACGGCAACGGCCGTGTCGCCCGTGTGATGATGAACGCCGAATTTGTCCGTGCCGACCAATCGCGTATAATTGTGCCTACCGTATTCCGTGAGGATTATATCCTCGCTTTGCGAAAACTGACACGGCACAAAGATCCGTTGGCATACATAAACGTGATGACAAAACTCCATCAGTTCAGCGATAACCTATACGGCACTGATTTCACGGAGCTGAAGAACTATCTCGCTACCTGCAACGCCTACGAAGAACCGTCACAAGCAAAACTTCAGATAATTGACAGGACTATTATAGAATAAGATTTTTTCCAAAAAATACCATGATTAAAAAGATTACTATATTAGGGCCTGCTTGCTACAAACAAACGGCCACTTTGGAAACAGATAAAAATATCAATTTGATTTATGGACTTAATGGCTCTGGAAAGAGTACATTATCTGAATATTTAAGAAACTTCAGCGACCCAATTTATTCAAGTTGCAATATTGAACCTCCATTGGACATGGATGTGGAAGAAATCCTTGTGTATAATGAGAAATATGTTCGGGATGTATTTTATAGTTCCGAAACACAAAGAGGTATATTTTCTTTATCCAAAGAAAATTCAGACGCAAGAAAGAGAATTGATAGTGCCAATATTGAATTACGGGACTTATCTTCTCAGATAAGTAAACAGATTGAATTACGCCAAAATTTATCCAAAGAATTGGATACAATTAGGGATAGCTACTATTCCCGATTCTGGCAAATCAAGAAACAATATACAGGAGGTGATCGAGTGTTAGAATATTGTTTGGAAGGACTCAAAGGGAGTAAAGAAGCATTATCGACTTATTTAATTAAACTCCCTTTGCCATCAACTCCTATTAATTATACTATAAACGACCTCCGGGACGAAATCCAACGCTTGAATGAGTTTAAGGGCAGTCAAATCGCTACTATACCTACCATCGAATTTAAAGCAGCAGATGTCGAATTAGATCCTATTTTCAAAGATGTAATTACCGGGAATAAGGATAGTAGAGTTGCGAAACTTATCAATCAATTACAAAATTCGGATTGGGTAAAAACTGGCATGTCCTTTGATACAAATGGTGTATGCCCGTTCTGTCAAAGGCCATATTCGGAAGATATTATATCTTTGTTAAAAGAGTATTTTAATGAAGATTATGAGCGTGCGCTTGCTTATATCGAAGCTAAAGGCTTAGCATATTCATCTGCAATTAAAGAAATTGTAACAATAGATTTTTCACATATTGAAATTGTTAAACACTTAGTTCAACCTTATGAAGAAGCATTAAAGGCATATTTCGAAGTTCTTAATTCAAATATAAGTAAGATTAGAGATAAATATCGTCATCCCAGTTCCATTATTGAGTTAGACAATTCATCATTAAAATTAAATGTCGTAAATGGAATAATAGCTCAAGCTAATACACTAATCGAAGATTTCAATAAACGGCTATCTAAAATTTCGCAAGAACTCTCTTTAGTTAAGACGAAATTTTGGAACTTACTGCGCGTTGAATACACACAATCAATCGTGGACTTTATAGAACAACAGACAACAGTTGAACAAAAAATTAAAAAAGTTATGGCTTCCGAAAAAGAATATCGAGAAAAAATGGGAGCCGTTAGTATGCTCATAGAAGAGGAACAAAAAAAGATTATAAACATAGACGACGCTATAATTCATATTAATTCTATGCTTATTGATATGGGTATTACGGATTTCAAAATTGTAAAATGCGATCATGAAGAGGGGTTATATCGAATTGTACGAGAAAATGAGAATAAATCTATTTTCAAAACACTTAGTGAAGGAGAACGGACTATAATTAGTATTCTTTATTTCATAGAAACTTGCCAAGGTCTTTTAGATAAATCTTCTACCAATAAAAAACGTATTATTGTGATAGATGATCCCGTGTCAAGCCTTTCCAACATTTATGTGTTTAACATTGGTCGATTACTTCGGAATCTATTTTATCCAGAATTAAAGGTTGATAAAGAAAATCAGCAAATTATTGTTACTCCAAAGTTTGAGCAGGTTTTTATTTTAACCCACAGTCTATATTTCTTTTATGAAATGACGGAAATCGTTGAGGATAGACGACATGCTGCGCAAGCTCTCTTTAGAGTTTCGAAAAATGAAGAAGGAAGCAAAATAGAAATTATGCATTATGAGCATATCCAAAGCGACTATCATGCATACTGGATGGCAATTCGGGATCCTAAAGCCAACCCAGCACTTATAGCTAATTGTATGAGAAATATCATTGAATATTTCTTCAATTTTGTGGAAAAACGCGACTTAAACAACGTGTTTAATCAGGATATCTTCAAAAAACCTAAATATCAGGCATTTTATCGTTACATTAACAGAGAATCTCATTCTTTAGGACAAAATATATATGACTTTAAAGAATTTGATTATGAGATATTTATGGATGCTTTGAAAAAAGTATTTGAGACTATGGGATATGGGAAACACTATAAAAAGATGATGAGAATTAAATAGGTTCAGCAAATTATGTAATTAATTGTGCCATTAACAGGGAACAGTGAGGTAGATTGTTTTATCATTATTAGAATCTCATTTATCTTAGCTCGACTTAACTTCGGCAATAAACTCAAATTATTGCCGAAATTAAGTGCTGTAACAATGGCAGCGGAGAATACAGTGAAAAGGATTTGACCCCATGCCCCCAGGTATAATGAGCCCAAGCATTTTTAACAGTCTGTTGTATTGGTGAATGGAAAAGGTTTAGTACCTTTGCAATACTGGATTTTGAAATTCGGTGAAGAACATTGAAGTATGAGCGTGATAGATAAGTGAGTCGATTGGCACAAGCCGAGATAACTCATTGATGCTCACCATACAGCGTCGGAGTTTAACGGCCCCAGGCGGATCACGATAAGATTTATCAAATCGAAGAAAACCTCTGAAAATCAACGATTTTCGGAGGTTTTGCTTTTTGCCTCCTACCCCAAATCAGCGCAATATATGGCAATATCCGGTGTGCAAAAAGGGAGCAAGAAATTTTACACTGAATTTGCTCCCTTTTTAGAGGTTAGTTGACTGCATTTCAATATTTTGCGCCGATTGCGACTACTTTATACCTGCTTCCTGAGGGAGCTTCAGAGGGAACAGTATGCAGACATTACAGCACTTTTGTCAAAGTATGCCAACCTCTGAATCCGGCTTGTCAACCACCTGTCTGCACTTTCTTTTTTAAGAATATTCCATTTGAATAATTGTTAAAAAAGGGAGCAAATCGGGGAGCAAATCAGCGAAAACCATAGAAAATGTGATTTTGCTCCCTCTTTACACCCCGTTTTTCTGATGTCTTCTGGTATTTACAGATTGTAAAACTGAAAAATTTTGCGTATCTTTAAGATACCATTAAAGCCACAAGACAAAATGAAACTATCCAATGAAAGCTACTTTTCCTTGAACTTCATCGCGAGGAAAAGAGCCAACAAGGAGGGTGAGCTGCCGATAACCCTCCGTATCACGATGAACGGACAGCGTGCTGAAATATATGTCAACCGCACTGTCAGACCCGATGACTGGAATGCCGCGAAAGGTCAGTCGAAAGGCAAGACCAAGAAAGACCTTGAGCTTAACCGCTACCTTGACACGGTACGCACCAAGATATGCGAAATCCACAACCGGCTCGTTCTGCGTGACGAGCCTATAAACCCGGATGTGCTTAAACGCGCGTTTCTCGGAAAGCTCGAAAAGCCCAAGATGCTTTGCGAGGCTTTCCGGGAGGTTAACGTGAAAGTGAGGGAGCAGTATGAGCGCGGCGACATCTGCAAGGCTACCGTGCTTCGCTGGGAACGCTGCGAAAAGTATCTGTCAGAATTTCTGATGATGAAGGAGAATGTGTCCGATATTCCGATGAAGAACCTTACATCGGGAATGGTGGATGACTTCGAGCATTTCCTGCGTGTAAGAAAAATGTGCGCCAACAATGCCGCCGTGAAGTATATCCGCTATCTGAAGAATGTCGTGAGGGTCGGTATCGCCAACAAGTGGATTGACGACGACCCGTTTATCGGCAAGCGTTATACCCGCACAAAGTCTGACAGGGAATTTCTGAGCGAAAACGAGCTGAAAGCGATAATGAAGCTCGACCTTACGACACTCCCCCGTCTTGACCTCGTGCGTGACACATTCGTGTTCTGCTGCTTCTGCGGACTTGCCTTCGCTGACATATCCACTCTTACGCGCGACCATATAATAAAAGATGAGAACGGCGAGGAATGGATACGCAAGGCGCGCCAGAAGACCGGCGAGGTCAGTACCATACCCCTGCTCGATATCCCGAAAAGGATTGCAGAGAAATACCGCAACCACCCGAAAGCGGTGGCGAAGAACCTCGTGATACCGGTAATATCCAACCAGCGCATGAACTCGTACCTTGCCGAAATAGCTGACCTTGCTAAAATCGGCAAGCACCTGACGACGCACATCGCCCGACATACCTTTGCCACCATGTCGCTGAACAACCATGTCCCCATTGAAACCATTTCAAAGATGCTGGGGCATTCCGATATTTCTACAACGCAAATCTATGCGAGGATGCTTGACCAGACCATATCGGAGGATATGGAACGTATGCGCGCCAAATTCGACACAATGCCCACCGGGATAAAGCCACTGGCGGAAGAACCGACGGATTTCGTCCCGACACCGCTGCCAAAACGTGGGCGTCCGAGAAAGATAAGATAAACGCCGAGCCATGACACAAGGGCGACAATCGGAGAAATCCGGCTGTCGCCCTTGTGCTTGGTAGAGTTTTGAATTATTATTCGTTATAACGCGGGTGGAAACTTTCTTCCAGAAGGTATGCGATTTCGGACTCAACATAGAGGCATTTGCCCCCGATTATGTAATAAGGCAGTATGCCTTGATCCCGGTAGTTCTGAACCGTCCGACGGCTGACTCTCAAAAATTTCGCCACTTCCTTATCCGTCAGAAAGCTGATGTTGCCGAGTATCGGATGATGGCTCTCCCTTATCAGGTCAATGGAATCGAACGCCTGTCGTGTCCTGTCACGTGCTTCTATTATCCGTGGGTGGTTGCTATTTATAATCTCGTCAGCCATTGGCGGATATTTTTTGCGTTACTCCGTGACGCTCGGCATAACCAAGAACCTCCCGGCAAGGGAACTTCACCCCGTTGCCTTCATCCCTTACAAATCCGATCTTGCCACTGTTGCGGATGGATTGCAGGGTTGACGGTGCTATTCTCAAAAACTCGCAGACTTCCGCGACTGAAAGCATTTCATCCGGCTTTTTACGTCGGATATGTCCGGCGAGGGATATTATCATGTCGCATAGAAGCTGATGCTCGTCAAGGATACAGTTGAACGTATCCTTCTCAATCAGTAAGACTTCCATAAATTATTGGTGGATTAAGTGGTGGACGGGATATGTGTTTGAAAAAAAGAAGGCGGGTATCCCTCCCGCCTTCTCACCACTAAATCCACAATCAAAATAAATTATGACTGCGATTCAGTGGCAAAGTTAGCGATTTTTATCGGATTATGCGCTATGGTCAAGCGGCTATTTTTCAATCACGATATAAATTATCGCTGTAATTATCGCTGTCGTGGCGGTCATTCTTTTTTGGGCGTGTAGCGCAGAATGTCGGTGACGGTATCGGAGATCCATTCGCCGAATCCCTTGACGGCTTTTCTGCCTGTTATTGTTCCGTAGGGTATCTCGTCAGCACCGTATTGCCCCACCAGTATGCTGTGGGCAAGATTGTATGGCGCGAGGTCAAGCAGCAGACGGTCGCCTTCGGGCGTGCAGGCAATAGTGCCGTCATTTATCGTGATGAAGCCCTTGCGCATAAGACCTTCGAGTGCCGTGCCGTATTCGTGTACGGTGTGGCAGTAAGGCATATCGGGGTGCGTAGTGTCTGCGGTCAGCGTCGCATATCCGGTGAGGTTGGCAAGTGTCGGAACAAAGCCGTATGAAATGGGTGATACCTCTTTGACCGGAGCCATCATCTTTTCGACGATGGTGATTGTCTGTTCCGATGAGCCTGTATATTCGGGCTTCGGCTTTCTCACCTCCCATCGGCAGGTGAATGTCAGTCCGGCGATTTCAGCCGTCACAGTGGCATACTGTTTCTTTTCCGGCGGTATTGCCGCCGCATCCATGCGTCCTGCAATAAGTCTGTACAGGCTGCGCTCGGTCTTTGTGGCTCGTTTGGACAGTCGGCGCAACACGGTTATTCCGTTGCCGGCGTCCGGTGCGGTGACGTATGGCGATGAGATAAAGCCCTGCTCGTAGAGTTTCTCCGCTGTCCTGACGGTGAGCGACGGCATAAAGCCGAAGTTGTCGAATGCGTCCATCTGGAGAGTGAGCATCGTGTGGAGCCTGACTGCCGGCGCATCTTCCTCCGTGACGGTCATCCGCGCCTTGACGGGTTCGCCGACAGGGATAGTGTCAACGATTGCGGCGCAGACCCTCTCGCTCTGCCAAGACTGATCAGAAATGAGGTGCAGCCCTCCGTAATCGAGGAAGATTCTGTACGCCTTCGGTTGGGCGTCATATTGTGCCGCCTGTTCATCCATGTCACTGAGATACTGCATGGCTACGACCTCCTTGCGTGTCAGCGGCCCGCCTTCGTAATACCAGCGTTTGAGAACTCCGGCGAAATTATATTCAAACATCATGTCCATCGCGCCTGCCACAAGACCCGATTGGGCGAGATTGTGCAGGTGACGGCCTTTCTCTCGCTTGGAGAATGAACGCCTGATAGATGAACGGGTAATGCGGGGAAGCCACATGCGGCTCGTCGGATGCCCGACTCGGAAGTGTCGGCAGATATTGAAGAAACGCGCTTGAGCGTCGGCACCCTCGTCTGAGGCGAAGACAACCTCTTTCGCGTTGCGGAACAGCGGTTTGAGTACGCGGTCACGTTTCTTGTCGGTGACGGCAATCTTGAATTTCTCCGGCACGAATGGCAGACTTCCGTTTGCGGCCTTGTCAAGACCGACAGGCTTGATGAAGCCGCGGTGAACATAGGCAACGGTGATGTCGCCGTTGGTATATACCCCGTATGCCGGGTTAAGTGTCGCCTTCAACGCATTGGCGACGGCTCTGGCTATGCGGTATTTCTCGCATACAATCAGTTGTGTCATAATTTTTGTGGGTTTAGTTGGTGAATGTTTTGAAAACACGGGGAGGCCGCGCGCACCTCCCCATGTCGTGAAGATACTTGTCAGGATATTGACAGGTTGCCGGAGGCGGGATATTTGTCGCAGTGGATTTATGGATTCAGTGGTCGGATTTATGTTCCGGCAGACGTGTCAGCGAATCGCGGTCGTTTTGACTGTGGATAACGGATGAAGTGGTGAGGCGGCTACGGCTTTGGAGTCTTGGGCTTGGGCTGGTGCTGCTTTTTCTGCTGCGCCTCGTCCTTCGGCTGTGTCTGTCCGCGCTGGAGCGGTTCATTTACGTTCTTGGTCGCCTCGTTGGTCTTGCCGTCATCGTTTACCGCCATCTGGGTTTTGCTTTCCTCGGCGATGCCCACCACCTTGTCGCGGTCGGGATATACGCGGGTGGTCTGAGGTTTGCGCTCTTTGGGATCATATTGCAGGTATATGGTACAGTCGTTGCCACTCCTGTCCTTGCCCTCACCGACGAGTACCTGTTTCCCAGCGAGGTAGTCAGCCTGTTTCTGCTCGTCGAGCGGGATATGGTACCACTGAGTCAGACGCTTGGGGTTGCCGTTGGCGTCATGCCAGTTGTCTTTGAGGCTTTGCCCGGATTGTTGCTCGCCCTGTTGCCGACTCTGTTGTGCCCGCTGTGCCTCCTGCTCGTTCTGCTGACGGTACTGAGCCGAGTTGACAAAGGCGATGTCACGCTTGGATGCGTTGTATTGCAGGTCGGCGGTGAATTTCTGTCCGTTGGGGAGTTCGACGTGCTGTTCCTTGATAAGACCGCCGTTTTTGAGTATGCCTATCTGCTGCATTGTCAGATTTATATTGGCAACTTTCTGTTTGATAAAGATTTTATCGACAGGTATGCTCTCGATCTCGTTTGTGAGGCGGTCTATGCTCACGAGGCATTTGTGTACCTCTCCCGTCGCGGGGTCTTTGAGGTCAACGGCTTTGCCGAGATTGCCCGTGTTGGATAACTCCACCTTGTCCTCGGTGGTGAATGTGTAGCCCCGGAATGGCTGGTCAAGCAACGGTTCCTTCTTGACAAAATGGGGTGTGAGCGAATATGTGCCGTCGGGATTTGTGCGGAATGACAGACGTGCGTCCAGCTTTTCGCCGCTTCCGTCGGGGTCGTTGACTTTATGTAGCTCCGGCGACTTGTGATGGTAAACCATCTGCTGGAGCGCGCCGGACTTTTCAAGATCCTCCCGGCTGATGCCCCATTGTTTTTCTATCTCCGTCCAATTCACCTTGTCGGGGTCAACCGGTTTGATTTTTGCGGCGGGAGTCTTCATCTTGACGCGGTATTTTTCAAGCATCTCCCTGTTGGTTTCGGGGTCGTTAAGCATTTCCGCCATAGGCTGCCCCAGAGCCTCGTAATCGGCGGCTGACATTTTGAATATGCCGAAGGTGGTCGGGTTCTTCGCCTGACGCATGAAGTTGGCGATGAACGCCTCGATGGGGTTCTGCCCTTTGGTGAACTTGATGAGTTCGCTTAACGGGGTCGATTTTACATCGGCCATTTTTGGGGTGCCGTCGGGGTTCTGACCGACGACACGGCTCTTTCATTTAAGATAAAAATAAAGACATATTTACCCTTACCCAGATTGTTGAGAATCGGGTAAATTTTCATGATTGGATTTCAAGTAGTTATCTTTTTCTGAAAATCAGATTTATTTCATTTTTGGCCAAGAAACCGCATCAATAGGGTAAAGTTCATTGAGACATGGCGCATAAGTTCTGCCACGCCTTTTCTCTTGTCAGATCGCTTTTTGCGCAACCCCTTCCATATAGAAAATATCGAGTAGACCATTCTTAGTATTGTGTCAAGGTTCCGGGCGGCCTTTGCCGACTTGCGCTTCACCTTGTCTTGCAGCAGATTTACATCCAGTCCCCAATGCATACTTTCTATCGACCAGTGATGGCGCACAATGGAACCCAGGAAAGGAGTGTCTGCCGGCA